>CASEZJ010000026.1 GCA_949292525.1 uncultured bacterium | reverse complement strand
CTGTATTCTTAATCGGTATGTCTGGTGGTTCTTATTATAATTATCGTAAAACTATCAATAAAAAAGTAAAAAAAGAAAAAGTTAGTGAAGAACAGGATGATGATAATAAAGATGAAGAAATAATTCTACCAACCGATGAAGAACAAACAAACAATACATATGTTAATTAACGGGCAACTTTTGTTGCCTATTATTTTTAAGTAATGTCAAATTAAATATATAATAAAAAAATAATAAATTTGTTGTTATAACTCCCTATTTTAAGTGAAAAAACTTTGCAATTCATTTCGTAATATGGTATAATTAGCTTTGATATGAAAGGATGAATATTATGATTACTGAAAAATTAGATCATAGTCGTGTAAAGGCTACATTTGATGTAACTAAAGACGAATTTGAAAAAGCTTTAGATTACTCATTTAACAAAAATAATGAAAAAGTTACTATTAAAGGCTTTAGAAAAGGTAAAGCACCTCGTGAAATATTTGAAAAAATGTATGGTGTAGAATCATTATATGAAGATGCATTAGATTATATTTTAAATAACAAGTTAATGGAAATTTTAAAGGATGAAACTTACAGCAAAACATTTGTTGGTGGCGTTTATCCTGAAATCGCCAAAGAAGAAAAGGTTGAAAGAGGCCATGACTTTAAAGTTTCTTTAATTTTTGATGTAAGACCTGAATTTAATTTACCACAATATAAAGAAGTTGAAGTTAAAGAAGCTGATACTACTGTAACTGCTGAAGATGTTGATAATGCTATTAACAATTTATTAAGACCAAAAGCTAAAAAAGAACAAAAAGAAGATAAAACAATTGCTTTAGGTGATATCGCTAAATTTGATTTCAAAGGTTATGTAGATGACAAACCATTTGAAGGTGGCGAAGCTCATGATTATGAATTAAAAATTGGTTCAAACCAATTCATTCCTGGCTTTGAAACTCAAATGGTAGGAATGAAAGAGGGCGAAACCAAAGATGTTTTAGTTAAATTCCCAGAACAATATCAAGCTGCTGAATTAGCTGGTAAGGATGCTAAATTTGTTGTTACTATTCATCAAGTTTTAACTGAAGTATTACCAGAATTAGATGAAGAATTCATTAAAACTTTAAATATTAAAGATGTAACTACAAAAGAAGAATTAAGAGCATATGAAGAAAAAGAATTAAAGTCTCGTAAAGAAGTAGCTGAAAAAGATCGTCAAACAAATGAATTAATTAATAAAATTCTCGATAATACAGTTATTGATATGCCTGAATCTTTAATTAATAGTCGTGTAAATCAAATGCGCAAACAATATGAAGATCAAGCAAAACGCTACAATATTCCATTTGAAACATTCTTATCATTAATGGGTACTGATAAAGAAAAATTTGAAACTGAAACTTATAATCAAGGTAAGAGAAATGCTATTTTCTCAGAAGTTATGTCTAAAATAATTGAAGCTGAAAAACTAGAACCAAAAGAAGAAGAAATTAGAGCATTCTTAAATATAAAAGATGACAAGAAAAAGATTTCTCAAGACGACTTCCAAAGAGCTTTTTCTAATTTAGCTTATGATAATTTAATTAATTTCTTATTAAAAAATGCTAAATACGTTAAATAATTAAAGCCTGAAAAAGGCTTTTTTTATCTTTTTAAGATATTTTGGCAAACCGCTTGCAAAAGTGCCAAAAAATGATATAATATATGCTCGAAGGACTTTCCTTCAATTCATGAAAGGAGAATAATTAACTATGGAAGAAAACAAAATTATTTTACCTGCCATAGCCATTAGAGGCTTAGTACCATTACCACATGTTGATTTCCGAATCGAAGTTGGTCGTGAAATTTCAATTTTAGCTTTAGAACAAGCTGAGAAAATGTATGGTGGAAATGTCGTATTAATAATTCAAAAAGATCCTAATTTAATCGATATTAATGTTGATAACATTTACGAAGTAGGTGTTATGGCCAAAATTCAATTAAAACTTAAGATGCCTAATGGTAATTATAAGGTTAAATTTAAAATTACTGATCGAGTTAAAATAGTAAACTATGAATCACTTGATCCTTATGTAGTTGTAGCTTACGAAAAAATAAAATCAGAAGTTTTAGGAAATGAAGAAGAATTAGCCTTAATTAGAAAAGTTATTGAAACATTTCAACGCGATGGTAAAACTTATTTAGTAGCTCCTGATGAAGTATCAAGATTACTTCAACAAGGATTAACAACTGAAGAAACAGCCGATGTAATGGCTTACTATTTAAAAACTAATGACAAATATAAATATTTAGCTGAATTAAGTGTAGCTAAGAGATTAGAATATCTACTTGAAGATGCAGCTAAAGAAAGAAAAATTATCGAAATAGAAAATAAAATAAATGAAGACGTAAAAAAATCTATTGATGAAAGTCAAAAAGAATATTATTTACGTGAAAAAATGCGGGCCATTCAAACTGAACTTGGTGATAAAGCTAGACAAGATGAAGAAGTAGATGAATTAAGAAAGAAAATTCTAGCTGCTAAAATGCCCCAAAAAATCGAAGAAAAAGCTTTAAAAGAATTAGAAAGATATTCTAACACCAATAATCAAATGGCTGAATCTGGTATTATTAGATCTTATTTAGATTTTTTGATTGCTCTTCCTTGGTATAAAACTACTGAAGATACTAGCGATTTAAAAGAAGTTGAAAAATCTTTAGATAAAAATCATTACGGTTTAACTAAAGTTAAAGAAAGAATAGTTGAATATTTAGCTGTTAAAATGATGACCGGTAAAAACCCTTCAACAATTCTTTGTTTTGCTGGTCCTCCAGGGGTTGGTAAAACAAGTTTAGCTAAAAGTATTTCTGAAGCTTTAGGACGTAACTTTATTAAACAAAGCTTAGGTGGTGTACGTGATGAATCTGAAATAAGAGGACATCGTCGTACTTATGTCGGAGCTTTACCAGGACGTATCTTAAAAGGCATGAAAGATGCTGGTACAATTAATCCGGTATTCTTACTAGATGAAATTGATAAAATGGCATCTGATTATCGTGGTGACCCAGCTGCGGCGATGCTTGAAGTTTTAGATCCTGAACAAAATTCCAACTTTTCAGATAATTATTTAGAAGAACCATATGATTTAAGTCAGGTAATGTTCATTACTACTGCTAATAGTCTTGAAGATATACCTGGTCCATTAAGAGATAGAATGGAAATTATTGAATTATCAAGCTACACAGAATATGAAAAATTCAATATAGCCTTTAAACATTTATTACCTAAAGAATTAAAAAATCATGGTTTAACAGATAAGCAACTACAAATATCTGAACCAGCTATGTTAAAAATAATTCAAGGTTATACTCGTGAAGCTGGTGTTCGTGAATTAGACAGGTTAATATCTACAATCTGCCGTAAAGCGGTTAAAGACATATTAATTGATCATAAAGAAAAAATCGAAGTTACTGAAGACAACTTATTAAATTATCTTGGTAAAATAAGATTTTTCAATAATGAAGGAAGAAACGAAAATCAAATTGGGGTAGTTACAGGTTTAGCATATACTCAATTTGGTGGTGACACCTTAGATATTGAAGTAATGACATATCCTGGTAAAGGCGGCTTAATATTAACCGGAAAATTAGGTGATGTTATGAAAGAATCTGCCCAAGCCGGCTTGTCATATGTTAAATCTCATGCTAAAGATTTAGGAATAGAAGTTGATTTTGCTAATATCGATATTCATATTCATGTTCCTGAAGGTGCAGTACCAAAAGATGGTCCATCAGCTGGGGTAACTTTAATTACTGCCTTAGTAAGTGCTTTAGCTAATAAGCCTGTACCTGCTAATATAGGTATGACGGGTGAGATTACTTTACGTGGCAGTGTACTGCCAATCGGCGGTTTAAGAGAAAAAAGTATTGCTGCTGTAAGGACAGGACTTAAAACTATCTTTATCCCTGAAGAAAATGAACGAGATTTAGATGAAGTCCCTAACGAAGTTAAAGAAAAACTTCAAATTATTCCTGTAAAAAGTGTTAGTGAATTATTAAGCAAAATATTTTAAAAAAAGAGCTTTAGGTTTTCCTAAAGCTTTTTTAACTTAATATAAAATTTAAATCTTCCTTTGACAAATTAATTATTGCACTATCATCATTATTTATTACTTTATCAATTAAATCTTTTTTAATATTTTGTAATTCAATAATACGTTGCTCAATTGTGTTTTCACAAATCAATTTAATTACTTCTACATTATTAATCTGTCCAATGCGATGAGCGCGGTCACTAGCCTGATTTTCAGCCGCTACATTCCACCATGGATCAACATGAATCACAGTATCAGCACCTGTTAAATTAAGCCCAACTCCTCCCGCTTTTAAACTAATTAAAAATACTTTAATTTTTCTATTACCATTAAAATCATTAACTAATTTAATTCTTTCTTTAGCACTAGTTTTACCAGTGATAACATAATAATTAATGTTATTTTTAGATAGCTCAACTTGAATAAGATTTAAGGCTTCCACAAAAGCTGAAAAAATCAAAATTTTATGACCATCAGCAATATATTTAGTAGTAATAGTAGTTAATTCTTTAATTTTCGAACTATTATTTTTAAAATTATTATCTAATAAATAAGGACTAATACATATTTGTCTTAAACGCACTAAATATGGTAAAACATCAAATGACTTGCCACCATTGGCTAAAACATTTTTTGCTTGCATCACAAACGCATCATAATATTTTCTTTCATTAGAACTTAACTCAACTGATAATACAGTTTCATATTTAGGTGGTAAATCTTTTAAAACCTCTTTTTTAGTTCGGCGTAAAATAAACGGTGTTACTTTTAATGCTAACTCCTTAATCTTCGTATCATCATTATATAGCGTTTTAAACTGACTTAAAGGTGGTAAAAAATTAGGCATTAAAAAGTCAAAAATAGACCATAAATCTAATAATTGATTTTCAATAGGTGTACCAGTTAAAGCTAAACGATTAAACGCTTTAATTTCCTTAACTGCTTTAGCTTTTAAAGCTTGCATGTTTTTAATCGCTTGAGCCTCATCTAATATAACATATGCGAATTTCATTTCATTATAGTAATCAATATCGCGTAGTAATGATTCATAAGAAGTAACATAAACTATCTTTTTAGCAAGTTCAATTCTTTTAATTGTTTCTAACCTTTCCTTTTGTGAGCCATAAATAGGATAAGCAACTAAAGTAGAAGTAAATTTAGTAATTTCATTTAACCAATTAAAAATAAGTGACTTAGGACAAACAATTAAAATTGGTGCTTCCATAGCTAAACTAACTAATATACTAATCACCTCTAAAGTTTTACCAAGTCCCATATCATCAGCTAAAATACCACCTAAATGATATTTATTTAAAACCTGTAACCATTTATAACCTTCAATTTGATAACTTCTTAATTCCCCATTTAATTTAGGTAAATCAATATTTAAATATTTAAAATTAGTAATATCGTTTAACATATTATTAACAAAATCATCAATATTAATATTATTATATAAACCTAGATTCTTAAAGCATTCATATAACGGAACTTGACGATGTTCAAACTTGTCATTTAATACTAAGCCTAAATTATCAACAACTTCACTAAAATGTAAATCTTCATCTTTAAAAGCTAAAATATGATTATTTTTTAACAATACATATTTTTTATGACTACGCATAGCTTTAATTATATTTAATAATTCTTCATCACTATATAAACTATCTTCTAAAAAACAATCTAATATTCCTGAATTATAATTCATTCTAATACTTGGTAATTTAGCATAAGAAACAGTTTTATTTTGCAGTGAATCCGATAAATAAACATCAGCAATCGATTTAAGATAGGTAAAATCAAGCATCAAAAAATTAACAATTAAATTTGAATCACTAATAACATTATTTTTAAAACCTAGTTTAGCAATATAATTTTCATAATTATCAATAATATGGGAATAATCATATTTTCTAATATCAGCAAGAGAAGTATTACCATCTAATTCATATATAGTATTTACTACTATATGTTCATTTTCATAATCAAAATAAGCTTTAATATTAATTTCAGGAATAACAATATTAGCTTTTAATTGCTCATCAATCTTAATTAATTTAGAATATCTAGCATAAACATTATAAATAAATTTATCTTTCACAAGACTAAAATCTAAATCATGATTTTCAATCACAAATTTATATAAAGTAAAATTATTATCATTTTTGACAAATTGAATAGTTTTTAACTTTTTATTTAAAAGAACGATTTTATCATTTAAAATTAAAAATTCAGCATCTGAACCACAATTTGTAATTTTTAAACTATAATGTTCGTCTAAATAAATTTCCGGGACAAATTCTAAAGAACTGATGAAATAAGAAATATTATTATAACAAATATAATTATTTAAAAGAATCTCTAAAATCTGGGCTAAATCATCAGCTGTTAATGATACTTGCCTTGAAGGATAAGTTACTATGTGACTTAAATAAGAGATTAATTTATCATATGGTTTATCTAAATTAGAAAGAAGATGTTGAAAAGATAATTTTTTACCATATTCATGGACTACTTTATTTTTAAAATTATACATTAATTCAAATAAATTTTTAACAATATACATCTTACTATTTTTACGACCAATACTAAGTCCTAATGAATAATTAATATCATTAGATAATACTGAAACATTAAAAACAACTAAATTGTCAGCATTTAAACTAAGATTTATATTAGCTATTGTTTCTTTATTAAATGATTCTATAGCTAAATTTAGTTTATCTATTATTTGTTTTTGTTTTGTTTCAATAATTTTATTATCAGCATTTATGATTAACTCATCTATATTAACAATTTCTTTTTTTGCCCGATTATAAATATAGGTAATTAATTCTTCATCAGCTAAAAAAGTAGGAACACAATTATAAATAACTAATAAATTATCAATTTTAGAAATCCCTAATTTAGCAATCATAGTATTACCAACATATAGTTTAATTCCGGCAATAAGGTAAGAATATTGTTCATCAAAAGAATAAGAAATTTCTTCATATTTAACATCCATAAATTCATCAAGTGGTTCAGTTAAAACTAGAAATTCATTAAAATCAAAAGTATCATAATTATATTCTTCAAAAATATATTGATAATTAAAACGATAAGCCTTTAAACAAGAAATAAAAACTAGATTATTAATATTTGATAAATTATAATAATTGATATAAGTTTTATGGAGGGCATCATACAAATAACCAAGAAGTTCTTTAGGACTATCGTTATAAAATTCATTATATGTTTTTAAAACAAATTTAATTGTTTCAGGCCTATGATCAAGATACTTAGAAGTAAATGAAAAAGGAAAAAACTGATAAAATAATCTATAACTTACACCTTTTAAATCTAATTTAAGATAATTATCCTTATTATCTTCATAAGGAAATTTATCAACTAAATATGCAAAAAAGTCTTTAGTTAAATGGTAATCATCATTTCTAAGAAAGTTAATTATTACATTAAAATCAGTAATTTTAGTAAATAGATCTTTTAATATTTCAACATTTAAAGTTATAGTAAAATAATTATATTCATCAAAAAGTAAACATAAACAAGTTGCAAAATCTTTATTTTGGTAATAAAAATAATAATAAGCTCCAAAAGTATTTATATCGTAATATTTATTTATTATATTTCGATTAAAATTCATTAAATATTCATTTTTGGTTTTGGTAAAGGGTTGAAACATAATAAAAGAATTGTAAGTATCTCTAGCATTAATAGCAGTTAAAGCAAAAATTAAAGTGATTATATAAACATTACTAGTTTTAGTAACTAAAGTATAGTAAAAATCAGGGTCATCGATTCTAGCAAAAATATCAATTATCGTATTTAATTTTCTAATTGATAAAAAGCGTTCACAATATTCCGCTAAGGTATTTAATTGCATACTTAAATCTAAATCAATTAATTGAAATTTAGAAATATAAGTAGCTTTTTTCATGTCATTACTAAGTGAATCTAATAAGATAGTTTCTAAGTCACTACTAATGGCATTAATGAAAGAAAAAGTTTCCATATTATAATTATAAGTCTTATTACTATATTTAAAACATAATATATTAGGTAAAGAATTATGCATTTTAATACTATAATTTATAGGATTTGTTTTAACATTTCTATTTAAAATTGTATCAACAAAAGCTCGCGGAAAATAATGAATTGCGGCATTATCAGCTTGAATGTTTTTTTCCAAACCACAATTAAATTTAATTGTTAAAGTGGTATTAATTTGGTTTTTAATATATCCTATACCATATAAATTGCTTAGAACTATTTCTGTTTTCACTTGTTTATCACCTTCTAGTATTTTAACAATATTTTAGACAATAATAAATATTTATTTATAAAAAAATGAATTTATGGTAATATTAAAAAAAGGATTAGTGATTGATATGTATGATATTAGACTTGTTA
Source organism: uncultured bacterium (assembly GCA_949292525.1). Lineage (GTDB taxonomy): Bacteria > Bacillota_I > Bacilli_A > Acholeplasmatales > Anaeroplasmataceae > CALUXS01. Next base: position 6,930 of record CASEZJ010000026.1, on the reverse strand, counting down.
CTTTAATGAAATTAGTAAATATTAAAAATTATACTAAAACTGCAAAAGAATTAAATTTTACTCAACCTACAGTTACTCAACATGTAAAGTCGTTAGAAAAAGAATATAATATTAAAATTTTTACAAAAGAATTAAATTTGACAAATGCTGGAAAAATGCTCTATGAATATGCAAAACAAGTTAACTATAATCATAATTTATTCTTAACAAATATTAATAATTTAATTCAATTTGAAGAAAAAATAAATTTAGGTATGATAGATAGTATATATTATAATCTTTCAAAGACGGCTTTTTTTAGTGATTTAATAAAATATAGTAAGAATCAAATTGCAGTTATTGTTATGAGTAATGATGAATTAAACAAGGCCTTACTATCTGCTAAAATTGATTTTGGTTTCACAAATATTAAAAGTGATAATCCAAATATTGTAATTGATGAGATTATGCAAGATGAAATAATAATTGCAGTTAGAAGAGAACATAATATTTTAAAAAAAGAAACAAGTTATAAAAAATATTATTTAACAACTTTAGCTAATAATGATCCTTATCATCAATCTTTAGAAAAATATTTAAGTGATAATAATTTAGATAAAAATAATTTTAAAAACGCTATTGAAACAAACAATTTAGACTTAAGTTTAAAACTTGTTTTAAAGAATAATGCTATTGGGACTTTTTATAAAAGTAATGTAATAAAAGAATTAAAAAGTCATGAACTTGTTATATATAAAGAAACTAACATTGATACTCCTATTTATCTAATAAAAAACAATATTAATTATGATAATAATAAATTACAATTACTTAATTTAATCTTAGAAAAAATAAAGGAATAATATGGAAATTTTATATGAAGATAATCATTTATTAGTAGTTTATAAACCCAGGGGAATTTTAGCCCAAAAAGATATAAGTGCTAAGACAGATATTTTAACTCTAGCAAAAGACTATCTTAAAGTTAAATATAACAAACCTGGGAATGTATATTTAGGTCTAATACATAGACTAGATATAAATACTGAAGGAATCATGGTTTTAGCTAAAACTAGTAAAGCGGCTAGTCGTTTAAGTTTAGAGATGCAAAATAATAATTTTAATAAAGAATATTTAGCGATAGTTGAAGGAAGGGTAAGTAGTGGAAGATTAATAAACAAATTAGCTAAGAATAACGAACTTAGAAAAGCTTATTTAGCACCCGATGGAAAATTAGCTATTTTAGATTATGAATGCATTAAATATAATCTAGGTCTAGATTACAGCATCGTTAGAATAAAATTAGAAACAGGTAGATTTCATCAAATTAGAGCTCAGTTTTCTGCGATTGGTCATCCCTTATATGGTGATGTTAAATATGGTAGTAAAAGAAGTACAAGTTTTCCTAATTTACAGGCTTATAAATTGTGTTTTATCCATCCGGTAAGTAAAGAGGAAATGTGTTTTATTAAAATTGATAATAATAATTTATTTAAAGGAATTGATTCATAATGAAAATTGAATTAAATATTAATAGTGTTGAGGCCTTAAGAAACTTTTGTGGCCCAAATAATAATAATATTAAAACGATTGAAGGAATTTATAATATTAAGTTAAATGTAGTAAATGATTATATTTTTACTAATAGTGATGATCTAAATATAGTATCTAAATTAAATACACTTAGTAATAAATTACTAGAAGTAATTGATTTAGGTGCTAAAATTGGTCCGCGGGATATTGTTTATTTGGCTAACTTAATTGAAAGTAAAGAAGAAAATAATTTCATAAAATTATATCAAAATAAAAAACCAGTTGTTCACACATATAATAATAAACCTATTTACCCTAAAACTATTAAGCAAATTGAATATGTTTCTCTATTAAATATTAAGGACATAGTTTTTGCCTTAGGTGCTGCAGGTACAGGTAAAACATACTTAGGTATAGCACTTGCGGTCAATGCGTTAAAAAAAGGTCTAATTAACAAGATAATTTTAACACGACCTGCTGTAGAAGCTGGTGAATCTTTAGGCTTTTTACCAGGTGATTTAAAAGAAAAAGTAGATCCTTATTTAAGACCGCTTTATGATGCTTTATATGATATATTAGGCAATGAACAAACTGAAACTTTAATTAGTAAAAATATCATAGAAATAGCTCCATTAGCATATATGCGAGGTAGAACTTTAGAAAATGCCTATATCATTTTAGATGAAGCTCAAAATGCGACGACATTACAAATAAAAATGTTTTTAACTAGACTAGGATTTAGCTCAAAAATGATTTTAACTGGTGATCCATCACAAGTGGATTTAAAAGATATTAAAAGTTCTGGTTTGGCGTATTCAGCTAAACTATTAGCTACAATTCCAGAAGTTGGAGTTATTGAATTTAGTAGTAAAGATGTTGTTAGACATCCATTAGTTAGTAAAATTATTGAATATTATGCTAATGGAATGTAAAACAACTTGTTATATATATTAAAATTATGCTATAATAAACTTTGGTAAAAATTAAGAGAAAAGAATAGGAGAACGTTAATGAGTGAAGTAAAACGTTTTGAAATGGAGTGGGCGGGACGTCCACTTATAGTTGAAATCGGTGAAGTTGCTAAACAAGCTGATGGTGCTTGTCTAGTTACTTATGGTGGAAGTACCGTTTTATCTTGTGTTTGTTATTCGGATGAAGTTTCTTCACAAGATTTTTTTCCACTAATGGTATTATATCAAGAAAAATTATATGCTGCTGGTAAGATTCCTGGTGGCTTTTTAAGAAGAGAAGGTCGCCCTAGTGAACATGAAACCTTAGTTTCACGTTTAATTGACCGACCAATTAGACCTTTATTTGCAGAAGGTTTTAGAAATGAAGTCCAAGTAATTAATACTGTTTTATCTAGTGACCCTGATTGTTCACCAGCTATGGCTGCTATGCTTGGCTCATCTATAGCTTTGATGATTTCTAGTATTCCTTTTGAAGGACCTATTGCTGGTGTTGTTGTTGGAATGATTGATAATAAATTTATTATTAATCCTACCCCAGCTGAATTAGAAAAAAGTGATTTAAATTTAACTGTTGCTGGTACACATGAAGCTATAAACATGGTTGAAGCCGGAGCTCGCTTTGTTAGTGAAGATGTTATGTGGGAAGCTTTAAAATATGGTCATAGTGAAATTCAAAAACTATGTGATTTCCAACAACAAATAATTAAAGAATGTGCTAAGGAAAAACTTGTTGTCGATTTATTTGTTTTAAATCCAGAAATTGACAAAGAAGTTAGAGCATATGCTGAAGAAAATATGAAAAAAGCTATTCGTATTGAAGATAAATTAGAACGCTATCAAGCAATTGATAATGTTGAAGATGATACTGTCAATCATTTTGATGAAAAAGTCTTCATTACAGAAGTTGGGGGAATTAAAGTAATTGATACTGAAGCTAAAGCCCTATATTTAAAACATGTTCAAAAGAGTTTAGAAAACATTTTACATGAAGAAGTAAGACATATGATAGCGGTTGAAAAGATTCGTCCAGATGGTCGTAAATTAGATGAAATTAGACCTTTATCTAGTCGAATTGATGTCCTACCACGTACCCATGGTAGTGCCTTATTTACACGTGGTCAAACTCAAAGTTTAGGCACTGTAACATTAGGTGCTCTATCAGATAATCAAATTATTGATGGCTTAGGACTAGAAGATACAAAACGCTTCATGTTACATTATAATTTCCCACAATTTTCAGTTGGGGAAACAGGTAGATATGGCTCACCAGGTCGAAGAGAAATCGGACATGGTGCCCTTGGTGAAAGAGCATTGTCATATGTGATCCCTTCAGAAGATGAATTCCCTTATACTATAAGAGTTGTTTCTGAAATCCTTGAATCTAATGGTTCTTCAAGTCAAGCTACAATCTGTTCAGGAACCTTAGCTTTAATGGCAGCTGGTGTTCCTATTAAAGCTCCGGTGGCAGGTATTGCTATGGGACTTATTATGCAAGATGAAAAGAATTATACAATTTTAACTGATATTCAAGGCATGGAAGATCACTTAGGTGACATGGATTTTAAAGTTGCTGGTACAAGAGATGGTATCACCGCTTTACAAATGGATATTAAGATTAAAGGTATTACTTATCAAATTTTAAAAGAAGCTTTAGCACAAGCTAAAAAAGGTCGTTTAGAAATCCTAGATCATATGGCTATGACTATAGCTAAACCAAGAGAAGAATTATCTCAATATGCTCCTAAAGTAGTAACTGATAAAATCAATCCAGATAAGATTAAAGATGTTATCGGTAGTGGTGGTAAAGTTATAAATCAAATTATTGAAAAATTTGACAATGTTAAAATTGATATCGAACAAGATGGTAGAGTTTATGTTATGCATTCCGATATGCAGACAGCTAAAAACTGTCTTATGTATATACTAGATCTAGTCCGTGAAGCTGAAGTTAACAAAGTATATGAAGGTAAAGTAGTAAGAATCGAAAAATATGGTGTCTTTGTTGAACTATGGCCAGGCTGTGAAGGCTTATGTCATATCTCACGTTTAGCTAAAGAAAGAGTAGCTAAATGCGAAGATGTTGTATCTTTAGGCGATACAATTTTAGTTAAATGCATTGGAATTAACGAAAAAGGTCAAGTTGATTTATCACGTAAGGATGCATTAAGTGTATAATTATGACTGATTTCATTAATACTTTAAAAAACTTTTTTGGTGACACCTTGTTTATTGTTTTAAACGGGGTTATTACCTTAGTTATAGGCTTTTTTGTTGTTAAACTAATAAGATACATCATAAAAAAGATACTAAATAGACTTCCTATTAATACCACAATAGCCACTTTTTTAAACAGCATACTATCAGCAATTATATATCTTTTATATATTTTAATTGTCTTAGGCGCATTTAATATAGCTACTGATGGAATCGTAGCTTTAGTAGGTAGCGTAGGTGTGGCAATTGGTTTAGCTCTTAAAGATTCTTTATCTAACATAGCTAATGGAATCATGTTAGTAACAATGAAACCTTTTAATGTTGGTGATTTTGTCGAAGTTAATGGTACAAGCGGTACTGTAGTAGCCATACATATGATTTCTACAGTTTTACAAACTACCGATAATAAACTAATAACAATACCTAATAATGAGGTTTTATCAAACAATATCATCAATTATAATGCAATGACTACTAGGCGCTTAGATATAGTTGTTAGTGTTGCATATAATTCTGATATTGAACTAGTTAAAAACACAGTTAAAGAGATTATAGCTAAAGATAAACGTATCTTTAAAGATCCTGATCCAGTGTTTGAATTAGATAAATTGAATGATTCATCACTTGATTTTACTTTAAGAGTATGGCTTAAAGCTAGTGATTATCATCCGGTTCGCTTTAGTTTAAATGAAACCATTATCAAGACATTTAATGAGAAAAATATCGAAATTCCATATAATCAATTAGATATAAGAGTAAGAAAGGATTAGCATGAAAAAGTTAATTCTTGTATTAAGTATATTTTTAATATCAATCATAGCCATACCAACTAAAGCATTTGAACTTGATTTAAACCAAGAAACAACTATCAATATTCTAGCTGATACCAAAGAATTCAGTTATGTTATCGATTCAACTGATATAATATATGATGAAAATAAACTGTATCGAACAGAACATAACACATTTATTGTTATAGAACCTACTACAACTAGAATAATAGTTAATCCTGATGCTAATTATTATATCATTAATTTAAATTTCGTAACTCCAAATGCTAGCGATTTAAGTTTTAAAAAAGTTGATAATAAATACTATGTTTATTATAATGAACAAATATTATATGGTGATTTTAATTTTATAGTTGATGGTCAAGATTTTAAAGGTTTATATGCGATTGGTGAAAAAATAACCCTAAATTATCAAGATACTACCATATCTAATATACAACCCAAAAAATATAATGAAATTGCCGAAATTGTTATATTCATTCTGGGCGTCTCATTAATTTTTGTAATATTAGGCTATCTAATATATCTATTCATGCCTAAAAATTACTATAAGAGGATGAATAAAACAGCTAAAAAAATAATTAGTCTTAATACTAAAAATAAAGTAGCTCAAAACATATTAAAAATTCGATTTAAGTTGACCGATTTAAATATTCAATTTAGAGCTATATCTAGTACAGACCCAATTCATAAGAAACTTAAAAAAATAATTAATGAAATGAATTTAGTTATGGAAAACATCATAAAAGTTAATGGTATTACTAATGATATTACAAACGATAGTCTGTTAACATTTTATAAAAATAAAGCTCAACAATTAATTAATATTTTAGATAACGGCAATTATAAATTTAAGGATCTTAAAGCAAACAATAAACCGAATAAAAAAATATTTGTCAATAAGCTTCCAAATAAAGAAGAACAAGATGCAATTCATTATCTTGAGGGAGTAAATATAATTAATAATAAAGTTGAAAAAAAATAACATTATGATAAAATATTTAGGCAATATGGTAATCGAGCAGAAATGTTAGGAAAGTCCATGCTAGCACAATCTGAGATGATTGTAGTGTTTGTGCTTAAGGAAAAAATAACTTAAGGTACCTTTAGGTAACGGCGGATGAAGTCTAAGTCAATGATATGATGTAATCTATAACGTGCCACAGAAACGAGTTATAGGGAAACCTATAAATGAAACGCGGTAAACCCCTCAAGCTAGAAATCCAAATTATGGTAGGAGAGCTTAAACTGACGAAATGAAGTTAAGTTTAGGTCACGTATGTGAAGATAGATGATTACCCTCGACAAAACATGGCTTATATATTGCAGGAGACCTTCGGGTCTCTTTTCGTATACTAAAACTAAGAGTTATTTCTTAGTTTTTTATTTCTAATATTATAGTATAATAGTAATGAAGGAATGTTTATATTAAATCACTAGGG
>CASEZJ010000025.1 GCA_949292525.1 uncultured bacterium | reverse complement strand
GACAGGTTGATACCGAGCAGGAGCCGACGCAAGTTGTCAACCATGACCGCCGCAACATGGTAGATGTAAAAAGTATCGCTATCTAACCCCAGCAAAATTAGTTCCAGTATAACCATTATCAATATAATAATCTACTAGGTCCAGGTCATCTTTCATATCTATATACTTTTTAATTATATTCTTTTGGTTATTAATACTATCAAATTCAGTATAATTATCATCTTTTGATAGCCTTATATAAGCTGCTACTTTATATGAACACATAGAGATCAACTCCGACATTTATTATACCATATTATGTATATTTTTCTTATTAATGACAAGTAAAAATCATTAAATATAATTGTAAATAATTTCTGAATAAACATCAAATTTATATGGATTAAGCGAGACAAAATACCTAGTATTAAGATGTATTATATCATCAAATTCTTTTTCTATATATGATTTAACAGCCCGTTTCCCTTCCCTTTTAATTCTATGTTGCTCACGTTGATATGCTATTTTTTCAAAACTTGACAATTCATCATAATTAAAATCAAAATACAAATCTTCAGGAATAGGTAATAATTTTATATTGTATTTTTGTTTTAGGTCTTTTATAATGTCGCTTTCATTTATGTCCTCTTCTTTTAGTTGTTCAATAATATTATTCCTATCTGTGTTATGCATAATTGCCGAAAGGTATGAATAAATCAGCTTATCTTTATTACTTGAATTTTTAGAGAGTTCAAATAAAACTCTCAAATTAATTATCTTCCTATAATAAGATAATTGGTTATGTTCAATAAATTGGAAAATTTGATTTTCAAGAGAATCAAAATCACTTGAAGATATCTCTTTAGAAATACAAACTCCTTTTCTGTTTTCTAAGCATAGTATTTTTCCGGTATTAGTATTATACTTTCTTGTTCTCTCTTTCAATCCTAATAGAGCATATTTAATAAAAACTTGGTCATGGGATAAAACTACATATGTTTGTTTACCATGAAACTCATACAGAAGATCATAAATAATCTTTCTTCGATTGTCATCGTATGAAGAAGCAGGATCATCGATAATTATTAAGTTTTTATTTGCACTAACTAAAAAAAGTAACAGCGAAATAATATTCTTTTCTCCATACGATAAATTTTCAATACGATCTATGTGCTTTTCATCTTTTTTACTTATTAAGAAAACTGTAGCCGTCTTAGCTTTAGTATTATAATTATCAATTTCAAATTTATATGGAATTGCAAATTCAGAAAGATAATCATTTAATTTTTTTATGTTTTTTCCAATAAATTTAGAAGTTTTTAATTTAATATTACCAAGTTTTCTCTTCAATTCTTTTATGCTATCATTAAACTCGCTAATAACCATTTCTACATCTGGGAACATTTTTTTTAAGCTTTCAGATAAAACTACTTTTTTTATTGAATTAATATCTAAGGTTGAAGAATTATAAGAATCAATCATATTGAACATATCTATAATAATTTTTTTATTGTTAATAGTATCATAAAGTTTTTTTTCTAATTTAGTTACCTCTCTTTTATATGAAAAATTTGGCACCTCAATACCAATTTTATTTAAGACATCTCTAGAGTCAGAAATTATTTTATATTGTTCAGGTTTTATTTTTGCTATATTATTAATTTTATTAATTCTAGACACACTTAACTTTTTGCTACAAAATGGACATTTGTTTTGATTAAACAAATGAAACTGAGTACCTTTTTCAATCCATTCAACATATTCTATTCTATTATTATGAATAAAATTTGAATAGTTTTTATATTTAGGATTTATTATTTCTGCCTTTAATTTTTCAATAGAAGAATTAGAAGAAAACTTTCCAGATTTAGCTAATTTTCTACTGTTAATTCTCTTTATCATCTCATCTACATCATTTACATAATCAAATAATTCAGCACGTTTTGAATTCATTCCGGATAACAAGCTTGAAATATCTTTTCTAATATTTTCAAGACTATTATCATTAGAAAATATTATTGAATACATGTCTTGACTATCTTCCTTTTGTAATATAAGTTTTTGTAAGGTCTGTTCATTAAATATCAAATAATCATTTTCACCAAATTTAGGTTCAATTAATAATTTCATATCTTCGGCTAATTTACCGTAAGTAATATTCTTTTCTGATTTATCACCTATAACTGCATTGACAATTGAAGATTTTCCAACTCCACTGACACCATATAAAAAATTAATCTTACTATCCATTAATTCTAATTTTAAACTATTAATATTTTTATAATTTTCAATTTCTATTTTCATACACTTTACACCTCTAATAATTATTAAATATTATAACAAAAGAGTAGATTTATATCTACTCTCGGCCTATTTTTGCATTTTTCACGAGTATTTTATTTTTTCTCTTTTGAATATTTGATTTTAAAATATTCCTCTATTACATCATGAATTTTATCTAAAGAAACGAGAATTTCATTTTTTTGGGTCAAATTATCTTTATAAAAATTCATATATGAGTTTTTGATTGTTTCGTCCTTGGCAGATGATGGAATTAAAAACTTCCTAACTGAATTTTCTAAATCATCAAATAATGATTTATCATATAAAATCAAATAATAATATACTAGCCAATAACTTTCATCATCATAATTTTTTATAGTATCAATTTCACAATTAAAAAACATACTATTTTTAATGTAATAAGATATTAAAACATAATTTTTGCTTTCTAATACTTTCTTATTAATCTCAACATTTTTTATTTTATCAGTAGCAGATAACATATGTAATAAATAATAGTAATATAATTGTTCATCATGAAAATCTAACAATAAACTTCTTTCATAAAATCTAATAATTTGATTTATAAAATCTTCACTACGAAATTGCTCAAATGAATTCAAAATTTTATCAATATATAATATAATTTCAGGGAATTCCTTTATTAAATAAAGAATCTGATGATAATTATAATCATTAAAATATGTTCTACTAAAATCAATATTTCTAAAAAATTCACCTTTAAAAAAGTTTACAATAAATACCCTTTTTTTTCTATAATCATCTAACTTATTTAAGCGATATATTAATTGATTAGTAAAAAACAAATTATTATTATATTTAAGTTTGCATAACGCTATTTTCGTGTTTTGGCTAAACTGCTGACTCTTACTTTTTCTAGTAATTATTTTCCAGTATTTTTCAATAACATCATTACACGTATATGTCATATAATCATAAAACTCTACTTTAATCTCATTTTTTTCTAATCCAAATTCCTCTAAAACTTCATCAAACAAATTGATTATTTTAGTTTTATCATTTTCAAATGCAAATATATAAAAATCATCCGAAAAATAAGAGAAATAACAATCAAGATTAGAATTTTCTATCTCTTCTTCGAAACGTATGCTTATTTTTTTAGATAATAATTCAGCTGCAAACAAAGAAATATAATTTCCCATTATAATCCCACCGGTACGCCCATTATTCATATGAGACAACGGTTTATCAATCGTTTTTTCATCTGTTACATCTTCAAAAATATAATGAGTATATATATGATTATAAAAAGATTTGATATCACATCTTATTAATAAATCATAGTTTATTAATTGATTATAGTCTACTAATTCCCATTTATCATAACTGTTCTCTTTAAACTCACCCAAATTATAAGATATTTCCATTCGCTTATGTGAATCCAGTTCTTCTAATTTTTCAAAATTGTAATTAAACTCAGGAAACTTTGACTTGTAATAATCAAAAGCTAATTTAAAATTATAAATATTGGGTATTTGCAAAGTCCTGAAATTTTTATCGTCCTTTTTAATTCTAAATTTAAATGGGACTGTCCATGAAGATTTATTTTGTTCAATATGTGTGAAATCAAGTCCTTCAATATCCATAAAAAACCTTATAGTATTTTTAAAATTATAATAATAATTTAATCTCATAACATAACTCCTTAAAAATCAATAAATTTATTTGATACTTTTTTATTTCTGTTTAATTTCCTTTAATTAATTTCTATATATATTAATTCCAAAATCTAATAGTATCAATATCATATCCTAATTTAGACAATTCAGAAATAATTTTCTGATAATTTATTGAGTTTAATTTCTTCATTTTTCTGTATCCACCAAACGACTTTGGAGCAAGACTAGGAACATGCTCTAATAACCAATAATATTGCTCTCTATCTTTTTCTTCATCTAAATATGGATCAATTATTCTCTTCTGATAACTTTCTCTTGTTTCAACACCGTCTTTTTCGGCAAAATCTTGTAATTCTTTTAGTTCTTGTAATCTTGTACCATGTTTTATATCCAATTGGCTATGCACTTCTTTTGCCTGTTTAAACTGTTTAGCTAAAACCATCATATCAACTACTCGTTCGTAGTTTTCTCTAGTATAATGATAAAAAGAATATGGATATAATTCGTTTACTTTTTTTAAGCAAGCTATTGCTAAATCATATTCTTCGTTTTTCTTATATTCAGAAGCCTTCCTATTTAGTATTTGTTCTGGCATATAAACTACACTTCTACCACCATCTGGATATTTTAAAGCTTCTTGTATAGGGATAGCGTTAATTCCTTCAATAGTAGATAAATCATATTTTTTTGCAAATTCTTCTATTTTAGAATTGTTATATCTATCATATTCCTCCTGATTAAACTCATCATTACTATTTTTAAATAATTTTGATAATAATCCCATAACAACACCCTTTTCTTTTTAAGTATAAGCGGGGTTTACCATGCGATATCAACTAAAATGTTTTACCCTAATTTTGAATAAAATTTGCTCATTTTGCCCATTTCTTGCTGTTTTTTTGAAAAAAGCATGTAAAATTTCAAAGAACGCAAACCCTTTATTTATAAGGATTTCTCAAAGGGGTTGAATAAATCGGTATCAAGCATTGAATTGGATTATTATTCATTTTCATCTCTTCCTCATAAATCTATTATATTATATCATGTTTTTACCCAAAGAAAAAAGTAGATACAAATCTACTCTATAAATTACTATTTATCGATTTCTTCTAATAATAAATCAAAATCTGATTTATATAATTTATCTTGTTTAACTTTAAACTTATCATATTCTCTGTATGCTAATTCTTGTGCGACCTTAGCAGATATTTGCCCAGCATTATGAAGAATTTCTTTTCCATTAAATTGTAAGAATACATTTAATTTTACTATCCAATCTTTCATAGTCATTGCATTATGATTTTCAGCTTGTAATTCAGCATAATCTAAATACATAGTGACAATCCTATTTAAATCTTTTAATTCCTTTTCGTTTAAATAGTTTTTTGCAATATCAACATCATACCTATAAATTGGACCATCAGGTGAATTTTTCCAATTTGTAAGTCCCATATGTTCTTTTTCAGCATCTACCCTATTATATATAATTTCTGCAGCTGTTTGACCAGTAATTGCATAATGCAACTTATTCTGAACTGTTTTAAAAAATTCTTTTGTAATTTCCGAATCCTTGTCATAATCGATGCTACATAAAGAATATATATCAGTGATTTTTTGATAAAATCTTCTTTCACTAGAACGAATATTTCTAATACGTTCTAACATTTCATCAAAATAATCTTCACCAAAAATATAATTAGGATTTTTTAATCTTTCATCATCCATAACAAACCCTTTAATCATATATTCTCTTAAAACTTTTGTTGCCCAAATTCTAAAATTTGTTGCCTTCTTTGAATTAACACGATACCCAACTGCAATAATCATATCTAAATTATATATCTTTACAGGTTTTTTAGAATGATCAACGTCGGCTTTTCCGACGGTGTTATTTTCGGTAAGTTCACCACTATTTAATATATTATTGATGTGTTCAGTTATTGTACTTCTTCCCACACCAAATAATTCTGCGATTAAATTTTGAGTTAGCCATATATCATTATTTATTAACATTACACTAACTTTAACATCATTGTTTGAATCTCTATATATTAAAAAATCATGATTTGTTATTTGCAAATCTTTTTCAGCCATTTATTATTCTCCTTTCTCGTCAAAATATTATGGGGTTAACCTTGTGGTATCAACTAAAAAAAATAACCCCATTTTTAATAAAAATAGCTTTTTTTTGAAATTTTTTGCTATTTTTTAGTCATTTTTAAAAAAACATGCAAAATCCAGATGCTCGCAACCCCTTTATTTATAAGGATTTCTTGGAGGGGTTAAATAAATTGGTATCAAGCAATTAATATTAGGTTTTGTTATTTTTTCTTCCATACGCCCTCCTATTGTTTAATTAAACTTTTAGGTATACCAAATCTATTAAAAGGAAATCTATTAAAAGGATAATAACGTAAAATGATTTTACCTATAATATCTTTTTTATCTACAAGGCCAAAATACCTTGAATCACTACTATGATTACGATTATCGCCTAAAAGTAAATATTTATTTTCTGGTATAATTATTTGTTCACAATTAGAAAAACCAACACTATTAATAATTATATTCCATTCGGAAATAGTTAGTTTTTGACAAACTAATTTATCGTTTACAAATAAAGCATTTTCACTATAATCTATTTCATCACCAGGAATAGCTACTATTCTTTTAATGTAAAAGCTAGAACTATCACCATAATTACTAGCATCTATTACAACAACATCATTACTATCTGCCTTATAGCCAAAATGCCATAATAATACTTTATCATTATTATAATAACTATCTTCCATTGAGATACCATCGATAGTAACTGGGGTAATTACATAAACGATTATAAAATTGATGATTACCCAAATACTACAAATAAATTTCAATAGATCATAGATTTTATAATAACGATATATTTTTTTTAAATTAATTTTTTTTAAACATTTTAGTAATATTGTAGCTAGTATATTAGCAATAAATAAAATAATTAATAAGATAATAATCCATGTAAAATAAAATGCTGCGCTATTGATTAAAACTTCATGATTTAAAATTGTATCAGCAGAAATATTAGTTATTTTAACTAAGATTTCTTGATTTAAAAAACTATAAATTAAAAACAATAAAATAAACATGAACCTAAAACATGAATCAAAAATAACATCTTTAAAAATTAAATCTTGGCATGTTTTAGATTCATAATTATTTTTAATTGCTTCATCAATATATTTCCTATAAATCTTCTTCATTAGATTTACCAAACATATTATTTAAATCGCTTAAAGTGATTAATACTTCTCTTCCTTTTGTTGAGCCAGTTTTAGGGCCTAAAATATGACGTTGTTCTAAAAGAGTAACAATCCTTTGGGCTCTATTAAAGCCAAAACCGAAGTTATTTTGAATACCATTAATAGAAGCTCCACCTTCCATTATACAGAATTTTGCTACCTCATAAATCGTGCTTTCAGCTTCTTGTAAACCTAAATCTCTTGTTTCTCTAACTTCTTCAATTTGTTTTTTAAGATCGTCATGGGTGAAAATATATTGTGGTTCACATTCGTCACGAATAAAATCACAAACCGCACTAATTTCATCATCAGAAATGTAAGCACCTTGAACTCTTTCTGGTTGATCGTTATCTTTAATTAACATATCACCACGACCAAGTAGGGTTTCTGCCCCAGCTTCATCTAATATCGTATTAGAATCAACAAAACTTGCAACTTTAAAACTAATACGTGAAGGTATATTAGCTTTAATATTACCAGATACAATTTGGACACTTGGTCTTTGTGTTGCAACTATAAGATGAATACCAGCCGCTCTAGCTTTTTGAGTAATACGCTTAATACTATCTTCAACATCTGATGAACAAGTCATCATTAAATCAGCTAATTCATCAATGACTATAACAATATAAGGCATCGGTTTTAACGCTTGATTTAGTTCGGCTTTTCTGTTGTAATCTTCAATATTTCTAACATGAGCTTTAGCTAAATCATCATAACGTCTTTCCATTTCGTCAACAGCCCATTTAAGGCCTACTGAAGCCATTTGTGGGTCGTTGATAACTGGTGTAACTAAGTGTGGTAATTCTTCATAAAAACTCATTTCTACCTTCTTAGGATCAATTAAAATAAGTTTTAAATCGCTAGGTTTATTTTTAACTAATAACGAAATTAAAATTGTGTTAATACATACAGATTTACCACTTTTTGTCGCACCACCAACTAATAAATGTGGCATATCATCAATCGCTTTATAAATGGTTTCTCCATCAATATTTTTACCTAATGCTACTCTTAATGACTTATTATCATTAACGAATCTTTCATTAATTATATCGCCAAAATATACAGTTTCTGTTTTATCATTAGGCACTTCAATACCTACAGTTTTCTTACCCGGGATTGGGGCTAAAATTCTAATTGATTTTGCACCTAATTCCATTTGAAAATTATCATATAAGCTAGAAACTTTATTTACTTTAACCCCAGATTGTAACATTATTTCGTAACGTGTGAAGGCAGGACCTTTAACATAATTAACAACTTCACCATCAATATCAAAATCTTGTAATAATTTATTGATAATTTCCTTTTTCTCAATAATCCATTCCGGTACTTCATCTTCACTAACATCGGCATGTTTAAATATTGATAAAGGTGGTAATTCATATTCTTTTACTTCTTCTTTAGTTTCTTCTTCAAACAATTCATCTACTAAACCTAAATCTAATTTAACTTCATTTTTAGTTTCTATAGTAGGAGTTTCTTTTGGTTCTACTTGATCATAAATATTTACATATTTAGACTCTTTAGCGATATATTCTTCGTTTTCTTCTACTTTATCACGATAATATATTTGACTTTGATAAGGTTCTTCTTTAACTGTTCTAAAGCTTAATTCATCAATTTCTTCAACTTTTTCTTCTTCCTCATTTTTAGGTTCTTCATAATTTACACCTAAAACTTCTTTACGCTTCTTCTCATTTAAAATTTTAAAGTCATAATATTTAGTTCCATATTTAGCAATTAATTCTTCATCAGAAATATGTTTTTCATCTTTTGGCCTAAAAGCATCATACCCTTTATCAACATCAACCTTACCTTTAGTATCTGGTACTAAAATCTTATCCTTAACCTTACTTCCAAAATAAGGTGAGGCGGCTATTGTTCTTTCAAAACCAGGTTTATTCTTTTTTAAACCATCGTAATGCTTTAAATCAATTTGGGGAATTTTAAACTTTTCTTCAATAACTATATTTTTAATTTTCTTCTTCATTAATGTTCACCTCATTTAAAGATTTTAGATCTTCTGCTGTTATATTAAAACTTTCTTCTTTAAAAAACACTTTTTTAGAATATATTTTATATGTTTCTTCACCAACAATACCTATCACAACAATACACATCTTATTTAATAAGATATTAAAAGTACCATCAATAACTAATTTTTTAGCCCACCATAATGGATTAATTAAATTAATAACTTTTTTTGCCGCTTGCCATGAAGATTTTAAACGATATTTTTTTGTAGCTTTTACTATTTCATTTTCTTCAATAACTTTTTTAGTATCTGCTAAATTTAATATCGTGGAAATTTTAAGCTTTCTTAATAAACTTATACCTTTATAATCTAACATTTCATCAATTCTATTACGTATATATGTCATTAATTCTAATAATTCATCAATAGTAAGCTCAAATAATGGGTGTTTAGAATTAGGAAAAAAGTCAGTTGCGGTATCTTCAATTAATTTCGCGCATAAGTTGTAGGTGTAGTTAATACTTTTTGTTCCTTTTAATTTTTTTTCTTTAAAGGCTAGTTTAGTTTGGTTGATTCTTTTAATAGCTTCTTCTTTTGTGATTTCTTCTTTGCTTAAGATTATCTTATTTTTCTTTTTTATATTAAATAAAACATATAATAAATAAATTAAAAAAAGAATAATAAATCCTGTAGCTATGCCACAAAAAAATCCAATTATCAAAGACCAATCAAATTTTAATATTGCATTAATCACTAAATCACCTACTTCTCTTTATTATAACACTATTTTATTTAAAAATCTTTATTTTTTTGTTTAAATATGATATATATATCATAAGGGTGATATTAATGCGAAAAACTATTTTTTTAGATTTACAAAATACTATTTGTGGTCAGGTTGGATTTTTTACACCAGAACAAAAACAATTACTAACAACAATTAATGAAAAAAATAATTTAATCTTAACTTCTAATGTCTTTCCAAGTGACATGGAATACATAATGGAATTAAATGGTATTAAATTTAATTATATTGCTGATTCAGGTGCTTACCTTAACCTTAATAATAAAATTTATAAGGAAGTTTTTTTAGCTGATTTAAGTATTATAAATAATTATATTAGTGATATTATCTTTTTATTTTATGAAACTGATTTAACCTTCAATATTTATAATTATGAAGATAGACTGCGAGCCTTATATCCTATTAAACCCTTAAAAACTAACTTTATTAAAAGTTTTCAAGATTTTAAACCAGATTACTACACAAACATTATTATTTGTATATATAAAAACAGTAAAATGCTATCTCGTTTATTTAATCAAAATAGCATTAATCTCCAATTAATTGGTCAAGATTATACAAAAATAATCTATAAAATAACAAAAAAGAATATTAATAAGGGTCATTTTATACCCCGGGTTTTAAAAGAATTACAAAGTGATTATCTTAATTCTATTAGTGTTGGTGATTCAACTGAAGATTTAAGTATGTTCAAACAAACCAAACTTAAAATTGCCACTAAGAATGGTGAAGATATATTAAAGAATAAAGCTGATATTATTGTTCCATCATATTTAGAAAACGGAGCTTTAAATTATTTAGTCAATAATACCTGATTTTTTTAGAAGGAAGATCGCGTTAGTTGAAACTGATTTTCCTTCTTTTATTTTATAATCAAAACTTATTTCTTTATAATCTTGTGAATATTGTTCACTAAAATGATAATTAACTATACTAGTAACTTCACATAATTCAAAATCATGAGTTGAAATAATGAAATCATACTTCATTTCTTCTAATTTTTTAATTAACATTTTAGCGCCATAAACACGGTCTAAAGTGTTTGTTCCTTTAAATATTTCATCAATTAAAGCAAGTTTATTTGTCTTACTCTTATCTTCAACCATTTCTCTTATTTTTTCTATTTCAGCATAGAAACTAGATACACCCATCGCTAAATCATCTTTGATTCTTAAAGCTGTATATAACATAAAACGTGGACTTTTAAACATGGCAGCCGGAACTAAACCACAAGCATTAAACAGTAAAACGGCCTCACCAATTGTTCTTAAAAATGTTGTTTTACCACTCATGTTTGAACCTGTTATTATGGTCCCAACATTTAGTTTAAAACTATTAGGTACACATTCATTTATTAAAATATTACTTAAATCTATAAATTCTAATTTATCACTTATTTCGCCTATACTAGCATAATAATCAGAACATAAATTAGCATATGAAGCATATAATTCTAAATTTGCGATTTCATTAATGATATCGGCGATTTCTTCTTCATTTAATTGTAGTTTATTAAAAATAATTTGATATATTGCTTCAAAACAACACAGCCCATTAAAAATTATTTTAAATAATAAATTATTCCGATATGCTAAAACTTGCCATAAGATGGCTAATCTTTTAAATTTTCTTATTGAGGTAGAAAAATATGCTTCATCATATTTTTCATTTAGAAATTTTAAATCTATTCTTTTTAAATATGCTAAAACATATTGAGTTTGACAAATTGAATTGTATAAATTTGTAGTATTTAATAAATGAATTTCATCTTTAAATAAAGTTGCATAATATATATTTATAATAATTGGAACTAAGATAAAATATGGACTAATTATATTTAATATTCCTAATATTAAAATAACTATATCAAAGATAAAAAGCGGAATTAAACCTAAAAACAGCTTTGTTTTTTTGCTAAACTTTTGACTAAGATTTAAAATATAACCTTCTTCATCGATGTCTTGAGCTAAATTTGTAAAATCTAATGCAGCTTGTAATTTGACTAAATCAGGACTTTTACCTAATTCAGCGATTTGTTTACGCTTATTAAAAAGTTCATCTGAGCCATGACATAGACTATCAGCAAATCTATATCTACCTATAACTGATTTAGCACTAGATAGATGTTCATATAGGGAGTTTTTACCAAATATATCTATATCTTCAAGTAAATATTTATCACGTAAAGA
This sequence comes from uncultured bacterium, assembly GCA_949292525.1. GTDB lineage: Bacteria > Bacillota_I > Bacilli_A > Acholeplasmatales > Anaeroplasmataceae > CALUXS01. Next base: position 9,994 of record CASEZJ010000025.1, on the reverse strand, counting down.
TAGTTTTGCAAACCGTCTTTTATATTCATTACCTTTATCGAAAAAACCTACTTCTTTAGCGATATTTCCGTTTTGTCTAGCTTCATGCTTTTTTATTTCTAATAAAATATTATCTAAATATTTTTTCTCTAGATAATATTTGTTAGTACTAACTAATAATACGAAAAATAAAATAATGCAGGTTAAGGAAAGATAAAGATATAAATTATTAAAGTTAGTAAAATATGTTATAATAAATACTAAAAATAAAACGACTATTGATATTTTTATGACTGTAATTATATTAATTTTTTGTTTATTTTTGTTGATGGCTTCTGTATATTTTTCTTTCATTTTTTCACCTATTAAGAAAAAAATCTAAAGTTAAACTTTAGATTTATTCATTAGTTATTGGCTTTAAATGCCAAATATCTTCATTATATTGTTCCATAGTTCTATCTGTTGTGAAGTAACCAGACTTTGCTGTATTTACAATAGACATATGTAACCATTTCTTTTGATCTTTATATAATGAATTTATTTGTTCATGTGCTTTAACATATGCATCAAAATCACGTAATACAAAATAATTATCTTGATATAATAAATTATTACGAATAATTTCAAATTCATTTGGGGCTACTTTATCGAAGAAACCATTAGTCAATTCATCTAATACTAAATGTAATCTAGGATCATTTTCATAGTATGAATATGGGTTATAATCATGCTTTTTATAGGCTTCGTTTACTTCATCAGCATTCATACCAAAAATAACTATATTATCATCACCAACTAAGTCTTTGATTTCAACGTTAGCTCCATCTAATGTCCCTAAAGTTACAGCTCCGTTCATCATAAATTTCATATTTGAAGTTCCTGATGCTTCTTTTGAAGCTGTTGAGATTTGTTCAGAAACATTGGCTGCTGGTATAATTGTTTCAGCATATGTAACATTATAGTTTACAACGAATACTACTTTTAAATATTTATTAATATCTACATCATTGTTAACTTTATCAGCAATAGTATTAATTAATTTAATTACTGCTTTAGCAAACACATAACTTGGTGCAGATTTTGCCCCAAAGATGAAGGTTGTTGGGTAGAAATTCTTTTTAAAATCAGCATCTGATTTTAATCTGTTATATAGATACATGATGTGAATAGCGTTCATTAATTGACGTTTATATTCATGAAGACGTTTAACTTGAATATCAAATATTGAATTAATGTCTAAGCTTACACCTTGAGAACGATAAATTTTATTAGCTAATTCTTGTTTACGAATTCTCTTCATATTTGCAAAAGCTAATTGAACTTCTGGGTCATCAGCATATGGTAATAATTTTTCTAGTTCTGTCATATCTTTACTAAAATCATCACCACAATATTTTTTAATTATTTCAACTAATTCTGGATTAGATTGAATTAACCAGCGACGATGAGTTATACCATTCGTTTTATTATTAAATTTACCTGGATAATAATCATTGAATGGTTTCATTTCAATATTTTTTAATATTTCTGTATGTAGGGCAGCAACACCATTAACACTAAATGAACCATGAATACATAAGGCAGCCATATGAATTGTGTTATCTTTAATTATAGCCAATTCATGTAAATATGGACTATCTTCACCATATTTAGCTGTTATTTCTAGCATTAAACGACGATTTATTTCTTCACAAATTGTATAAATACGTGGTAATAAATTTCTAAATAAATCTAATGGCCATTTTTCTAAAGCTTCTGCTAGAATTGTGTGGTTTGTATATGCACAACAATTTTTAACAATCTTCCAAGCTTTGTCCCAATCTAAGCCTTCAACATCAACTAAAATACGCATTAATTCTGGTATTATTAAAGTTGGGTGAGTATCGTTGATATGGAAACAAATCTTTTTATCTAGATTGTTAACTGTACCAAAAATCTTTTTATGTCTTCTAATAGCAGAAGCAACACCGGCACTAACAAAGAAATATTGTTGTTTTAATCTTAATGTTTTGCCTTCAATTGTATCATCTGATGGGTATAAATAAGATGATATTTCTCTAATACGACGGTGGTATTCAAATGCATTATCTGGATATGTTGAAGCTGGTTCAGCACTCCATAAACGTAAGGTATTAACAATATGATTATTATCACCAATAATAGGCACATCATAAGGAACCGCTTTTACATATTCAGCATTACGATGTAAAACATTTAATTTACCATTTTCCGTATTCATTTCGATATAGCCGTAGAAAGGAACTTCTACTGCCTCATCATCTTTTCTTATTTCCCAGACGTGAACGTCTTTTAACCAACGATCAGGGTGTTCTACTTGATAACCATTTTTAATACCTTGTTCAAAGAAACCATAACGATATCTAATACAATTACCACGAACAGGTAAGCCAAGTGAGGCAACTGAATCCATAAAGCAGGCTGCAAGTCTACCTAAACCACCATTACCTAAACCGGCATCACTTTCTTGATGTTCAACTTCGTTTAAGTCTAAGCCTAGATCATCAAATGCTTCTTTGACTACGTTATATACGCCAGCATTCATTAGGTTATTTGTTATCATTCTACCCATTAAAAATTCCATTGAAAAATAATAGGTAACTTTATTTTTATTTTTTCTTAAGATTTCATCTGTTTGGTGCCAATCTTTAGCAACATACATTCTTAACATTTCACCTAAAACAACAAATTGTTGATAAGGTGTTGAATCACAAAATTCAATCGCATATTTATTTTCAACATTATTAACAAAGGCTTTTTTAAAGCTTTCTTTGTTATCAAAATAAGTATATTCCATTAATTTTAACTCCTTAAATTATTTATGGTTTAACAAAAACCGCCTAATTATACACTAAGTTATTTATAAAATAAAGTTTTTCGTGCTTATTTTTTTTCTTTCATTGGTCTTTTCATTTTTAATACAGTCATTCCAAGTGGTGGAATAGTTAATTCTATTGATTGATCAAAATTATGACAAGGAACTTTATTAACTATTATTTCATTTGGATTAATTTGACCTGAACCATAATATTTTAAATCATCAGAATTAATTACTTCTTTATAATTATTAGTTCCTGGTACGCCAACACGATAATAATGATATGTATTTGGTGTACAATTTAATATAACAACTAAATGGTTTTTAAAGTCTTTAGCATATCTAATATAGATAAATATTGATTGACTAGCATTATTTGCTTCAATCCATCTAAAACCATCAGGATTATAATCTAATTCATATAATGCTTTTTCTTTATTATATAATTTATTTAAATCTTTTATATATTTATTAGCTCCACGATGTGAATCATAATCTAATAAATTCCAATCTAGTTCTTTCCAGAAAGCCCATTCGCTAAATGGAGCTAATTCATTACCCATAAATGATAGTTTTTTACCTGGGTGTGTCATCATATAGCCCATTAATAAACGGAAGTTGGCAAATTTTTGCCAATAATCCCCTGGCATCTTATTTAATAAACTGCCTTTCATATGTACTACTTCATCATGTGAAAATGGTAATACAAATTGTTCGTTATAGAAATATAACATACTAAATGTTATTAAATTATGATGGTATTGGCGATAAATAGGATCTAATTTGAAGTATTTCAAAGTATCATTCATCCAACCCATATCCCATTTATAATTAAAGCCTAAACCTCCCATATCACTAGGTTTAGTAACACCTGGATAATCAGAACTATCTTCAGCTATTAATAATACTCGATCATCTTTTGCAAATATAGTTCTAGACAAACCTCTTACAAAATCGCAGGCACCTTGATTTTCGCCTCTATTTTTATTACCTAAATAATAAATAATATTAGAAACAGCATCTACTCTAAAGCCATCAACATGATAATAATTCATAAAGAATAAAGCGTTAGAATATAAGAAACTTCTAGTAGTACCTTTACCAAGATCTAAATTAGCTGTTCCCCATTCATAATTTTCTCTATCTTGTTCATTAGGATATTCATATAAAGGAGTACCATCAAACATATAAAGACCATTAGCATCTTTACAAATGTGACCAGGAACCCAGTCAAAGATAACCCCAATATTGTTTTTATGACAACAATCAACAAAATACATTAAATCCTTAGGTAAGCCGTATCGACTAGTAGCGGAATAATACCCTGTTCCTTGATAACCCCAAGATGCATCAAGTGGGTATTCATAAATTGGCATAACTTCAACATGTGTATAGTTGTATTCTAACAAATAAGGAATTAACATATCTGCTAGTTCTTTATATGAATAAACTTCATCAGACCCAAGACCTAGTCTACGCCATGAACCAAAGTGTAATTCATAAATCAACATTGGTCTTTCATATGTTTTAGGATGACTATACATGTAATCTTGGTCATGCCATTTATAACCTTCTATATCATAAACAACTGAATCTTTGTTTGGTCTTAATCCTGAACAAAAAGCATACGGATCTGATTTAAATAATAAGTCATAGCCTGTATCAATTACATACTTATATTTTGCAAATTCTAAATCTTTGTCAATTTTTAAATACCAAATACCATAATTATCGATTTTAGTCATATAATCTTGGTCTTTTGCATAACCATTCCAGCTACCCATAATGCTAACATTTTTCGCATTAGGAGCATAAACAACGAATTCACAAGCTATATTTTTGCCATTAGCGTCTTTAACTAAATGACTACCCATAACTTCATATAAGTTAGTGGCTTTCCCTTGATCAAAATAATATAAAAAATCCTTATCAATCTTTTCTTTAATTAACATATTATCCTCCAAATTTCATTTACTTAATTATAGCAAAATTAACTTAAATTAGAAAGTGTAATTTAACTAAATTTAGCATAATGCCAAAAAATCCGCTCTAGACTTCTAAAGCGGATTTAATATCATTATATTTATGGCCTTTCCTTAATAAATAATTAGTAACTTTTGTCTTATCTCCTTTATATTTAATAAGTAATTTAGCAATTAAAGGTTTTAAATCAATTTCAGCCTTATCATTTTCAATAATATTATTAATTATTTCTTTATCGATATGATCCTTATATAATAAATAATTTATTATATATGCTTGACCATAGTTTTTACTTTTGAGGGCATAATATTTATTTAAGGCATAACGTTTATCATCTATTATTCCTTCATTTATTAAAATATTTATAATATATTCACTATCAATATCTTCATATTTTTCTTTTAAATACAATTTGAGATTGTAAATTGACTTAGGATATTTTAAGGCATAATTTCTTATTTTATTAAGATATAAAATTTTATTGTTAAAATTAATAATTTCATCTATATTTGTCACTTCTTTACCTTTAACAAGACGATATTTTAAAACAGTATCCGTAACAAATAAATATGATTGTTCATTAATTTCTACTTTATAGAGATTCTTTTTTTCTTCTTTTAGGTCCTTAACTTTAAGGTTTTGGTTTGTTGGCATAATCACCTACAACCTCTCTTGTTGTTGTAAAAAATGTAAATGCTTGGTCATCTACACTCTTAATAAACTCACCTAATTTATAGCTTTCAGTTTTATTTAAAACACAGATTAGCATTACTTTATCTTGATTTGTATAACCGCCTCTAACATCACTTTCTGTACAGCCACGGCCTATATTTTTGTATATTGCTTCTTTTACTTCTTCTGGTTTGCTTGTAATAATATAGGCTGTTCGACGTGAACGAGCATTTAAAGTTATAACATCGATTATATAAGCAGCAAAGTATACGCTAATAATACCAAATAATGTATATTCAAAATTGTAACTAATTGGAGTTGCGAAACTAAAACCACTTAAGATACAAATAATCCAATCTGTCCCAAACATCGCAAAACTATAAGGTATATGTAAATATTTAGAAATACTTTTTTGAATGACATCTAAACCACCGGTTGAGCCATTATTTTTAAGACAAATCCCAATGCCTACACCTTGTAAAATTGAACCACATAACAATGCGACTATAAGCTTGTTTTGAGTAACTGTATTTAAAATTACTTCTTGAGCACAAATTTGTTCGAAGATCAAAACATATGTTGGAGCTAGTAAACTAGCTAATACAGTTTTAAAAAAGAAATCTTTACCTAATAATATTAAACCTAATATTAAACAAACACCTTCAATGATATATAAAAATATTGATTGGGGCATATTAATCATATCTAATACTGGTTTTAAAATAATTGATATACCTGTTACTCCACCTGCTACTAAATTAGCAGGACTGTAGAAGAAATAATAACCAACATCCATTATTAATACACCTAAAGCTATAAACAAAAATTGTTTAGCTTTATGTTTATAATCAATTTTATTCACTAGTATTTCCCCTTTCATATTTTAGATAGCTAAGCATAAAATTAATAATATCACCATCCATTACAGCTTGAACATTATTAGTTTCATAATTAGTTCGATGATCTTTAACTAATGTATAAGGACAAAATACATATGACCTAATTTGCGAACCAAAATTTATTTCCATTTGTTCGCCTTTTAAGTTAGAAATCTCCTTTTTTTGAGCTTCTATTTGTCTTTCTAATAATTTAGCTCTTAATATTTTAAAGGCAACTTCTTTATTTTTTATTTGACTTCTTTCATTTTGACAAGTTACTACAATTCCTGTTGGTAAATGTGTGATTCTTACAGCTGAGTCAGTAGTATTTACTGATTGACCACCTGCTCCACTTGAATGATAAACATCTATTCTTACTTCTTCATCTTTAATTTGAATTGTTGTATTATCTAATATTTCCGGGGCTACATCACATGAACAAAATGATGTATGTCTTCTAGCTCCACTATCAAATGGTGAAATGCGAACTAAACGATGGACACCGCGTTCACTTTTCATTAAACCATAAGCATATTTACCTTTAACTAAAAATGTAATCGATTTAATTCCTGCTTCTTCACCGGCTAAATAATCTAAAACTTCTAATTTTAAACCTTGTTTTTGACAAAATCTTTGATACATTCTATAAAGCATACTCGCCCAATCCATTGATTCTGTACCCCCAGCCCCAGGATGTAATTCAACGATAGCGTTTAAATTGTCATATTTTGAACTTAATAAGGCTTTTTCTTCTGCATTAGCTATTTTTTTATTAAAATTTAATATTTCTTCATCTAATAAAGCTTGTAGTTCTTCATCATTTTGACTCATTGAAATAAATTCTTCTAAATCCATATAACTTTTAGCTAAATCATTATATAAAGATACATCTTCTCTTATATCGTTAGCTTCTGAGATTATGGCATTAGCTTTTTTTTGATCTGACCAAAAATCAGGACTACTTATTAAAGCATCTAAAGAGGCCAGTTTGACCTCTTTAGACTTAATATTTAGAGCTTCATATAGATCGGTTATTTTTTGTTTAAATGTTTGAATATATTTATTAATTTCATAGCGATCCATATTTACCAACTACTTTTTTAAGCCACAACAATTTTTATATTTTTTACCACTTCCACAAGGACATGGATCGTTACGGCCAATTTTTTTGTTTTCTTCTTTTACTTTTGGTTTAGCTTTTAAAGCATTATCAGGAGCATTAGTAGCTAAATTAGATGTTGCTTCCTCATCACGTTTAATATTTTGTCTGATTTGAACTCGCATTAAATATTTTAAAACTTCAACTTTAATTTTATTCATCATAGTTTCAAATTTTTTGAAACCTTCACTTTGATATAATTGTAATGGATTTTGTTGACCATATGATTGGAAGGAAATTCCTTGTCTAAGTCCATCCATATCATCAATATGATGTGTCCAATTACTATCTAAGATACGTAAAATTATTGTTTTTAATACTTCTTCAAAAACTTCTGGTGGACATGTTTCTCTTTTTTCATCTAAGATTTTTAAAGCTATTTCATTTAAATAGTCGGCGATTTCATTTTCATCTTTTTGTTTAATTAATTCTAAATCTACTCTATTTGGACCAAAATATTCTTGATTAAATGTATTGGTTATAGCAGCATCATCGATTTCATATTTATTATTACCAACTTCTTTAATATGTTCATCAATAACTAAATTAATGCCGTCAAAAATCAAGTTTTTAGCTAATGGTTCAACAGATTCTTCAGAAATAACTTCCGTTCTTTGTTTATAGAATATTTCTCTTTGTCTTCTAATAACATCATCATAACGTAAAACATTTTTACGAGCATCATAGTTGTTACCTTCAATTCTTTCTTGAGCTTGTGTAACAACTTTAGTAAACATTTTAGATTCAAGCGGTTTAGATTCATCGCCATCACCATTCAAACGGATTACCCAAGCTAGTCTAGTTTTAAAGCTATCGCCACCAAATCTAACAAGTAAATCATCTTCCGCACTAATGAAAAATTGAGAAAAACCAGGGTCACCTTGACGACCTGATCTACCACGTAATTGGTTATCAATTCTTCTTGATTCATGACGTTCAGTACCTAGAACTGCTAAACCACCTAGTTCTTTTACGCCTTCACCAAGCTTAATATCTGTACCACGTCCGGCCATATTTGTAGAAATGGTAATTTGCCCAATTTGACCAGCTAAAGCTACAATTTCTGCCTCTCTAGCATTGTTCTTGGCATTTAAAACCTCATGTTTTAAACCTAGTTTTGTTAACATGTTACTAACTAATTCACTTGTTTCAACATCAGCAGTACCTACTAAAATAGGTTGACCTTTTTCATGACGAGCTTTAATATCTTCAATTAAAGCGGCAAACTTAGCTTTCTTATTTAGGAATAATAAATCTGGTTTATCGATACGTATAACTGGTCTATTAGTTGGAACTTCAACTACATACATATTATATATATCTCTAAATTCCTCTTCTTCGGTTTTAGCAGTACCAGTCATACCTGATAATTTTTTATACATTCTAAAATAATTTTGATAAGTGATAGTAGCTACTGTTGTTGTTTCTTTTTTAATTTCAACATTTTCTTTAGCTTCAATAGCTTGATGAAGACCTTCGCTATATTGTCTACCTTTTAAAATACGACCTGTGAAGGAATCAACGATTAAAACTTCTCCATTTTGAACTACATATTCTACACCATTATGGAAAATATAATTAGCCTTTAAAGCATTGTTAATATGATGAACTAATTTAACATATTTAATGTCGTATAAGTTATCAATACCAAAGAACCTTTCCGCTTTAGCAATACCACTATCGGTTAAAACTATAGTTCTTGACTCAATATCAAGTTCATAGTCCTCTTCTTTTAATCTTTTCGCAAATGTATCAGCTTGAATATATGCCATAGATTTATCAGTAGCTCCACCTGATATGATTAAAGGTGTTCTTGCTTCATCAATCAAGATTGAATCAACCTCATCGATAATCGCATAATTTAATTCTCTTTGAACCATTTGTGATTTGAATTGTACCATATGGTCTCTTAAATAATCAAAACCTAATTCGCTATTAGTTGAATATAAAATATCACAATTATAGGCTTCTTTCTTTTCTTCACGTGAATAATCACGTAAATTTAGGCCTACAGTTAAACCTAAAAAGCGATATATATCACCTATTTCACCAGTTGTTTCTCTTTGAGCTAAATATTCATTAACTGTAACAATATGGACACCATCACCAGTTAAAGCATTCAAATAAGCAGGAAAAACAGCTGTTAAAGTTTTACCTTCACCTGTTTTCATTTCGGCAATATTACCACCATGAATAGCTATAGCACCTGCTAATTGAACAGGATAAGCTTTAAGTCCTGTTACACGATATGCTGCCTCTCTTACTACGGCATAAGCTTCTATTAATAAATCATTTAAAGTTTCACCGTTTTGATAGCGTTCTTTAAACTCGTTTGTTTTATTTTTTAAATCTTCATCACTTAATTCTTGCATTTGCGGTTCTAATGCTAGAATATGTGGAACTATTTTTTGACATCTTTTTAATTCTTTATGACCTGAATCAAATAATTTCTTTAAACCCATAAGTTTAAACTCCTTTCTAGATTTA
>CASEZJ010000024.1 GCA_949292525.1 uncultured bacterium | reverse complement strand
GCTACTTTTTAGCTGCATGAATTTGAAAAAATTGGCACTAAGAAAGAAAAATATAGGGCCATTAGGGGCATAATCCCCTTTAATTTTCTCTTTTTACACGATTTTTTAACCATCTATAGTTTTTTTATAAACAAAGTTTACAAATGATAAAAAGTGATTACTTTACAACTATAATAAGTTGAAAAATAATCACTTTGTCAACAATCTGAGGTTAGGATTACAGTTCCTAACCTTTTTTACTTATTGACAAATTAAATAATTAGTTTATAATTATTTACGAAGAGAGCTTAATATTGCTTTCTCGGCGTTGTTATCGTTATCAATAAAAGAAAACCCTAGAAGCGCAATTCTAGGGTTTTCACTATTTTGGGGGCGAGTTATCGTTATTTTAATCTTCTTTATCTTTACGATTAGAAGACTTGCTATTAGTAATTAAAGCTATTATGATTGGTAAAACCATAACATAAAGACCTAATACTAATAAAACAAGGTATTCCATTTGCTAATGGTTGATGACCCCAATTAGCTGGATCATAGTAAAATCCTGGAAGCCTTACAATTCTATTTGCGGTAGTTATGCATAAAATATTCATTGTAGTAGCATCTAGAACACTGCCTCCATCAACCCCACATAAAATCCTAGCTACACGCTCCATAGGTTTAAAACTAAATTCTTTAACGCTTACAACGTGTTTATTAACATCAAACATTGGGTAGCATAATCCCTCAGTTCCAACTACCTCACCAAGAAATATATTTTGATATTCTTCAAAATTACTCATTATTCACCTTTGCCATTTCAACGTTAATGGCTTCTTGTAAATCACGAATCAATTCTTGATAACCTTTAACATCAGTGTTTTTAAAAAAATCTAAAACTATTTTTTTAGTATTTTCTCCAGATGTTTCTAATAGTTTAATTAATACTTGTTTTTTCATTGTTTTAGTTTCTCCTTATTGACACATATTTTTATATTTGTTATAATTATCTTGCTAGAAGGTGATACAATAAAAAGCTATTCTTCTAGAGAAGTTATTAAAGCTTTGCTTGAAGATGGGTGGTATGAAGTAAATTGTGTCGGTTCACACCATCAATTTAAACATCCTAGCAAGCAAGGAAGAGTAACTGTTAAACATCCAGATAAGGATATTCCTAGAAAAACACTTAAAAGTATCGAAATGCAATCAGGGATTAAATTCTCTTGATTGTATTTCCTTGCAAAATAAGAAAGAAGGTATTTTATGTTAAAAGAACGTTATATTTATCCTGCAATTTTTAATTACGATGATAATGAAATTAGTATTGTATTTCCTGATTTAGGTGTTGCAACATCAGGTATTAACGAAGATGATGCTTTTCTATCAGCCAGAGAACTTTTAGGTATAACTATGTTAGGTTTAGAAGAGGATAAAGAAAAAATACCAACTCCTTCTAAACTTCAAGATATCGAGTTAAATAACAATGAAAAAGTCACTTTAATTGATGCTTATATGCCATCTTTAAGAAAAGCTAATATTAACAAATCAGTTAATAGAACCGTAACATTACCAGCTTGGCTCAATGCTAAAGCTTTAGAATACAATATTAATTTTTCGCAATTATTACAGGATGCTATAAAGAAAGAATTACATTTGAACTAGTTTACTTAAGACTAGTTCTTTTTTTAACCCTTGCCAAGTAAAGCGTGGTATTTTACTTGACCAATAGACCATAAGGATTATTTTTACACCTACCTTTAATTTTTTTATTTATTTAAACTACCACGCAAGTTTAAATACTAATAATACTAGTAAATCTATAAATATTATTATTAACAGAATATATACATAATAAAGACTGGTTTTTATTCAATGGTAAAATTCCTATTAATGAGCAAAAGATAAGACGTGTTTGTAAAGAACATAGCGATATGGCTAAATTACCACATATTAAGCTACACGGTTTCAGACATAGCCACGCTACTTATTTAAGAAATATGGGGTATGAATGGACTATTAGTCAAAGGTTAGGAAATGAACCTAAAACAGCATCAAAAACATATATACACGCATCACAAATCGATGATGAAGAAGTTGCTGAAAATATAAAAAGAAAAAGCTAAGCAGATATTACTTAGCTTAAATTTGTAAACATAATTTAGATTTGAAAATGTGCCTTACTCAGATTTTACTCAGAAATTATTAGTAAAAATTGGCTTAGCTATGAGTAAAACAACTAACAAAAACTAACATTTTTTCTTATTCTGAGTAAGCGCATAAAATAAAAAAGCTCATAACTGAGCTTTAATTTTCCAAATGGCGGAGCAGGAGAGATTCGAACTCTCGCGCCAGTTACCCGACCTACTTCCTTAGCAGGGAAGCCTCTTGAGCCTCTTGAGTACTACTCCATTACCTGTCAAGCTCCTATATTATATATGAAAGCTTGACAATTTGCAAGTGCTAATTTATTAATTCTAATTGTAATTTATGATGATCGTAATCAATATCTAAAACTCTTACTTTGATTAAATCACCAACACTTAAAACTTCAGATGGGTGTTTAATTCCTGCTTTATTCATTTTTGAAATATGTAATAAACCATCATATTTAACTCCACAATCTACAAAACAACCAAAATCAATAACATTTCTAACTGTTCCTTCTAATAAATCACCAGGCTTAACATCTTCAAAATGTAAAATATCACTTCTCAATGTTGGAGTTGGATATTCATCTCTTATATCTCTTAATGGCTGAATAAATGCATCACATATATCGTTAAATGTATATTCATCTATATTAAGTTCTTTAGCTACTGTTTTACGATCTAGCTTATTGATACACTCTTTAATTTCATCTGTTCCAATTGCATCTTCTGTTAATCCTATATAATTTAATAAAGTTCTTGCTTTATCATAACTTTCAGGGTGAATAGATGTCATATCAAGTTTTTCTAACGGCTCTGAAATACGTAAAAAGCCAATAGCTTGTTCATAGGTTTTTGGTCCTATTTTATTAACATTTTTGATTTCAGTACGTGAATTAATCTTGCCGTTTATATTTCGATATTTTACTATTTCTGCAGCTGAAGCTTTTGATAAACCTGATACATATGTTAATAAGCTTACTGAAGCTGTATTAACATTAACCCCTATATTGTTAACAACATCAGTTACAACGTTATCTAAAGCTTTAGATAATTCTTTTTGATTAACGTCATGTTGATATTGACCAACACCAATGCTTTTTGGATCTATTTTAACTAATTCAGCTAAAGGATCTTGAATTCTTCTAGCAATACTAACAGCACTTCTTTCTTGAACTTCAAAATCCGGGAATTCTTCTTTAGCAATATCAGATGCACTATAAACAGAAGCACCTGCCTCTGATACAATAATGTACTTAGCTTTTAAATCATATTCTTTAATAACATCAGCAATAAAGCTTTCAGTTTCCCGTGACGCTGTACCATTACCTATAGCAATTATTTCTACTTTATAATCGTTACATAAATTAACGATTGTCTTTTTAGATTTTTCTAATGTTGCTTTATCGATAGTTGCACCTTTACTTTTTTCATTAGGATAAATAACTCCTATCTTTAAAACCTTACCGGTTGGATCTATGACAGCTAGTTTACATCCTGTTCTAAAAGCTGGGTCTACACCTAATACAACTTTCCCCTTTAAAGGCGGTTGTAATAAAAGGTTCTTAACATTTAATGAAAATACATCAATTGCCTTGCTTTCAGCATCTTCAGTCAACATTGTTCTTATTTCTCTTTCAATTGATGGAGAAATTAATCTTTTATAACTATCAGCAATAGCTTCTTTTATTTCATCTACAAAAAGTAAGTGGCGATTATGAATCACTTGATAATTTAAATAATCAATATCCCTTTCTGGTTGTAAGGTTATTGAAACACTTAAAATATCTAAATCTTCACCCCTGTTCATCGCTAATATACGATGTGGTTTTACATATGCTAAACCTTCAGTATTATCATAATACATCTTAAATTTAAGATCTGTATCTTCAGCATTCTTTTTTAATTTTGATGAAATTTTACCATATCTAAGCGATTTTTCTCTAATATATTTACGATAATTAGCATTATCACTTACCATTTCAGCAATTATATACTTTGCTCCTTCAATTGCCTTTTCATAAGTCAATTCTTCTTTTAAATATGGCGCAACAATATCTTCTTTATTTTTACCATAATTAGGTTCTAACATTTGTTTTGCTAATGGTTCTAAACCTAATTTTATTGCTTCTGTTGCTTTAGTTTTCTTCTTTTCTTTAAAAGGACGATATAAATCTTCTACTTCAATTAATTTAGTTGCTTTTAAAATTTCTGCTCTTAATTCATCTGTCAATAAGCCTTTTTCATCAATTAAGCGAATTACATCTTCTTTTTTCTTATCTAAATTAACAGCATAATTGTATTTATCAGCAATTTCTCTAATAACAATTTCATTTAATCCGCCTGTAGCTTCTTTACGATAACGAGCTATAAACGGCACAGTAGCATCTTCTGCTAGTAAATTTAATACAGCTTCTGCTTGTTCAACTTTAATATTTAATTCTTCAGCAATTGGTTTTATTAGTTTTTCTTTTTCCATAATATGCAAAAAACGCTTATAAAGCGTTCATTTTCCTTTCTTCAAATTAACGAATATTATCTATTAAGCTTCTAGCTTCACTTAAATTATTAATCAAACCACCAATAGAATCGTTTGTAAATACGATATCTTTATCTTCTTCACTAACTTGAGAAGCTAAATTATTATTAGCATCACAGGCTGCTTCCATATTAGCATAATATGTACCATTATAAAAATACATTAATTGTGGTGTAAATGTAAATGAACCATAACTATCGTTTTCTAAAATATTAGCATTAGATGAAACTGTTGTATCAATTATATAGAAGTTAAATACTTCAGCATCTTTTTCTTCATTAACTTTATTGATTGATTCAATTAAGTTTGTGATTCTTGTTTCAATAGTTGTTTTATTACTATCACTAAGTTCATCATAAGCTTCGTTATCATAAACAAAAATAAATGTACTTTCAGTGTCGCTTAATTTTGAAGATAATTGTGAATAATTAATTTTATATTCATCATATTTAGTTAAATATGTTGGTATGTCTTTACTATCAAATACACCAACTAACCATAAGATTAATAATACTATACCAGCTACAACAACTACACCGACTGAACTTATTATAGCCCATAATTTTTTATGGCTTTTATTTTTTTCTTTATATTCATTATGAACATTAGCACGTGCCATAATCATTCCTCCTTAAAAAACATAATTATTATAATAAATTTAGCCTAAAATAGCAAGGCAAAATTAGTTTACTAAAGCTATCGCAGTGGCATAATTAGCAGTATGACTTATAGACACTGTTATATTTAGCCCGGTATTAGACTTAACATATGGTTTACCAGAAGGTAAATTCAATATCGAAAAATCTTTATAGTCATGATTTTTCTGCTCATTTAAAGCTTTATAAATAGCCTCTTTTGCCGCCCATCTACCTGCAACATATTCAGCTTTCCTTTTTAATAAATTAAGTTTTAAGTATTCTTCAGTTTCCTCTTTACTTAAAATCTTATTAGCTAATCTATCTATATCTTTCACGATTCTTGCTATTTCAACTAGATCTATTCCTATCATTGCTCTATCCTTTTATTTCTATATTCTAATGCAATTTCTTTAATTTTTCTTAATCTATGATTAAGTCCTGATTTTGAAATTTTTTCACCATATTCTTCTTCTAATATTTGGCATAATTCAGTTAATGAAGCTTCTTGATTCTCACTTCTAACTTTCATAATGAGTTTAAGCTTTGGTTCTAATTTGTCTAAGGGATAGTATTTTTCTAAGTAGAATATATATTTAAGCATATTTTTACTAGCTTCATTAGTTTTACTTTGATTAGCAATATCAAAATTAACCTTGCGTTTTGTATCAGCTATTACTTTCCGCTTAATAATATCATCTTCCATTTTAAATACTTGTACGTTTACCCCGATGATCCGCAACAAATCACAAATGCTATCTTTATCTTTAAGATAAATAATATATTTGTCTTTTATTTTACTCATTCTGGCGTTTAAACTAAAATAATTGATCAAATTTTGAATAAATAAGGCTTCTACATTTGAACTAACTCGAAACTCT
Source organism: uncultured bacterium (assembly GCA_949292525.1). Lineage (GTDB taxonomy): Bacteria > Bacillota_I > Bacilli_A > Acholeplasmatales > Anaeroplasmataceae > CALUXS01. The sequence goes on along the minus strand of CASEZJ010000024.1, from coordinate 10,440 downwards.
AAATGGTAATTACTCGTTTTAGGACTATTAACAGAACCTGAAGCTATGAAAGCTCCTCTTAAATAGGCTTTAATTAAATCTTCATTATCAAATATTTCTTTTTTATTTTCTTTGTCATCATTTAATAAATTAAATGCTTCAATTAATATATCACTATCTTCTTTAATTTCAATAACAAAAAGGTGAGGTTTGTCAAAACGAATAACTTGTTTTTGGTATAATTCATACTTTATGTTATTAAAATTTACCGTTAATAATTTAATAATATATCTTATCAACGGATTACTTTTAGTACTGAATTTTAAACTAAATTTAGTAAAACCTGAAAGAATTATTTCAAAACCATTTCTTATAATAGCATTTAAAATTGTTAAGCTTTCTTGATTAGCGACTACATCTAAATGAGTTAATTCTTCCTTACAATCTAAAGCATAACTCATTTTATTCTCCTAGAGCTTTAATTAAACCATACATCGAATCAATAAACATATCTGGTTCTGCTTCTATTAACATTGGAGCTCTACCATTATCTTTTTTATAAGCTATCGCACAAGTTTTTATTTTGGCGTTTTTACCTGCTTCTATATCTGATACACTATCGCCGACATAAACTGCACGATTTGATTTTAGTTTTCTTGTTGCTAATAGAATGCCTTCTGGGTTTGGTTTAGGATTTTTAACTTCATCTTGGCCTATTACAATATCAAAGTATTCTTTTATTTTAAATATTTCTAAAGCATGATTAACTAAATCTGATTTCTTAGCTGATATAACGCCTAATTTATAATTATGTTTACTTAAATATTTAATAGTTTCTTTAACACCAGGAAATAAATTAACTAATTCATCATGGGCTTCTACATTATATTGCCGATAATAGTCGATCATTTCTTCAATTTGTTTTGAATCATTGGTATATTTCGCAAAAGTAACACTTAAAGGAGGGCCAAAAAATGAATCTAGTTCTGCATCTGATAATTCATGATTAGGATAAAACTTTTCAAATGTGTGGACAAAGGAACGATAAATTAATTCTTTTGAATCTAAAAGAGTACCATCTAAATCAAATAAAACTGTATCTATTTTATTATTTTTAATATATTCAACTAAATCTAAATAGTTAGTTCTTTTGCCAAATTGACGTTTTAATATTAAGAAAACTATACCACATATAATGAAAATAACTGACATCAATATACTAACTCGAATATTGAATATTTTTAATACTTCACCATCAAAGCGGAAGGATTCTGTTATAGTTCTTACAATTCCATACCAAATTAAATAAATTCCTATCATATCACCTGATTCTAAATGTTTTGATTTTTTTCTTAGAATCAGCATACAAATTAAACCAACTAAATTAAGCATACTTTCATATAAAAACATCGGTTGATAATAACCTGTATGTAAACCACTAAGTAAATAATTACCAGATATATACATATTATCAGTGATAAAATCAGGGAAAAAGAAATTAAATAAATCTAAATTATTGATCATAGGACCATATAATTCGTGATTACAGAAATTACCCCATCTACCAAATATTTGGCCAATTAAAAAGCCAGGAGCCACAATATCTAGGGCTTTATATAAAGAAACTTTTGTTTTTCTACAATAAATATATACAACTATTATAGCGACTATAATACCGCCTTGAATAGCTAAACCAGACCAACCACCATCTAAACCAATCACTTTAGCGAATGAGTCAAAATCATCTAAATTAAATAAAACATACCATAATCTTGCACCAATGATAGCTAGAGGTAGGGTTATTAAAATACCAGTATAAACAAAATCAGCATAAATACCTATTCTTTTACCTTCTTTAACACCCATAATAACTGCGACTACTACACCAAGTAAAATCCATAAAGCATACCATCTAATTTCTAAACCAAAGATGTCAAAAGCAACAGGATCTATAAATAAATCACCGATACATAAATCTAAAATAAGCATTAGAATAGCATCTATTATTACAGCAATTAATGGCATAGATATGCGACAATTATATGTTTTTTTATTGAAAATATTTTTTATTTTTATTCTTTTTTCTTCACCTTTTATTTTTAAATAAGGATAGTATAAAGAAATTAAAATTATAATTATTATTGAAATATATAAAGCATATATCACTATTCTTCACCTCGAGCTTTTTTGTTGACAGAATCAACAAATGTTTTAGCATCGTTATACCCATCATATATTCTTAATTTTTCATTTAAGGCAGCTGATTCAATCAGCAAAGCTACGTTTCTACCCGGTAATACAGGTATAACCATTTTTGTTATTTCTGTATCAAAAAATTTGATTTTTTCTTGCTTTAATCCTAGTCGATCGTAATACTTATCTTTATCCCAAGCTTCTAGTTCAATTACAAGTTTAACATTTTTCTTTGGCCGATATGCACCTGAACCAAACATATGCACAACATCAACTATTCCTATACCCCTAATTTCCATATAACGTTTTAAAATATCTGGGGCTGTTCCAATTAAATTACCTGGTTCTTTTTCAAAGATTTCAACTAAATCATCAGATATTAATTGATGTCCTCTTTTTATTAAATCAAGGGCTGTTTCCGATTTACCTATTCCGCTATGTCCCATGATTAAAGTGCCTAAGCCATGAATATCTAGAAATGTAGCATGTAGACTAATTCGAGCTGCTAGAATTTCTTGTAAATAGGTATATAATTTTGATGATGTAGCTGTAGTTGATAGATCGCTTTTAACAAGGGCAATATTATGTTCTTTAGCAAAGTCTAAAAAGTATTCTGGTATACTAACGTTTTTAGAAAACACTATTAATGGTGGTTCTAAAGAAAAAATATTCTTTACTCTTTCAAGCTGCATTTCAAGTGGTAGGGTTGTTAAAAAAGTTGCTTCTTTAGTTCCAATTAAAACAATTCTTTGCGGTTCATAAAAATCTAAATATCCACAAAGTTCCATACCTGGTCGGCAGATCATATCTTCTACAACAAGTCTGTCTAAGCCTGTTTCGCCATAAAATATACTTAAATTATTATCTTCAATAATTTTTTTAACAACTACACCTTTTTTACTCATTTTTAACTCCTAATATTTTCTTTAAATATTTACCTGTATAAGAAGCATCAACATTAGAAACTTCTTCTGGTGTTCCACTAGCAACAATATTGCCACCTTTATCACCGCCATCTGGGCCTAAATCTATAATATAATCAGCTGATTTAATTATATCTAAGTTATGTTCAATAATGATTAAAGTAGCACCATTATCGGCAATTTTATTAAAGACTGCTAATAATTTTTTAATGTCATCAGTATGTAGACCTGTTGATGGTTCATCTAAGATATATAAAGTTCTTTCACTTATTTTTGAATACAATTCACTTGCTAGCTTAATTCTTTGAGCTTCGCCACCTGATAATGTTGTTGAAGATTGACCTAATTTCATATAGCCAAGGCCTACTGACATTAAGGTTTCTAGTTTATTTTTAATTTTAGGGAAATTAATAAAAAATTCATAAGCTTCTTCAATCCGCATGTCTAATACATCAGCAATATTTTTCCCTTTAAATTTAATTTCTAATGTATCTTTTTGATAACGTGTTCCATGACAAACTTCACAAGGAACATAAACATCAGGCAAGAAATGCATTGATATTCTTTTAACACCATCTCCACCACAGGCTTCACATCTGCCACCTTTGACATTGAAACTAAATCTTCCTTTATCATAACCGCGCATTTTAGCTTCATTAGTTTGACTAAACAATTCTCTAATATCATCAAATACTCCAGTATAGGTAGCCGGATTAGATCTAGGTGTTCTACCTATTGGTTGTTGGCTAATTTCTATTATTCGATCAATATTTTCTATACCTGTAATTTTACTAAATTTACCTGGTGCTACTTTTTTTGACTTATAAAGTGTTTTTTGACAGTAGCGCAATAAAATTTCATTTACTAAAGTAGATTTACCACTACCAGATACACCAGTAACACAGATAAATTTACCTAGTGGGAATGTAACATTAATATTTTTTAAATTATTTTCACTTGCCCCAAAAACTGTTATAGTCTTGCCATTACCTTTTCTTCTTAGTTTAGGAACATCTATTTTTAATTCGCCTGTCAAATATTTACCAGTTAAACTATTAGGGTTAGCCATAACCTCAGCAGGTGTCCCACAAGCCACAATTTCACCGCCATGAATACCAGCACCAGGTCCAACATCTACTAAATAATCCGAGTTGAGCATAGTCTCTTCATCATGTTCAACAACGATTAGAGTGTTACCTAAATCGCGCATATTTTTTAAACTATTTATTAAACGCATATTATCACGTTGATGAAGCCCGATACTAGGTTCATCAAGAACATAGATGACGCCGGTTAATTGACTACCTATTTGGGTTGCAAGTCTAATTCTTTGAGCTTCACCGCCTGATAAAGAAACAGCACTACGAGCTAAATTTAAATAATCTAGACCAACATCGATTAAAAATTTAAGTCGGTCTCTAATTTCTTTGATTGCTAGTGAAGCAATTTTGGTTTTTTCTTCACTAAGTTGCAAATTACCAAAAAAATCATATAATGATCCAATAGACATTCTTGATAAATCATTAATGTTTTTAGCCGCAATTTTAACAGCTAAAACTTCATCATTAAGTCTTGCTCCATGACACGTTTTACATTCACTTTCTACCATGTAACCTTCTATCCATTCTCTAATCCAATCAGAATTAGTTTCAAGATAACGACGTTCAAATTGGTTGATTATGCCTTCAAAATGTTTATCTTTATTCGTTTTTCTACCGCTTGTTGAGATTAATTCAAAATGAATTAAATCTGGTGAACCATAAAGAATTATATCTTGTTTATCTTTGCTTAATTGCTTAAATGGAACGCCTTGATCAATGTCATAAAATGCACAAACTTGATCCAATTCAGCATAGTTTAAATTTTCTTTATCTTGATTACGATATGGCACAATAGCGCCGTTTTTTAAACTTTTTTCTTCATCGATAATTAAATTTCTATCAATATGAAGTTTATACCCTAAACCATGACAATCAGGACAGGCTCCTAAAGGGTTATTAAAAGAAAACAACCTGGGTTCTAAACTAGGAATAGTAAAACCACAAATAGGACAAGCATAGTTTTCACTATATAAATCAACTTGGTCATCATGCATAATTTTAACAAAACCAGAACTTGTCTTAAAAGCTAGTTCTACTCCTTCTGCAATTCTTGATGCTGAATCAGGCTTTAATTTTAATCTATCAATTACTAAATCAATATTATGTTTTTTGTTTTTTTCTAACTTTATTTCACCATCAAGCTCTATTAATTCATTATCAATATATGCCCTTATATATCCTTGTTTCAAATATTCTTGTAATAATTGTTTAAATTCTCCTTTTTGTTCTCTAACTATAGGAGATAATATATATATTCTGCTATCTTCAGCTAAATTCATAACTTTAGCTACTATTTCATCAATTGACCAAGCTGAAATAGGTATATTATGATGAGGACAATACGGGGTGCCAATTCTAGCAAATAACACTCTTAAATAATCATGAATTTCCGTAACCGTTCCAACTGTTGAACGCGGATTATGACTCGCAGTTTTCTGATCAATCGAAATTGATGGTGATAAACCTTCAATAACATCAACATCTGGTTTTTCTTGCATACCAATAAATTGTCTAGCATAAGTAGATAATGATTCTACAAATCTTCTTTCACCTTCTTGATAAATTGTATCAAAAGCTAAACTAGATTTACCGCTACCAGATACACCTGTCATGACAATCAATTTATTTTTAGGTATTTTTAATTCAATATTTTTTAAATTATTTTCTCTAGCACCTTTTATATAGATATAATCCATTAAAATCATTCCTTTAATAAATCTATAAACTCATCTTCAAATAAAATTTTTACATTTAGTTCCTTAGCTTTAGTTAATTTTGAACCTGCATCTTCACCACAAATTAATAAATCTGTTTTTTTACTAACCGAACTAATAACATTAGCTCCTAACTGATTAAGTTTAGCTGTAGCTTCATCTCTTGTCATATGAGCTAAAGTTCCGGTTAATACTATCTTTTTACCACTAAAATAAGAATTATAATTAATTTCTATTGTTGGATAATCCATTCTTAAACCTAATTCTTTTAATTCAGCTATTGTTTTTTTATTATATTCATCATTGAAAAAAGCCACAAAATCTCTAGCTATTATTTCACCAATATCATTAATAGTTAAAATATCTTCATATTTAGCATTTAATATTTGGTCAATATTATTAAATTTCTCACATATTATTTTTGCCACCTTAGCCCCAACATTTGGTATACCTAAGCCAAAAATTAAATGATCTAGCGTATTATTTTTACTGTTTTCGATATTAGCAAGTAAATTATCTACACTCTTTGTTCCTAATTTAGGTAAATTAATAAGCTCGTCTTTATGTTCTTTTAATTTGAAAATATCAACTATATTTTTTAAATATCCTTCATTATATAATAATTTTACTAATTGTTCACCTAAATTCTCAATATTATAAGCAGCTTTGGATGCAAAATGAATTAAAGAATTAATAATTCTTTCTTTACAATTAGGATTTATACAATAATAATCAGCCTCACCAGGATATCTTACTAGTTGTGAATTACAACATGGGCATTTATCAATCATTCGAATTGGTTTAGCATTTTCTAAGCGTTTATCTAAGACAACTTTAACAACTTCAGGAATAACATCTCCAGCCTTATGAATAACAATCGTATCGCCTTCACAAATGTCTTTTTCAATTAAATAATCTTCATTATGCAAGGTAGCTTTAGTTATAGTAGAACCTTGAACAAAAACCGGACTAAAATTAGCAACTGGCGTAATTACACCTGATCTACCAACTTGATAGGTAACTTCTAATAATTTAGTTTCAACTTCTTCAGGTTTAAACTTATAAGCTATGGCCCATTTAGGAACCTTTACTGTATTACCTATAATTTCATGATATTTAATTTCATTAACCTTAATTACAACGCCATCAATATCATATGGCAATGATTCTCTAATTTCAGCAACTTCATTAATATAATTTTTGATTTCTTGAGCATCTTTACAAAGCTTAGCATAGGGATTTACTTTAAAACCTAGTTCTTTAAGTTTTGTTAAAGCCGCAAATTGAGTAGGTACATCGCCTAAATAATAATAGATAAAAGTATCTAAATTACGTTTAGCTACAACCTTACTATCTAATTGCCGAATTGACCCAGCAGCAGCATTACGACAATTTTGAAACAATTCTTCCCCGTTAGCTTCTCTAGCTAAATTTAGTTTAACTAATGAAGCTTTAGGCATAAAGATTTCCCCTCTAACTTCTAATGCTTCTTTAGCATCAATTACAAGAGGAACACTTTTTATAGTTTTAACATTACTAGTAATATTTTCCCCTATTCTACCATTACCTCTTGTTGCTGCTAAAACTAATTTACCATCTTCATAACGTAAACTAACAGATAAGCCATCAATCTTAAGCTCACACACAAATGTTGCATCAACACAAACTTTTTTTATCCGATTAACAAAATCATCTACTTCTTCTAAGGAAAAAATATCCCCTAAAGACATCATTTGGCTACTATGAGTAACTTTACTAAATTTATCTAAAACTTCACCACCAATTTTAACTGTAGGCGAAGTTTCTGATTTATATTCAGGGTTTTCCTCTTCTAATTTGATTAATTCTTGCATTAACATATCATATTCATAATCAGAAATAGTAGGCTTATCTAATACATAGTATTCATAACCCGCTTTATTTAATTTTTCTCTTAATTCTTCAATTCTTGTTAATACATCCATCTTAGCACCTCAAGTCTATGATATTATACTATTTTTTTAAATATTATTATAGTATAAAATAAAAATAAAATGTGCTAAAATGGAAATGGTGATAATATGCAAATATTAACAATTAATAATTTAACAAAAATGTATTCTGATACTAAAGGAATCAAAAACATTTCCTTTTCTATAGAAGAAAAAGAATGTGTTGCTATAATAGGTAAAAGTGGTTCTGGTAAATCAACGCTTTTAAAATGCATCTTAAATCTAACTCTAATCGATAGTGGTAAAATTAAAATATATGATAATTATCTTAAGAATAATTATGAAGATTTAATAAGGGTAATTGGTTATTTACCAGATAAACAAAATCAATTTCCTAAACAAAAATTAAAAGATTTTTTAAAAGTAATAAACACTTATTATAATCTAGATTATACAAATGATATATTAGAATATGTAAAACTGTTTAATCTTGATTTAAATAGTGATATTTCAAAATTATCTAGTGGGGAAGTTCAAAAATTAAGCCTTATTTTAGCCGTTTTTCACAAACCAAAACTTTTATTACTAGACGAGCCTACTAACTTCTTAGATACTGCTAGCATCCATACATTGACTCAAATATTAAAAAAATTAAAATATGAAGGCACAAGCATTTTAATCGTTAGTCATTCTTTAAACTTCATCTTAGAATTAGCTGATAGAATCTATTTACTAAATGATTTTAATTTAATTGATATTAAATCTAAACTAAAAGAAAATGACTATAAAAAAATAACTATAGCTTCAGAAAATGAAATAACCTATAAAGATTTAAATTTAAAAGGTGTGTCTAATATAAGTCTAAACAATAAAGCAGCTAGTTTTATTTTTACTGGTGATATATCATATTTATTAAAAAAATTAGCTACTTTTGAAATATTAGATATTGTTATCGAGAATCCAACTGTTGAAGATCTTTTAGGAGGTCTATTATATGATTTATCGTAAAATATTTAATAATTATTTAAGACTTAGTTTATTAGCTTTAATACTTATTATTTTATCTACATCCGTGTTTTTATCTCTTTTTAATGTTTATAAAACTAATCAACCAAATTTAGAGATTATTTTTAATAGTTTACCTAAAACCACCCTAAATTTATTAAGATTAACTCCTAATGGTTTTACTGACCTTATTTATTATTACGCTATCTATTTAAATTTTGGCTCTTTAATCTACTTTATTTTAGCAATCGCTTTAGCTATTAAAACTATTAAAGATGATTCTAAATATAATTCTATTTTTATTACTAAAGTTGAAAATAAAACTACCTACTTAAAGAAAAAAATACTTTTTGCTGTTACCTGTCTTTTCCTAGTTAATTTAGTTTCTTATTTATATTTAATTATCCATTTTTCTTTTTATTTTAGTTCTAATAAATATTTGATTTTATTATTATTACAACTTGCTTTATTTTTAACTGAACTTACTATTTATAGCTTAATCTTAGCTATTAGTTCTTTTTTAATAAAATCACCTTATATAATTATTACAACAGTTGTAATTTTATTTGTTTTTATTATTTTAGCCGCAATATATAAAACTACTAATTTAAAATTTATTGCTTATTTAGATCCAATTTGTTATTTTGATTATTTAAAAATAATAACTGATAAAGCCTTAAGTCTTGATTATTTAGCGGCCATAGTGATCATCGTAGTCTTTGGTTTAAACTTTGCTTTATGCGAATATGATGGTGGTATAAATGTATAGATTATTATTTAATAAAAACATCATTAAAACCCTATTATTATGTGTTTTAATGATAATATTTAGTTCTTTAATTATTAGTCTTAATTACAATAATGGGGCCTCAAATCAAGCTTATCAGGCGTATTTAGATTTACCTTTTTATTTTAAATTATTATTTATTATCTTTATTCCTATATTTAATGACTTTAGCTATTTATTTAATTTTATAATTCTTTATTTCACACCAATAATAATAATTTATGCAATTTATTTAGCTAAAACTAAACTAAACACTAAACTCTTATTACCAATAGCTAAGAATAAACAATTAATCTATAATTATTTAGCTCTTTATCTCCATATTTTTATTTTAATTACTATAACATTTTTATGTACAACTATTTGTTCAGTAATATGTTATAAAACATTTTATTTAAGTAATGTTATATCTTATCTATTATTTATTATTTTAACTCTTACTATATTTAATATTTATTATTTTAATGTTAATAAATATTCTAAAATATTAATTTTCTTTTCTATTTCTTATTTAATTATAATGTTTGTCTTAAATATCATTTTACATAATCAATTATATTATTTTTCACCAATTAATATTCTACTTGAATCAAGTAATAATTTTTTAGTTTTAATTTGTCCCTTATTAATTTCTATTATTCTAAATCTAAGTATAACAATTTTTAAACCTAATCTTAATTAAAATAGTCCTCAAATAACTGAGGACTATTCAGACCGTTGACAAAGTGATTATTTTTTCAACTTATTATAGTTGTAAAGTAATCACTTTTTATTATTTGTAAACTTAGTTTATAAAAAAACTATAGA
>CASEZJ010000023.1 GCA_949292525.1 uncultured bacterium | reverse complement strand
AACTATTCCATGTTCAAAATCACAAATATTCTCTACTGCGGCTGATAATCAACCTGCTGTTGATATCCATGTATTACAAGGTGAAAGACCTATGGCTGCTGACAATAAGACTTTAGGTCATTTCCAATTAACTGATATCCCTGCTGCTCCACGTGGAGTACCACAAATTGAAGTTAAATTTGATATTGATGCTAATGGTATTTTAAATGTATCAGCTAAAGATTTAGGTACTGGTAAATCACAAAATATCACTATCCAAGGTGGCGGTTCATTATCAGATGATGAAATTAAACGTATGGTTAGAGAGGCAGAAGAAAATGCTGAAGCAGATAAGAGACGTAAAGAAGAAGCTGATTTGGTAAATGAAGCTAACAATTTGATTTTCCAAACTAAAAAAGCATTATCTGAACTTAAAGATGTTGATGCTAATGAAAAAGCAGAAGCAGAAAGATTATGTGAAGAATTACAAAAAGCTTTAGACTCTAAAGATTTAGCATTAATTAAAACTAAGAAAGAAGAATTAGAAAAGGTCGCTCAAAATATTGCTGTTAAAGCCTATCAACAAGCTCAACAAAGTCAAGGTGGCCAAGAAAATAATGGCAATACTAAAGACGGCTCTGTAGATGCTGATTTCTCAGATGTACAATAATTAAAGAGGCGTTTTTACGCCCCTTTAATTATTTAATGATAAGAAAGGAGAATATATATGCCAGATAATAAAGATTATTATGCAATATTAGGTGTATCTAAAACAGCATCACAAGATGAAATAAAAAAAGCTTATCGTACTTTAGCTAAAAAATATCACCCAGATATAAATAAAGAACCAGGTGCTGAAGAAAAATTTAAAGAAATAAATGAAGCATATGAAACTCTATCAGATGAACAAAAAAGAGCTCAATATGATCGCTTCGGTTCAGCTGGTCCGCAAGGATTTGGCTCTGCAGGTGGTTTTGGTGGCTTTAGTGGCGGCTTTGGTGGGTTTGAAGATATATTTAATTCTTTCTTTGGCGGTGGTAGAACTAGACAAACAAGTCAAGCTCGTCAAGGTGAAGATTTAGAAAAACAAATGAATATCACATTTGAAGAAGCTGTTTATGGAACAACTAAGAAAATAAGGGTTTCAGTCGATGAGCCATGTACAGCTTGTGGTGGCTCAGGTGCTTATTCAAAAAATGATATACATACTTGTCCTGATTGTCATGGTACAGGCTATATTTTAAGACGTCAACAAACGATATTTGGAATGACGCAAACCCAAAGTGTTTGTCCTAGATGTCATGGTACAGGTAAAGAAATCACTAAAAAGTGTGATGTATGTAACGGAACAGGTCATGTAAGAAAAGTTAAAGATATTGAATTAAAAATACCAGAAGGTATTCAATCAGGAATGTCTCTTCGACTTGAAGGTTGTGGTGGAGCCGGTCAAAATGGTGGTCCTAATGGTGATTTATATATTACGATTAATGTTTTACCACATAAAACATTTAGAAGAGAAAACAATGATATATACCTAGAAGTACCAATTTCATTTACCCAAGCTGCCTTAGGTGATCAAATTGAAGTTCCTACATTATGGGAAGCTGAAAAAGTTAAAATACCTGCAGGTACTCAAAGTGGTACAGTCTTCAAAATTAGAGGAAAAGGTGTTAAAAATCCTAAAGGAATTGGTAGAGGAGATCAATATGTTACGGTTAAAGTAATTACTCCTACTAATTTATCTAAAGAAGAAATTGAATTGTTTAAGTCTTTAGACCAAGTAGAAAAAAAAGAGAAAAAATCAGCTTGGGATAATTTTAAAGAAGGATTTAAAAATTTATTTAAATAAAAGGCTTTTTGCCTTTTATTTTTTGTTTTTTTCAAACTTTAAAATGTTTTTTTACAAATATATCAATTTATATATAGATTTTAAAAAATAATTGTTGTATAATACCTTTAAAGAAATAATTTTATGTTTTAACAATTCATAGTTTTTTCACATAAAGTTATAGCAAATGATAATATAATATAGGTAATAAATAGGAGGATGGATTTATGGTTACATTAATTTGCTGCATTTGTTTTATATTACCGTTACTTTTTGGTACTTTTACTGCTAGAAGGTTCAACTTTATTCACGGAGCAATAGTAACGTTCGCGTGGTATACTATTATGGCAGGCGTTTACTTTATTTTTGCAAATTATGCTGGCACAACAGAATGGATGGTTAATGCTGCTGAATGGATGGAAAAATATTGTCATTATGCATATGCATTACCACTTCAAGTATCTACAGTTGTTATGCGTCATGAAAGTATGCAAAATGTAGAATTTATCGCTCAAAATGAAACAATTATTCAATGTGTTTGCTTATTTGTGATTCCATTTATTATTTGGTTAGTTTCACGTTTAATTTCTGGTGCAGTAAGAAATAGAAGAGGATATTAATTTTTAGAAAAAAAGAGTAAAATGTTATGGTATTTACAGAGAGAAATAGTGGTGAGATATTTCATTACCAGCATTTGAAAGTTCGTTTTTCAAATTGGTACTAATCATACCCGTTGGTGGCGTTAACATTTAGAGGGCTAGATTTTATTCTAGAATTAAGGTGGTACCACGGTTTTTCGTCCTTAGATTTATTCTAAGGGCTTTTTATTTTGGAAAAAAGGAGCATAAATATGATTGAAAATTTAAAAAAAGAATTAAAACAAATTAACAATTTAGTTGAATTAAATCAATTAAAAACTAATTATTTAGGAAAAAAAGGCTTAATTAGTCAAAAAATGCAAGATATGAAAACTCTTTCGCCTGAGGAAAAAAAGCAATTAGGCCAAGAAATAAATATCTTAAAAAAAGAAATAGAGTCATTATTTTTAGCTAAAGAAAATGAATTAAAAGAAGCATTAATTAATGAAGAAATAATTAAAGAAACAAAAGATGTAACAATGCCAAGTTATAAATTTAATTTAGGCACTATTCATCCACTTAATCAAACAATTATTGATTTAGAAAATTTATATATTGGTTTAGGTTACGAAGTGGCTGAAGGACCAGAAATCGAAACAGATGAATACTGCTTTGAAAAATTAAACTTACCTAAAGGTCATCCAGCTAGAGATATGCAGGACACATTTTATATAAATCCTGAATTATTATTAAGAAGTCAAACATCACCAGTTCAAGTAAGAACAATGTTAGAAAAAAAAGGTAAACCAATTAAAATTATTTGCCCAGGTAAAACTTATCGTCGCGATGCTGATGATGCAACCCATTCTCATCAATTTATGCAATGTGAAGGTTTAGTCTTAGGCCATAATATTACTTTAGCAGATTTAAAAGGTGCATTATTAGAAATGGCTAAGAAAATGTTAGGTGAAGATAGAAAAATTAGGCTTCGTCCTTCATATTTTCCATTTACGGAACCATCTGTTGAAGTAGATGTTTCTTGCCATAAATGTGGTGGTAAAGGTTGTTCAATGTGCAAAAATACAGGTTGGATAGAAATATTAGGTGCCGGAATGGTAAATCATCATGTTTTAGAAATGTGTGGTTATGATCCAAATGAAATACAAGGCTTTGCCTTTGGTGTGGGGATAGAAAGAATAACTATGTTAAAATATGGAATAGAAGATATTAGAAATTTCTATAATAATGATTTACGTTTCTTAAAAGAATTTAAGGAGGTTAAATAATGAGGGTTTCATTAAATTGGTTAAAAGATTATGTTGATTTAGCTAATATAAGTGAAGAAGAATTATATAATCAAATATCACTACATGTTTCAGAAATTGAAACAATGAATAAACTATCATCAGCAACAAATTTAGTTATTGGTGAAGTTATAACCTGCCAAAATCACCCCAATAGTGACCATTTACATATATGTGAAGTTAATATTGGCCAAGAAGTAAAAACTATTGTTTGTGGCGCACCTAATGTAGCAGCAAATCAAAAAGTTATAGTAGCCCTACCAGGAGCTGTTTTACCAGGCGGAACTATTAAGGTTAGCAAAGTTAGAGGTGTAGAATCTAGTGGTATGATCTGTTCACTTAGTGAGCTTGGGATTGAGGAACGCTTAATAGATGAAAAATATAAAGCAGGAATATATGTTTTACCAGCTGATAGTAAAGTTGGTGAAGATGCGATTAAAGCTTTAGGATTAGATGATACCATTATCGATTTAGAACTTACTAGCAATCGTTCTGATTTATTATCAATTGAAGGGGTAGCATATGATGTAGCTAGTGCTTTAGACCGCGATCTATATATACCTATTTATCAAGTTAAAGAAACTAAAATGCTAAATCCTATTCAAGTTAAAATAGAAACCGATTTATGCTATGAATATCAAGCTAGATTGATAGAAGGAATAACAATAAAAGAATCACCTATGTGGTTAAAAATGCGTTTAATAGCATCAGGAATTAGACCAATTAATAATGTTGTTGATATAACAAATTATGTTATGATTGCATTAGGTGAGCCAATGCATGCCTATGATCATAATTTTGTTGGAAATAACATTGTTATAAAAGAAGCTAAAGACATTAAAGAATTCACAACTTTAGACGAAATAAAAAGAGAATTAGAACCTAATGATATTTTAATTACTGATGGTCAAAGACCAATCGGTTTAGGTGGTATTATGGGGGGCTTAAATTCTGAAGTATTACCAGAAACAACAAGCATTGTGTTAGAAGCTGCAATGTTTGATCCAATGGCTATTAGAAAAACCTCTAGTCGTCTAAATCTAAAAAGTGAAGCTTCTATGCGATTTGAAAGAACAGCTTGCCAATCAAGAATAGAAAAAGCTTTAAATATGGCTAGTCAGCTAATAATAGATTTAGCAGGTGGTGTGGTAGTAGGTAATATCATTAAGGCCGTAAGAAAACCATATACAGCTAAATATGTTGATATTACAACTAATAAAATCAATAATTTCTTAGGAACTAATTTACAAGATCTAGAAATTGAAGCTATCTTCGACCGTCTTAGATATGATTATAAAAAAGAAGCTCAAACTTATCATATTGAAATACCAGCTCGAAGAATGGATTTAGAAAACTTTTTTGCAGACATTTGTGAAGATATAGCTAGAATGATTGGTTATGAAAATATTCCAACCACTAATTCCTTATCAGAAGAAGTAGGACATTTAACGACAAAACAAAATTATATTAGAAGTATTAGAACATTGTTAGCTAATTTAGGATTAAACGAAACGGTTTCTTATTCATTAGTAAGTGAAGATGCTTTAAACCTATATAATGTTGAAGAAATAAATAATCCAATTAAAGTTTTAATGCCATTAACAAATGATCGTGCTTATATGCGGATTAGTGTATTAAATGGTATTATTAATGCTATTAATTATAATTTAGCAAGACAAAATAGCGATCTATCCTTATTTGAAATAGCCAAAAGATACACTTTAACTAATGAAGAATTAATGTTAGCAGGTGGTTTTTGTGGAACATTTAGTTCTAACTTATGGCAAGGTAAAAGTCAAAAAATAGATTTCTTCTTTGTTAAAGGTATATTAGATTTATTAGCTTCAAAGTTAAATATTGAATTTACATATGAAGCTTATAAGGATATAAAAAACACATATCATCCAGGTCTAGCAGCTAAGATATATGTGAATTCGGAATATGTTGGTTTTATTGCCGGAATTCATCCTAAATTTAGAAAAGAACATGATTTAAAAGAAACTTATGTATTTGAGTTAAATTTAGATAAAGTTTTAAATTATGCTAGTGAAATAAAATATAGCATAATTTCTAAATATCCTTCAATAGAGCGTGATTTAGCAATAGTGATCGACAAAAATATAACCGCAAAAGAGGTTTTAGATGTAGTTAAAATGGTAACTAAAAAGTATCTAATTAACCTTGATGTATTTGATTTATATGAAGATGATAGTTTAGGAGAAAATAAGAAATCATTAGCAATAAAGATGTTATTTAATGATAAAGAAAAAACTTTAGAAACTAAAGATGTAGATAAAATTATAAACTCACTATTAAATCGTTTAGATTTTTATTATAAAGCTAAATTGAGGTAGGTATGTCATATATTAGTTTAAATAATATTTGTAAATATTATGGTGAAAATGAAACATTAGTAAAAGCACTTGATGATATTAATATAGACTTAAACAAAAAAGAATTTGTAGTAATATTAGGACCAAGTGGAGCAGGTAAAACAACAATATTAAATATCTTAGGTGGAATGGATGTTGCTACTAGTGGTTCATATTTAATAAATAATGATGATGTATGTAAATATAATAATAAAGAATTAGCACGTTTTAGAAGAGAGAAAATAGGCTTTGTTTTTCAATTTTATAATTTGATGAATAACCTTACTGCCTTAGAAAATGTGATTTTAGCTACTAAACATTTAAATAACACTTTAGATCCTTTAGATGTTTTGAATAAAGTTGGATTAAAAGATAGAATTAATAATTTTCCATCGGCTTTATCAGGTGGGGAACAACAAAGAGTAAGTATAGCTCGGGCTTTAGTAAAGAAACCAGAAATATTACTATGTGATGAACCTACAGGGGCCTTAGATAGTAAAACTGGTAAAAACATAATTCAATTATTAAAGGATTTAGCTAAAACAGAAGATAGTGCGGTAATAGTAGTTACCCATAATGCTAAAATAGCTCAAGTTGCTGACCGGATTATTCATATTAATGATGGTAAAATTATTAAAGATGAATTAAATAAAGATATCAAGGAAGTCAATGAAATAGTATGGTAAAAGATGTTTTATTAAGAAAAGGTTTAAGAGAAATTAAAGAAAACATTAAACAATATATAACAGTAATTATCATAGCTATTTTAGCAGTATCTTTATTTACAGGTATTTATGCAAACTGGCAAGACTTTAAATATAAAGTTAATCATATTTATGAATTAAGTAATATGGCTGATGGTATAGTTTTAACAAATAGCAGTAATGAAGAGATAACTAATTATTTAGCTTCAGAAAATATAGATTATGAAGAAAGACTATATCTAAATGGAATAATTAATTCAAAAAATGTTTTAGCCGCAACATTTAATGACAATTCTACAATATCTAAACCTGCATATATGTCAGTTGAAACATTAACTAGTGACATGGTTTTAGTTGATGAAAATTTTCTTATTCGTAATGAACTAGAAATAGGAGACACTTTCATATTTAACATTCCGGAAATTAGTCTATTTAATCAGACTTTTACTGATGTTAATCTAGAGTTTATTATTTCAGGTACTATGACCCACCCAGAAGCGTTAGATAATAGTGAATATCAAGCAAGCTTTATTTATATTGGTGAAAAAGCTATTGCTAACAGTTTAAGTTTATATACTAATAATTTAATCAATACAGATACAGTTTTAGCACTTTTACCAAGTTTATATAATCAAATCTTAATTAAAAGTCCAAATATTACTAATATAATTGAATATATAAGTTCTAATTATGATAATCTATTTGCTTTATCAAGAGCAAACCTACCATCTAATTTAAATATTGAATCAGATATTGATCAAGCAAAGAAATTATTATATATTTTCCCAGTTATATTTTATTTAGTAGCTCTATTAATAATTTTGACTTCGATTTCTGAATTAATTAATAAAGAACAAAAAAACATCGGTTTATTAAAAGCTTTAGGCTACTCAAATTTGGAAATATTAACTCATTATACAAATATTTTTATTATTTTATGTATTATTGGTAGTATTATTGGAATGATTATAGGTCCTTTAATAATCCCACCTATAATGAACCAAAAGTATAATATTTTATACCAATTACCACCAATATCTACACCTTTTTTTAGACCATTTTATTTAATCAGTGTAATTTTATTAATCATAATAGTTTATTTAACTGCTATTTTAGCTCTTCATAATATTTTGAAGAAAGTTCCAGCTTCTAGTATTAGAGGAGATAATAGTTATCACATGAAAAAAACACTATTTGATAGATTACCGACTAAAAAGGATCATTTTTTAACTTTAAAAATGGCCTTAAGAAACATGAAAAGAAAAATTAGTCGAACCTTGATGGTTATTTTTGGTGTTATGGGTTGTTCAGCTTTATTACTATGTGGCTTTGGCATAGAAGATACTTTAGATAATAGTATTAACACGGAACTAAGATTAATTCCTTATGATGTAGGATTAAGTTATAATACTAATGAATCTAAATTACAAGAGCTAATGACAATTGAAGAAATCAAGGATGTTGATGAATATAATAAGACTCAAGTTAACATCTTAAAAGCCAAAATGATTTCATCATATTTATATATTTTATCTGAAAATAGTAAAATATTTGTCCCTAAATATAATGAAGATAGTTGTTTAATATCAAGTAAAGTAGCTAAAGAAATTGGAGCAAAAGCAGGTGATCAGATAACTTTTATCTATAATCAAGTTGCTTATGAAATAACTATAACTGAAGTTATTGATATATCTTTTTCCCAAGGTATTTTTATTTCTAGTGCTAATGGCATAATTAATTTATTACCTAATAATTGTTGGATTAGGTTAAATGATCAAACAAAACAAGATTTAGTATTAGAAAAAGCTTTAGAATTAGAGGGAATTAATTATGGAATGACAATTGATAGCTTAAAATTACAAGCTGAAGATAGATTAAGTTCAATTAGAATTATGACAAATACGGTTAAAATATTTGCTATCTTATTAGCTATAGTGGTTTTATATAATTTAGCATTACTTAATTTTAAAGAAAGAATTAAAGATATTGCCACATTAAAAGTGTTAGGTTTTACTTTAAAAGAAATTGCCTTTTCCTTCTTATTAGAAATAGTTATTTTAACGGTTTTTGCCTCATTGATAGGTTTAGCATTAGGGTATCCTTTAATGTATGCAGTTTTAGTTATAAATGAAAATCCTTTATTATCATATATTTATAAAATTGATTTTTCATCATATTTATATACTGTTTTATTAACAACAGTATTTGGAATTGTAGTAAATGTTATTATGTCTACCTTTGTTAGAAAAGTAGAAATGGTTGAGTCATTAAAAGCTGTAGATTAGGAGGTTTAAAATGTTTAATATTTATGATTCTACAGAAGAAGATTTTAATAATTATTTTTTAAGCATTAATGAAAAAACATTTCGCTCTAAACAGCTAATAAATTGGCTTTATCGCAAAAAGGTTACAGATTTTTATTTAATGAGCGACATTAAAAAAGCATTACAAGAAAAACTAAATCAAGATTTCATTATTCCTAGTTTAGAATGTATAACAAAGAATATTTCACAAGATGGAACAACTAAATTTTTATTTAAATTGGCTGACGAAAACTTGATTGAAACAGTTTTAATGCATCAAGAATATGGCTATTCTCTATGCGTTACAAGTCAAGTTGGCTGTAATATGGGGTGTATGTTTTGCGCATCTGGGTTAAAGAAAAAAGTTAGAAACTTAGAAGTAGCAGAAATGGTTTTACAAGTTTTAACGGTAGAACAATTAACAGGAGTTAAAATTACCCATATCGTTGTAATGGGGATAGGTGAACCATTTGATAATTATCTTAATTTATTGAAGTTCTTAAATATTGTTAATCATCCATTAGGATTAGAGATTGGGCAAAGACATTTAACGGTTTCAACATGTGGATTAGTCCCAAAAATTTATGAGTTTGCTGAATTCCCTTTACAAGTAAATTTAGCAATAAGTCTACATGCTCCTAATAATGAATTAAGAAACAAATTAATGCCTATAAATAAATCATATAATATTGAAGAATTGTTTAAAGCTTTAAAATATTATTATAATAAGACTAATAGAAGAATTACAATTGAATATATTTTAATTAATAACGTTAATGACAATCAAAAAGAAGCTAGAGAATTAGCTGATTTATTAAGAGGAATGAATGCTTATGTTAATTTAATTCCTTATAACGAAGTTTTAGAAAATCCTTTTAAAAGATCAACAATAGAAAGACAAAGACAATTCTACGACACATTAAAAAAACAGGGTATAAACGTAACTTTAAGAAAAGAACAAGGTAGCGATATTGCTGCTGCATGCGGTCAACTTAGGAGTAAATATTTACAATGAAGGGCAGAATAATATCAATCAATAGCGGGCAATATGAAGTTTATACCGAAAACAATTCAACAAAATTTTATCGTTGTGCAGGTAGGCTAAGAAATTACCGTGTAGATAAAGATAGTGATTTTCAAATTCAAAAAAATAAATATAAAAATAAAATTGAAACAAGCAATGTTAAATTATCACCTAAAGTAGGTGATTATTGTGAAATAGAAGATGAGCTAATAACTAGTTTATATCCCCGTAAAAATAGTTTGATTAGACCTGATGTAGCAAACGTAGATCAAATATTATTAGTTTTTGCGGCTAAAGAACCGGATTTTTCTTTCTATTTACTAGATTTATTTTTAGTTAATATTTTAAAACAAAATATTGAGCCAATCATTGTGATTTCTAAAATTGATAAAATGACAGATCAAGAATTATTTTCATTAAAGGAAGAACTAGCATATTATGAAAAGCTAAACTATAAAGTTTTTTATGTTAATAGTAAAAAAGACTATCCAGATGAATTAGTTAATTTATTAAGCGTAAAAACAACGATAGTTGCAGGTCAAACTGGTGCCGGTAAATCAACTTTAATTAATGCAATTATACCAGGCTTCACCTTAAAAACAGCCGAAATATCTAAAGCATTAGGAAGAGGAAAACATACTACGCGCATTGCTAGTTTATACCATTTTAAAAATGGCTTTTTAGGTGATACACCAGGTTTCTCTAAATTAGATTTACAAGGAATAAGTAAAGAAGAATTAAAAGAAAATTTTATTGAGTTTAGTAAATATAAGTGTAAATTTAAAGATTGTTTGCACATTAAAAATACGCTTGGTTGTGCGGTTATTGAAGAAGTTGGTATAAATGTTAAGCAAAGTAGATATGATAATTATATTAGGATGTTAAATACTATTATTAAGGAGAAGAAATGAAAATAAGTTTATCGATATTAGATTTTGATTTTAGCAATTTAGCAAATGAACTAGAACCTTTATATCCATATATAGATTATCTGCACATGGATGTAATGGATGGTAATTTTGTTCCAAATTTAAGTTTTGGTGTCCCAATTATTAAATCATTACGCAAACAAACTAAAGTATTATTTGATACTCATTTAATGATTACCAATCCAAAAGATTTCATTAACGACTTCGCTAATGCTGGTTCTGATTTAATTACTTTCCATTATGAAAGTAATAGTGATGTTTTACAAACGATTAAAGCTATTAAAGCTAAAAATAAGCAAGTTGGCTTATCTATTAAGCCAAACACCGAACTTGGTGTTATTAAACCTTATTTAGAGCATTTAGACTTAGTTTTAGTAATGAGCGTTGAACCAGGTTTTGGTGGTCAAAAATTTATGACTTCTGTTATTGATAAATTACGTTCTTTAAAAGAATTACAAAAAGAATATGATTTTAAAATTTTCGTAGATGGTGGTATTAATTTAGATACTATTAGTGAAGTTAAAGATTTATGTGATACAGTAATTGTTGGTTCATGTATAGCGAAAAGTACAGATCGAATTAATACTTTATTAGATTTAAAAAGGTAGCGCCTTTTTTGGCTTTATTATTATCGCTGCTATACACTATATAAAAAAACCTCAAGCTATTTGACTGTTTTTTGGTCAAATAATTTGAGGTTTTACTATTTTAATTTGAGATAATACTGCATATATTATATAAAATAAATTAGCGAGCTACCTTTTAAACCTTTCTTTAACATATTGAATTATAGCACTAGGCACATATTTAGAAATATCTGCATTAAATAAAACTAATTCTTTAATAGCTGATGAAGAAACAAATTGATTTTTACTAGAAGGAAATAGTAAAATTGTTTCAATATCAGGAGCTAAATCACGGTTAAATTGAAATAAATTAAATTCATTTTCGTAATCCGATATGTTTCTTAAGCCTCTAACCATAACTTTTAAATTATTGTTTTTACAATAATCTACAACTAAACCATCCCATATATCTACTTTAATATTTTTAATATTTTTAGTAGCTAATAAGATAAGTTCCTTACGTTCAGCGCTAGTAAAACTATATTTTTTATTCACATTGTTAGATAATAAAATTATTACTTCATCATAAACATCAGCTAATCTTTTAATTATATCTAAATGACCATTACTAATTGGATCAAAAGAACCAGGATAACAAACTTTCATTTTAAACCTCACATTAAAATTAAAATAAATGATAATAAATTTAAAAATGCATGTAATAAGTAACTACAAATAACATTATCAGTTTTTATATAACAATAAGAAAAAGCCACACCCGCAAAAAAATAAGGAAGAGTGATTATTATTAAACTAACTAAATCATAATCATAAGAAATAGTATGTAATAGTCCAAATACTAAACAAGAAATGATTAAAGCTATAATCTTGTTAGGAATTAAATTAAAAATACATTTTCTAAAGATTAATTCTTCGACTAAAGGTCCGATAATAACAATAGGGATAACTAATAGGTAGCTATATAAATTGTCAGGACTAATCATAGATTCTATATTTGATTGATTGACGGATGTTAAATCTTTCTTTAATAATAATTGTAAAAAAATAGTTAATAAATTTATACAAAAATTAACGCCAAAATAAATACCTAAGCCGATTAACAAGGAATTATTGTATTTATTTTTTTTAATCTTAAAGTCATAAACATCAGTTTTAAAAAAAGAATATAAAATAGAAATTAGAAAAATAAATTCAATAAAATAAATGAAATATTGATTAAAAACATTAAGACAGATTAAATAATTATTAGCTTCCTTATGAAATAAGGAGGCGGTAGATGATATATCTAAAATAGAGATATAAAAATCATATTTAAAAATAAATTTTGTAAATAGAGCTAAATAATCACTTAAAACAAACATAAATAAAACATAAACAGCTATTGCTAAAAGTGATTTAAAATATTTATTACTTAAAATTCGCAAATTATCACCACATTTGAACTATATTATAACATAAAAATAAAAAATATGATACAATATAAATCGGTGGTAATAATGGATTTTGTAATAGCAAGTAACAATCAAAATAAAATTAAAGAAATTGTGGCTATTTATGACAATTTAAACTTTAAATCATTAAAAGAATTAAACATAATAGATGAAGCAATTGAAGATAAAGACACTTTTAAAGGTAATGCAATAAAAAAAGCTCTATATATCGCTTTAAAATATCAAGTTATCTGCATTGCGGATGATTCAGGGTTATGTTGTTTAGGTTTAAATAAAGAACCAGGAGTAAGAAGTGCAAGATATGCTAAGGATCACGATGATCAGGCTAATAATCAAAAACTTATAGCTAATATAAAAAATGTAAAAAATAAAAAAGCCTACTACGAAGCTGTAATAGCTTTAGCACTACCAAATGGTAAAACTTATACAAGAAGCGGTAAAGTTTGGGGAAAGATTATTTTAGAATCTCGAGGTAATAATGGCTTTGGTTATGATCCTTATTTTTACATTCCTAAGTTAAAAAAAACAATGGCAGAATTAACTATGGCAGAAAAAAACACTATATCACATCGGGCTAAAGCTTTAAGAGCTTTAAAACCAATTTTAAGAAAGTTGGCTAAAAAATGGAATTAGACGAATTATTAAATCTTGATTATAGTAAAGAAAATATTAAAAAAATAGATAAAGCCTTAGCTAAATTAACTAAAAATTCCTATGATTATTTAAAAGTTTTAAGCCATAAACTATTAATTAGTCGTAAAATTAATGATTCATTAAGACAAATTTATAGTTATGTTATAGATTTTGCTAGTTTAAATGATGAAGAAATAGTGATAATTTGTAATACAATTATGGCTTTAACCTTAAAAGTTAATCGTTTAGATGAATATGAAAAATATTTACAAATAAAAAGTAATCATTTAAAAGCTAGTTCTTTAAACGAATTACATTATGATAAGTATATATATTATAAGGCCTGTCAAAATTATAATGAAGCAGTAATTGAACTAAAAAACTATTTAGATTATGATTTAGATCTAAAAAATAAGACTAATGCTTTAACAGAACTACTTGACTTAGCATATGCTTTAAAAAATACTGATTTATTTTTAGATGTTAGAACTAAATTAATCTCAATCTATGAAAAAAATCTAGATACAGTAGGTTTAAACAATTTAAATTTAAAAACAATAAAAGTTTATTATTATTTAAATTTAGAAGAAGAGTGTCAAAAATTATTACAAGATTATTTACAAGAAGTAAATTTACCAACAAATTACAAACTTGAAGCCGCAACAATTCAAATTAAAATTTTATTAAAACAAAAGGCCTATCGTAAAGCTAGTATAAGTGAAAGTGAATATAGTGACTTATTAAAAGATAACTATACTAATGAAGCCCTAGATTTTGCAAAAACGGCATTAGAATTATATCAAGCATTAGAAAATAATTATTCAATTAAGTTTTATGAAGAAATAATAAAAAATATTGAAACTAAACAAGCTGATAAACCAAAAGATAAAAAAGAGATTTATATAATTCCCGAAATTATAAAAGAAGATAAAAAACTTAATGATAAAGTCGTTATTAAAGAAGAAATAGTAACAAATAAGTTTAATCAATATATTATAAGTGAAAATAATGAGATTTTACGCAAACTAATTCATGTTTTTAATAAAGAAAATTATAGATTAAGAGATATATTAAGAGATGTTGGTTATATTTTAGAGAAAAACTATAATATTATTAAATTTAATTTAATATATAAAGCTAATGAATATTATTTACACACTTATAAAAACAACAAATTATATGATAGAACTTATCAAGAAATACCTGATAGTTTAATAAAATATAGTTATGAAAGAAAAGAAGACTTTGTTTTAGATAAAGAACTTTTGACTGATAAAATAGA
This sequence comes from uncultured bacterium, assembly GCA_949292525.1. Lineage (GTDB taxonomy): Bacteria > Bacillota_I > Bacilli_A > Acholeplasmatales > Anaeroplasmataceae > CALUXS01. The sequence continues at coordinate 1,857 of CASEZJ010000023.1, read as the reverse complement.
TATTTTTACAAATGAAATATTTGTTAATAATTTTGTTGCTGAATTCATTATAACAGCTAATAATGAAACATTAGGAGTAATAGAAATTATAGCTGATAATGATTTTTTAGCTAAAAATAATAATTATGAGATATTTACTTTATTTAGGGAAGTTCTAAATCTAAAAATAAAAGAAGAAATTTATCGTTTAAAATTAAATGACCAACATGCATTAAATAACTATTTAATAAGTAATTTTTATTATGGCCTGAAAAAGGTAATCGGTCAAAATATTTATCTATCTGGTGAAGCTAGAAGAATACTTAGAATTGAAGATGAAATCACTACAGATGAATTTTATAATTATTTAGTTCCTAATGAAGTTAATAAATATAAAGACTTTATTAAAAAATTATATGATGAACCTAAAAACAATCAAGTAATTAGTTATAAATATGTTAAAGATAATATAGTAAAATATTTAAAAGAAATATATTATGTTTATATCAATGAATCAGATTATAATCTAGTATCGATATTAATAGATGAAACAGATAATATTAATCGTGAAAATATAGCCCTAGATAAAGCCTATATATGGCAAAATACAGGTTTTTATACGGTAAATAAGCTTTATTTAGATTTAGATAAAATAAAAGATAAACGCTTTAGTTTAGCCGTTTTTTCTAGTGATGAAATAGAAGAATATAAAGAGTTATATGGTAATTCATTTTATACAGATTTCTTAAAATTGTTATATAAGAACCTTAAAACTTATTTAGCACATCATCTTAATGTTAGTTATTATATGCTAGATGATTACAACTTTGCGTTATTATTATTTGCTTTTAACGATAAACGAAAAGAAGAGAGTTTATTAAAAGGAATTTTAAAGTTTTTAGATAATGGTTTTATTGATTTAAAATATAGTGTTTATCCAATATTTAGGATGGGTGTTTATCTAAAGGCTAAACCTGAAAATAAAGAGATTGTTAATATTATTGATTATGCTAGTAATGCTCTATTAGATACTGATAGTTATAATAGGATTGCCTATCATAATTTTAAAAGCTATAAAAGTCATTTTAAAGAAAGAGAAAAATATATTACTTTAAGAGAAAACATCTTAAACAATCAAATAAGAATTAATTATCAACAACTAGTAGATATCATAAATATGGAAGTATATGGTTATATAGTTAAATTAAATATACCAAATTTAAATATTTATGAAGATGAAATAGAACAAACTTTAACAAAACATCACAAATTAGAATTATATCACAAGTATAAACTTACAGCCCTATGTCAACAATTAAAACAATTATATGCTGCCGATAAGGTCTTTGTTGAAGTAATATCAACATTTTCTAATAAGGTAATAGATGATAAATTTGCGGATTTTGTTTTAACTGAACTCCAATTTTTTAAAATTCCACCCGAGGTATTAAGTATAATTGTTGATAGTTATTCAACTAATTTAGATTTATTGCAAAATAATAAAATTAAAATAATCACTTGTAATATTTATGATATTTTTAATAAAAAATGTAAGAATTTATATTTAGATTTAAATAAATTAAATATTACTAATTTAGAAATAATAAATGAAGCACTTAAAAACTTTGATGTTTCTATATATTTAGGTAATGTAGATAATAAAGAAGATATTAAAACAATAAAATCAGCTAATATTAAATATATATTTGGTAAGGCTTATTCTAAAACTTATAAAATCGAAGAGTTAATTGAAAAAATAAAAGATGAATAATTATTCATCTCAGACTGTTGACAAAACTAAAATTGTTAACAGTCTTTTTTGTTTTTAAGAACCAAACTTATATTTATCAACACTTATATGTGGAAAACTAATTCTGG
>CASEZJ010000022.1 GCA_949292525.1 uncultured bacterium | reverse complement strand
CTAAGAATTTAAAGCTTTAATACTTTTTGTTTATAGCTTTAAGTAATACTAAGAATTTATAGCTGGGGGTATATAATACTAAGAATTTAATATACTAAATAAAAAAAGACTTCCCGTCTTTTTTTATTTTAAGCTATTAACAGCTTCTGCTAATTTAGATTTATTACGGCTAACATAATTTTTATGTACTATGCCTTTAGCTAATGCCTTATCAAGATTCTTGTAAGCAACATTTAAGCATTCTTCAGCTTTTGCTAAATCTTTTGCAGCTACTGCAGTGCGAACATCCTTTAATGAAGTTTTTAATTTAGATTTATAAGAAAAGTTTGCTAATCTGCTTTTTTCATTTGTTTTAGTTCTTTTAATTTGTTGTTTAATATTTGCCATGGTTTCACCTCCGTTAGCTATAACGCATCTAATTATAGCAAAAAGATTATTTACTTGCAATAAAATAAAAAAAGAATGTTAAAAAAAATATTATTATGCTATAATAGCATGGAGGTTGATATTATGACTTTACCTAATAAGTTAACAATGATGAGAATAATTATAATTCCTATTATGGTTATATTATATTTTATTCCTTATTTAAAAGAAAATTTTGTTTTTACTGGATTATCTTGGTTATATTTAATAGAAGTAATATTATTTGCGGTTGCTAGTATAACAGATTTTTTAGATGGGCATATTGCTAGAAGTAGAAATTTGGTGACAACTTTTGGTAAATTTGCTGATCCATTAGCTGATAAGATGTTAACATTTACGGCTATGTCTATTTTTTTAGCGGATGGTATAATGCCTTTATGGGCTTTCGTAATAATATTAGTAAGAGAATTTATGGTATCTGGTATAAGAATGGTATTAGCTGACAAACAAGTTGTTATAGCAGCAGCTAAACTTGGTAAATATAAAACAGCTTGCACAATGGTTGCATTAATTGTAATGTTTTTTAGCAATTGTCATGATGTAGTGTTCATTATTGGTCAAGTCTTGATTTATCTTGCAACATTATTAACTATTATTTCTGGTTTAGAATATTTATTAAAAAATCGTAAAGAAATATTTGAATCAATGTAAAAAAATTATTTTTTTGACTATATATTATACGAGGTGACAAAAAATGGCTGATAGTAGAGAACAAGCGTTAGAACAAGCTTTAAAATCAATCGAAAAAGACTTTGGAAAAGGCTCAATTATGCGGCTTGGTGACAAAGTTAAAGATAAATATGATGTTATTCCTACTGGTTCTTATGCTTTAGATAAAGCTTTAGGTGTAGGTGGATACCCAAGAGGAAGAATTATCGAAATATTTGGTCCGGAATCTTCTGGTAAAACTACATTTGCCTTACATGCTATTGCTAGTGTGCAAAAACAAGGCGGTTATGCGGCTTTTATTGATGCTGAAAATGCATTAGATCCTATTTATGCTAAAGCATTAGGAGTAGATATAGATAATTTATTATTATCTCAACCAAATTCTGGTGAACAAGCACTAGAAATTGCTGAAGCTTTAATTAAATCTGGTAGTGTTGATTTAATAGTTGTTGATAGTGTGGCGGCTCTAGTTCCAGAAGCTGAATTAAATGGCGATATGGGCGATAGTCATGTTGGTCTTCATGCTAGATTGATGAGTCAGGCTATGCGGATGTTATCAGGGATTATTGCTAAAACAAATTGTGTTGCTATATTTATTAACCAAATTCGTGAAAAAGTTGGGGTAATGTTTGGTAATCCAGAAACTACTACAGGTGGTAGAGCATTAAAGTTTTATGCTTCTATTCGTCTTGATATTAGAAGAAGCGAACAATTAAAAGACGGTACTAATGTAATAGGTAATAAAACGGTAGTTAAAGTTGTTAAAAATAAGGTTGCCCCACCATTTAGAACTGCTGAAGTAGATATAATCTATGGTGAAGGTATTTCTCATTTATCTGAGGTTATTGATCTAGGTGTGAATTATGAGATCATAAAAAAAGCTGGAGCATGGTTTAGCTATAACGACAATAAAATTGGTCAAGGCAAAGAAGCAGCTAAACGTTATCTAAAAGAAAATCCAGAAATCTTAGCTGAAGTAGAAGCAAAATTAAAAGAAGCTATGAATATTAATAATTAAAAAGCAGCGTATAATAAAGCGCTGCTTTTTGTTGCTATATAAGCCTTTTTTAGTTTTCAAAACCACCAGTTAAAATTTTATATTCACCATATTCATAACTTATTAAATCATTATATTCTTTAGTTGTTCCACTTTCTTCAACACTATATGTTACTAACACATATAAGGTTGGTTTAGGGAAAGGGACAAGATAATTTTTTCTTTCGGCAAATACACCTAAATCAGTAATAGTAAAAGTTTGTTTATGATTAGAGCTTTGCCGCATATCGATAGTACGTGATGATGAGGCTTTAAAAGCATCTTTGCTAATCCAATTGCTAGCAAGAGCTAATTTAACGCTGAAACGATTATTAACTAGTTTGCCGCTTATGTTTTCACTTGGAATAGTTATTTCGTAACTAGCATCAAAATCATCACTTATGTCAAAAGAATTACATACTATGTTTAATTCATAATTGTTTAAATTGTCATTATTGATTTCATAGAGTGTATTAGTATCACTAATACCAAACTTTTCCACAACATTTATCTTAGTATTAAAATATATTGTTACATAATAAGTTGGGATAGCTATGATTATAATTGCTAATATTATGAACAAGAAAACAAATTTACGTGGTATTTTACGCATTATATCCCTCCAAAATCTATTAATATTATATCTATTTTGCTTGTTTTTTCAAGAAATATATTATTTTATTTAGTAAAGTATTTTTGACGTATTTATTGACTAGATAGGTTTATTTTAGTATAATTCAAGTGTTATAAGTAAAAATTCAAAGATTAGGAGATAGAGTATATGATATTAGGCATAGATTTGCTTCCAACTATCTTAGCTATTCTTTTAGTTATTTTTATTATATTAACTATTTTAGGTTTATTATATTTCTTGAAAGTTCGTAAGAGCAAAAATAATTTAACAAATTTAGCTCAAGAAGCTAAAAAAATAATAGATGACGCTAATAAACAAGGCGAAGTTGAAAAGAATAGACTTGTAAATGAAGGCAAAAATGATGTTAATAAGTATCGTGAACAAGTTGAACAAGAACTTAAAGATCGTCGTCAACAAGCCATTGATTTAGAATCTAAATTAGATAGTAGAGAGGAATCTTTAGATCGTCGTAGTACTAATTTAGATAGACGTGAAGAAATATTAAATGATAAAGAAACTCGTCTTGATGCTAAAAAAGATGACTTACTTGCTAAAATTAATAAAGTTGAAGATACTTTAAAACAACAAGAAGAAAAATTACAAGAAATAGCCGAATTAAGTAAAGAAGAAGCCTCAAAAATTATTATGGATGAGGTTAGAGAGACTATGTCTCAAGAAATAGCCCAATATATTAAAGATGAAGAAGAAAAAGCCAAATTGGAAGTTAAAACTAAAGCTAAAAATATTTTAGCTTTAGCAATTCAAAAATATTCTGGTGAAACAGCTAGTGAAACAACAGTTTCTACTGTATCTTTACCTGTTGAAGAAATGAAAGGCCGTATAATAGGTCGTGAAGGTAGAAATATTAGAACGATTGAATCATTAACTGGGGTAGACTTAATTATTGATGACACACCTGAAGCTGTAGTAATTAGTAGTTTTGATCCAGTTAGAAGAGAAGTTGCAAAAAAAGCTTTAGAGATTTTAGTTGGTGATGGTAGAATCCATCCAACTAGAATTGAGGAAGTAGTTGAACGTTGTTCAAATGAAGTAGAAATGGACTTAAGAGAAAAAGGTGAAGAAGCAGTTTTTGAAACTGGAATTGGTAAAATTCACCCTGATTTAGTTCGTTTACTTGGTAGATTACATTTTAGAACAAGTTTTGGTCAAAACGTATTGAAACATAGTATTGAAACAGCTATGTTAGCTGGTAAGTTAGCTGCGGAAATTGGTGAAAATGAAATTTTAGCTCGTCGGGCAGGATTATTACATGATATAGGTAAAGCTGTAGACCATGAAGTTGAAGGCTCACATGTTGAAATTGGTGTAGAATTAGCTACTAAATACCATGAACCTAAAGAAGTTATAGATGCTATTGCTTCTCATCATGAGGATGTTGCTCCTAAGAGTGTAATTGCAGTTTTAGTGGCTGCTGCTGATGCTTTAAGTTCAGCAAGACCAGGTGCTAGATCTGATTCAGTTGAAAATTATGCAAAACGTTTAGAAAGCCTTGAACAAATTTCTAATTCTGTTAAAGGTGTTCAATCATCTTATGCAATTCAAGCAGGTCGTGAAGTTAGAGTCATTGTAAATCCTGAAGAAATTGATGATTTGGCTACTATTAATATAGCAAGACAAATTAAAGAAGAAATTGAAAATAAATTGTCTTATCCAGGAACAATAAAGGTTACAGTTATAAGAGAAACTAGAGCAGTTGATGTGGCTAAATAAGTGTGAGGTTTTCTCACACTTTTTGTTAGGAGTGAAATTATGCGTATCTTATTTTTGGGCGATATAGTTGGTGAAAACGCATTAAATTGTATAACTAAAAATATTGCTGCTATAAAAAAGGAAAATAATATAAATATCGTTTTAGCAAATGCTGAAAATGTATGTAATGGTAAAGGGCTTAATAAAAAAGAATATATCGAATTACAAAAAGCAGGAATTAGTGCTTTAAGTATGGGTAATCATACCTATTCTAAAAATAATATTTTTGAATTTATCAATGATGCTAATTTAGTTAAACCTGCTAATATGCCCTTAGCACCAGGAAAGAATTATTTAACATTTAAATATAATACGCAAACTATTACTTTAATATCTCTTTTAGGTCGCATTTTTACAAATCAAATTGTCGATTGTCCATTTAAAACGTTAGATAATTTGCTGAATGAAATTAAAAGTGATTACATAATCGTAGATTTTCATGCTGAAGCAACTTCTGAAAAACAAGCTTTTGCATATTACTTTAAAGATAGAGTAGATGCAATAATAGGAACCCATACCCATGTTCAAACAGCTGATGAAAGGTTGATTGGCGAAAGAACACTCTATATTACTGATGTTGGAATGTGTGGACCATATAACAGTGTAATTGGGGAAAACATAGATTTAATCCTAGATAGGTTTTTAACTGGTGTTTATAAACCAATGCAAGTTGCTGCAGGACCTATTATATTAAATGGAGTAATCTTAGATTTAGATAAAAAACAAATTAGGAGGTTTAATAAGTTATATAATGAGTAAAATTAAATTGTCTATGCCAGATTTGATAAAGGCAAGAAAAAGGTTAGAAAAAAACACACCAACCTACACATATGAATTAAGCAAAGAATATGATGAATTAGGTAAAGGAAAAACATATTATATTTTTACATATGGTTGTCAAGGCAATGAAGCTGATAGCGAAGTTATTGCTGGTATTTTAGAAGATTTAAAATATACTAAGGCTGAAGACCCTTATAAAGCTAATTTAGTTATTTTAAACACTTGTGCAATTAGGGAAAATGCCGAAAATAGAATTTGGGGTGTTCTTGGTAATTTAAAAGGAGCAAAACAAAACAATAAAGATATGTTAGTTGCGATTTGTGGTTGTATGCCACAAGAAGAAAATGCAACTAATAAATTAATAGAATCATACCCATTTGTAGATTTAATTTTTGGTACTCATAACATTTATGACTTACCACATTTGCTTAAAGAAGCTTATGATAAGAATGCGAAAGTGATTGAAGTTATATCTACTGAAGGTGCTATATATGAAGGCGCGCCAAAGAAAAGAGAATCAAAACATAAAGCTTGGATAAATATTATGTATGGTTGTGATGAATTCTGTACATATTGTATAGTTCCATATACTAGAGGCAAAGAACGTAGTAGAGCTAAAGAAAACATAATTGCTGAAGTAAAAGATTTAGTTGCGAAAGGGTATAAAGAAGTAACTTTATTAGGACAAAATGTAAATGCATATGGTAAAGATTTAGCTGGTGATTATACATTTGGTGATTTACTATATGATTTAGATAAGACAGGTATTGAAAGAATTAGATATACGACAAGCCATCCTAAAGATTTAGATTTAAAAACAATATATGCAATGCGTGATTGTAAATCAGTAATGCCACATCTTCACTTACCGGTTCAATCTGGTGATGATTATATTTTAAAGAAGATGAATAGAAAATATACGCATCAAGAATATTTAGATAAAATAAAAAAATTAAAAGAAGAAATTCCAAATATTTCTATTACAACTGATATTATTGTAGGCTTCCCAAACGAAACAGAAGAACAATTTATAAACACTTTAAAATTAGTTGATGAAGTTAAATTTGAAGGCGCATTTACCTTTATCTATTCAAAAAGAGAAGGAACACCAGCTGCTAAAATGATCGATGAAATAACAGAAGAAGAAAAACATCAAAGATTAGATAGATTAAATGTTTTAGTTGATAAATATTATTTAGAAGGTAATAAACGTTTTGAAGGCCAAGTGGTAAAAGTTCTAGTTGATGGTGTAAGTAAAAATAATAAGAATAATTTATGTGGTTATTCAGAAAACTTAAAACTAGTTCATTTTCCGTCTAATGACTTAAGTTTAATCGGTAAAATTGTTAATGTAAAAATAACAGAGGGTAAAACATGGTTTGCCTTAGGAGAACTAGTTAATGAATAATCTATTAGACAAATTAAGTCTTGATCCTGATTACCAAAGATTAAAAGAACTAGCAAATTATTTCAAAAACAATCAAATGTTTATAGCTTTGAATAATGATTTAAACAAAATTAAAAAAAGCCTAATTTCGGCTAAAGTAAAAGGTAATTTAAAAAATATAAAAGAATATGAAAATGATTTAGAGCTTGTGACAAACAAGCTCTTGTCACTTCCTTTTGTTCAAGAATATTATGAATTATTAGATAATTTAAAAAATAACTTAGGAATTTTAGAAAAAGAAATAACAAAAATTTTAGAAAACGATTTAATTTAATTCTAAAAAAACACTTTAATTGTAAGATTTTTGTTGTGTTTTTTTCTTTTTTTGTTTATAATTAACATAAGAAGATAACAAAAGGGAGTTGAAAATATGGAAGTTAGACTACAAGATGATTTAATGGTTCTAAATGATAAAGAGATGAACTTAACTGAGGTTGTTGATAAACTAGCTAATTTAGCAGCAAGTCAAATCGTTGAATATTTTAATAGTATTAATTTAAAATTACCTAGAGTTTTAAATACAGCAGCCTTAAGAGGGGTTTTAAACAGCAAGGTTGTTGTGGCAAAAACGCTTAATTTAAGCGATGAAATGATGTATCGCTTACGTTTTTATCCTGATTTTAGTGAATATCAACTACAATCATTTTATAGACTTGTTAAAGAAGATGGTATGGATGTTGTATATAAACAAAATCTATTTAAAGTTATTTTAATGAATGCTGGTCTTCTTAATCTATCAGATGAACAAGTAACAAACCTTTTAAATATTGTTGCTTTACCATATGAAGATTTTGATACATTTGAAAATTTAGTATTACCTTTATTTTATGATTTTAATAAAGACTTTGATGGTATTAGAAAAGAAACAATCGTCAATGTAATGCGTAAGAGTGCTACAAGTCAAGATATTAGAGATTTAGGTAAAAAATATGATATTTCTATTCCTAAACGTCTAAAAAGAGATGAAATGCAAGTTCTTATTGAAGAAGGCTTACGTAAACAACATAAATTAACAGTTGAAATGAAGGAAAAATTAGATAAATTACCTATTATTAACCTTCAAAGAGTTGCTAAACAAAATGGCATTAAAGTGTCTGTTGATTTGAAAAAAGAAGATTTAATTGCTTATTTATTAAATGAAGTAGATAAAGCTAAGTTTGATACTAGACCACGTTTAAAATATGCAACTGATTTAGGGGATGGATTCGTCTTTGATTTAGCATATGTAATGGAAGTTGAAGAAATTGAAGAATTTGTTAAAGAAGAAGACGGAGTTTCTGACGTTAAAGTTGAAGAACCTGTTCAAGTTGTTGAAGAAGTTAAAGTAGTAGAACCTGTTAAAGAAGAACAAGTGGTTGTTGAAGAGAAAGTTAAAGAACCTGAAGTTATAGAAGAAAAAGTTGAAGAAACTAAGGTTGTTGAAGAAAAAGTAGAAGGAGAAAAAACAGTTGAACCTGTTAAAGAAGAACCAGTTGTAAAAGAAGTTGTTGTTGAAAAGCAATATGACAAGACAGAAATTATAGAATTAGTAACTAAATGCTTAATTGATGTTATTAAAGAAGTTAGACCGATTTTAACTCAACCAAAAGAACCAGCTCCAGCTCCAGTTATTAACATTTACAATAATGAAAGTAAAGAACCAGTTCCTGCTGAAGTTAAGGTAGAAGAAACTCCTAATTTAGTAACATATCAATATAATAATTTTGATGAACAAGTATCACCAAAGTTTGAATCTAAAGTAGCTAATGTAATGACTAATTCAGATTATTTAACTTTAAAGAAAAATATTGAAGCTGCAAATGCTGAACTTGTAAATAAAGTTCCATATGTTGCTCAACCACAATTTATTGCTGTTCCATATCCTTGTAATTTACCTAATTTTGCTACTAATGTGGCTGTTGTTCCTCAAGTTGTAGAAAAACCAGAAGAGGAACCTACACCAGTAGTTGAAGAAGCAGTTACTGAAGAAGTAGTTGCTGAAGAAAAGCCAAAGAAAAAGAGATTAACTCAAAAAGAAAGAAATCAAAATATGAAGGCTGCCAGACTAGCTAAAAAAAATAAAAAGCTAGGTATAGTAGAAGAAGTACCAACTGAAGAAGTTCCAAGTGGAAATGGTACACGCTTTGTTATTCCTGCCCAAGTGATTCCGGCTAATCAAACTGCACCTTCACAAGTTGAAGAAACTGTTCCAGCTAATATTGTCATTATGACTGAGGGAGGAGTTCCAACATCTGTTCCAGTTGAATCTCCCAGTAACAGACAAGTAGTAGTTAACAACAAAGTTGAAGAAAAAAATGCTAAGAAAGCTTTAAAAAAACAAGCTAAAATTGAAAAAAATCAATTAATAAAAAATAGAACAAAAATGAACCAAGCATTACGTACAGGTTTTGCAAATGGTTGTGATCCAGTATACTTTGATCAAACTATGCGTCTTCAAGAATATAAATTAAAAGTTAGAGAGAACGCAATTAAAAGAAGTGAATCAAATAGAAAACTTGTTGGTACAATTTTGAAAACTCTTTTAGTAGTTGTTGTATTATTAGTTGCTGCATGGTTAGTAGTCGGAATTATTTATGGATTTAATGATAATCCAGATAAAAATAATTTCTTCTATAAAATAACTGAAGTTATATCTAATTTTGTACATGATATAAGAGACAAATTTGGCGAAAATAAATAATAAAGGATTGATATGATGGAGATATTAGATAGTAATAACTATACTCCCATGATCAGACAATATTTAGATATTAAAAAAGACTATATGGATTCTATAGTCTTTTTTAGATTAGGCGATTTTTATGAAATGTTTTTCGATGATGCTATTTGTGCCGCTAAAGTTTTAGAAATAGCTTTAACTGGTAAAGATGCTGGTGTCAAAGAAAGAGTTCCTATGTGTGGTATTCCTTATCACGCATACCAAAATTATGCAGCTAAATTATTAGAAAATGGTTATAAAGTTGTTATAGTTGAACAAATTGAAGATCCTAAAGATGCAACAGGTATTGTCAAAAGAGGAGTAATTAAAATTTTAACACCTGGTACGGTTGATGCCAATTTTTTAAGTGGTAATTCTAATAATTACATTGCGGCAATTAGTTTAGTTAATAAGATTTATATCATTGCCTATGCCGATATATCAACCGGGCAATGTTACTTAACTTTAGCTAATGATAAAACTGATTTATTATTATTACTAAACAATTTAAAGGTTAAAGAAATTGTCTTAGAAAATGCTGATAATATATTATTAAATCGTTTCTTAAAAGAACATAATTTTGTTATTAGCTATTGTGATAACACAACTTTAAAAAACTATCTTTCAAATATAGTCACAGGCATTAATGAGGCTTATAAAAAGACATTAGCTATTTTATTTAATTATGCGATTGATACGCAAAAAAGCGATTTAAAGCATCTACAAAAAGTAGAATTTTACGAAGAAAAAGATTATTTAAAATTAGATAATTTTACTATTTCAAATTTAGAATTAGTAGAAACATTTAGGAATCATACTAAAGAAGGTAGTTTATTAAATGTATTAGATAAGACTGAAACTGCAGCCGGTGGAAGGATGTTAAAAAGGTGGTTATTAAGACCTTTATTAGATGTTAATAAAATCAAAAATCGGCAAAATTATATAATAGCGTTTAAAGATGAATATATAATTAGAGAAGAAATTAGACAAGCTTTAAATGGCGTTTATGATTTAGAACGTATTATAGGTAAACTTTCATGTGGCAGTATTAATGCTAAGGATTTAGTTCAACTAAAAAACACTTTAAGTAAGATTCCTTTAATTAAAGAAACTTTAAATTCTAGTCAAAATGAATTGCTTAAAAATTTAGCCTTAAATATCGATGTTCATAAAGAAATTCATGATAAACTAAATATAAGTTTAGCTGATAATCCTCCTTTTACAATTAAAGAAGGAAATATGATTAGATATGGTTATAATGAAGAATTAGATAGACTTATAGATATATCTAAAAATTCTCATGAATGGTTAAAAAAATATGAACAAGCTCAAAAAGATAAATTAAATGTTAAAACATTAAAAGTTGGTTTTAATAAAGTCTTTGGTTATTATATTGAAATAAGTAAAGGTCAAAGTTTTAATTTAGGGGATATAGAAGGGTATCAACGTAAACAGACATTAGTTAATGCAGAACGCTACATTACAACTGAATTAAAAGAATTTGAAGAAACAATATTAACGGCTAAAGATAAAATCGAACGTTTAGAATATAATCTATTTTTAGAACTTAAAGATTATGTAGCTAATTACATACCTAGTCTTCAATATCTAGCTAATATTATTTCTGAAATTGATTGTTATATAGCATTGGCCTTAGTAGCTAGTTTACATGATTATATAAAACCTGAATTCAATGATAAAGAAATTGATATTGTAAATGGTAGACATCCAGTTTTAGAAACTATTTTAAATGAAAAATACGTAGCTAATGACGTTTATGTTAATGATTATGACATTTTACTTATCACTGGTCCTAATATGGGTGGTAAATCAACTTATATGCGCATGTTAGCTGTTTTAATTGTTATGGCCCAAATAGGGTCTTTAGTTCCGGCTTCTAAAGCTAAGCTTAAAATTTTTGATCAGATTTTTACTAGAATTGGTGCTAGTGATGATTTAGCTAGTGGTGAATCTACATTTATGGTTGAAATGAAAGAAGCGAATTATGCTCTTACTAATGCAACTAATAATTCCCTTATTTTATTTGATGAAATCGGACGTGGTACATCTACTTATGATGGCATGGCCTTAGCTCAAGCTATAATTGAATATATTCATCAAAAAGTTAAAGCTGTAACTCTTTTTTCAACCCATTATCATGAATTGACTTCCTTAGAAGGCAAATTAAAAAGATTAAAAAATATTCATGTTGATGCTACTGAAACAAAAGATGGAGTAATTTTCTTACATAAGGTGAAAGATGGTAATGCAAGTAAAAGTTATGGTATTAATGTAGCATTACTTGCTGGTATGCCTAAACCTTTAATAAAAAGAGCTAAGGAAATATTAGCTAATTTAGAAGAACAAAATAAAATAGAAGCAGCTTTGCCAACATTATTTGATTTTAATGAAGTTAGTGAAGAAATAGCTACAGAACCAGAAGTAGTAAAAAAATTAAAAACAATTAACCCAGATGACCTATCGCCAAAAGAAGCGTTAATGGTTCTTTATGAATTAAAAAAGGAGGTCTAAAATGGGAAATATTAAACAAATGTCGACTAAATTAGCCAACATGATCGCGGCTGGTGAAGTTGTTGAAAGACCTTTAAATATTATTAAAGAATTAGTAGAAAATAGTTTAGATGCTAAAGCTACTAAAATTAACATCTATTTAAAAAACGGTGGCTTAGAAGAAATCAAAATTATAGATAATGGGCAGGGAATGGACCTTGAAGATATAAAGCTTTGTTTTTTACCTCATGCTACTTCTAAAGTTGCTAATGAATATGATTTATTTAGAATTAAGACTTTAGGATTTAGAGGTGAGGCCCTAGCTAGTATAGCTAGTGTTAGTGAAGTTTCACTAACATCTAAAACTGCTGACACTAAAGCATATAATATAGTTTATAAATTTGGTAATCAAATCAGTCTTGCTGAAACAGCTAGTAATGTAGGAACAACTATCATAGTAAAAAAATTATTTTACAATACACCAGCTAGACTTAAATATTTAAAAAGCAGCAATGTAGAATTAGGTGCTATTTCAAGTTTAGTAGATAAATTAGCTATAAGTAGCCCTGATGTTTTATTCACTCTTTATAATGATGATAAATTATTATTTAAAACTGATGGTAAAGGCGATATGACAGCCTTAGTAGGACAAATATATGGTCTTGAAGCTTCAAAAAGAATTGTAAAACTAGATTTTGCGGAGTCAGGATTTACAGGTACGATTTATTATGTAAAACCAGATATATATCGTTCTAGTAAAAATCAAATGACATATATCGTTAATAATCGTTATGTTAAATATTATGCTTTAAATGATGTTGTTTTAAATGCTTTTAAAGGGTATTTACCGATTAATAAATATCCAATAATTATAATTTATATTAATATTGAACCATTATTAATAGATGTTAATATTCATCCTAAAAAAGAAGAAATTAAAATAGCTGAGCCTGAACAATTGTTTGTTGTTATTGAAAAATTAATTAAAAGCAGTTTAACTAAAATTAATCAAGTAAAGAAAGTAGAATATCAAGATCAAGAAAAAAGTGAGATTAGTCCTGATTTTCCGAGTCTTATTTTTAAAGAAGATGTGGCTGATTATAGCTTATTTAAAGATGAACAAAAACTACCTAATTTACAAGTAATAGGTTTTTTTCTAAAAACATATATAATTTGTGAAGCTGCTGATACTTTATATATTTTAGATCAACATGCTTGTGCGGAAAGAATAAAATATGAATATTATGCCAAAGAACTAAATAATCCTAAAATGTTAACTACTAATTTATTGTTACCTTTGAAATTAGAATTTACAAAGGAAGAATTAATCTATTTAGATACTAAAAAAGATGATTTAAAACGATTAGGTTTTGTTTTTGAATTATTAAAAGATGGTATAAACATTCTTCAAATTCCACTTTGGGCCCAAGATGATAGTGAAGATATATTTAGAGAAATATTAAAATGCTTGATAGAAAACAAACCGATTAATATTTTAGATTATCGTGATCAAATATGTAAACAAATCAGTTGTAAATCAAGTATTAGAGCTAATGATTATATTACTAAAGATGAAGCATATAAATTAATAGAAGATTTAAAACAATGTGAAAATCCTTACCACTGTCCACACGGGAGACCAACAATTATCAGTTTTAGTAAAAAAGATTTAGAGAAAATGTTTGTGAGGATAGCCTAATGAAAAAAGTTATTGCTATTGTCGGGCCAACTGCTAGCGGTAAAACGAAGTTGGCTATTGCTGTTGCTAAACATTTTGCGGCTGTAATTATAAGTTGTGATAGTGTGGCCGTTTATAAAGATTATAATATAGGTTCAGCTAAGCCAACAAAAGCTGAATTAAAGGAAGTAAAACATTATTTAGTTGATGTGTTAGAACCCACAGCTAATTTTGATGTTGCAACTTGTCAAAAATTAGCTAGGGATATAATTAATAAAGAAGAATTATCCATTTTATGTGGTGGGACAGGCTTATATGTCAATGCCATTTTAAATGATTATGAATTTGTCGCTCCTAAAAGGGATGAGAATTTTGCGGCTAATTATGCTAATTTTTCTAATCAAGAATTATATGAGTTATTAAAGATTCATGATGAAGATCGTGCTAGAAACTTACATCCTAACAATCGTAAAAGAGTATTAAGAGCTTTAGAAGCTTGTTATAGTGGAAATAAATTAAGTAATTATAACAATAAAAGTGTAACTATTTATGATAGTTATATTGTTTATTTAGATATACCAAGAGAAATATTATATGAGCGAATTAATCTTCGGGTTGAAGAAATGTTTAAAATGGGATTAGAAAAAGAAGCCTATGATTTATATCAAAGAGGTGTATTACCTAATGCGATTGGGTATAAAGAATTTATTCCTTATTTTAATAATTTAATTAGCTTAGATATGGTAAAAGAAGATATTAAACTAAATACTAGACATCTAGCAAAAAGACAAAAAACCTGGTTTAAAAATCAAACGAAGGCAGTCTTTTATGACGCTACAAACTATGAAAAGTTAACTAAAGATGTGATTTGTGATTTAGAAAAGTTTATGGAGAAAAAATGAGAATATTTATTATCGGATTACCAGGTTGTGGTAAAACTACAGTTGCTAAAGTTTTAGCTACAAAGATGAATTATAAGTTTATTGATATGGATAAAGCTATTGAAGCTAGAACAGGTAAAACAATTAATGACATTTTTAAAGATGATGGCGAGACTTATTTTCGAAAAATAGAAACAAAGGTTTTAGAATCAGTTAATAGTTTAGAAAATGTAGTTATAGCTTGTGGTGGTGGAATATGTGAAAATAATTCTAAAAGTAGTTTTAAAGGTAAGGTTATTTTTTTAAAGGTTGATTTAAAAATATTAGAGGCCCGTTTATTAAATGATAATACTAGACCATTGCTTAAAAAAAATAGTATTTACCAATTAGCTGAAAAAAGAAATAATTTATACCAGGCTATTGCAGATATCACCCTTACTAATAATGAAGGATTAGAAGAAACTGTTGACAATATAATTGAGGTTTTAAATGAAGATATTAATAATTAATGGCCCTAATTTAAATATGTTAGGAAAGCGTGATAAAAAACATTATGGCACACTAACCTTAAAAACTATAAATAAAAAACTTAAATTAATTAGTAAAGGTAGGGCTAAATTAACTTTTTATCAAAGCAATTGTGAAGGGAAAATAGTTACATATATTCAAAAACATCTAAACTATGATGCAATGATTATAAATGCAGGGGCATATACGCATACTTCAATTGCTATTCATGATGCTTTAGAAATGTTTAAAGGTAAAATAGTAGAAGTTCATTTATCAGATCTAAATACAAGAGAAGATTTTCGTAAAACTGATTATATAAGCAGTCTTGCTAGTAAATGTATTATGGGATTACATGAGAACAGTTACTATGAAGCACTTTCGTATTTGCTAAAAGAATAAAGATATGTTATAATTACCGAGATAAAAATAGGAGGAAAATATGGTATCAAGTAATGATTTTAAAAATGGTATGACAATTAAATATGATGGTCATATCTATCAAATATTAGAATTTATGCATGTTAAACCAGGAAAAGGTGGAGCATTCGTAAGAACAAAACTTCGCGATATGCGTAATGGAGCAGTTATTGATTATACTTTTAACGCAGCTGAAAAAGTAGAAAAAGCAATGATCGATAAACAAAAAATGCAATATATTTATGATTCAGGTACAGCTTTAGTATTCATGAATAATGAAACATATGAACAAGTAGAAATAGATAAAAACAATTTAGAGTATGAAATGAAGTTCATTGTTGAAGGTATGAATGTTGAAATAGTATATTGTGAAGGTGAAATATTAGGCGTTAATTTACCTGATAAAGTAACATTAAAAGTAACTAAATGTGATCCAGCAGTAAAAGGTGATACAAAAACTAATGCATTAAAAGATGCAATAGTAGAAACTGGATTATTAGTTAAAGTTCCTATGTTTGTTAATGAAGGCGATTCAATAATCGTTTCTACTGCAACAGGCAAATATGATAGTAGAGCATAATTTGAGGTGAAGTGAGTTGGAAATACAAAGGTCGGCGCTATTATTAGCTCAATCTACATTTGATGTAGGTACATTTGCGGCAATTGTCGTTTTAATTATGTGTTCAGCTTTCTTTTCTATGAGTGAAACAGCTATTACTAGTTCATCACTAGTTAAATTGAGATTAGCTGTTGATGACAGAAGAGCCGGAGCTAAGAAAGCTATTCAGTTAAGTGAACAATATGATAAAACTATTACTACTATTTTAGTTGGTAATAATGTTGTTAATACGGCTGCTTCAACTTTAGCTGTTGGTTTTTTCACTAAATTAGGTATAGATGGAAGAATATTAGAGTTAGTTTCTACTTTAATTGTAACTGTTGTTTTATTAATATTTGGTGAAATTATGCCTAAGACAATAGGTAAGCAATATAGTGAAAAAATAGCCTTAAAGATTGCCTGGCCTATTTATATTATTTCTTGTATATTATGGCCAATAGTCATGTTCTTTAGATTATTGCAAAAAGCATTTACTCGTAAAAAGGTTGATGATGCAATGAATGAAGACGAATTAGAAATAGCTTTAAATAACATGGAAAAAGACGGCAAAATTGAAAATAAAGAAGTTGGATTAATTAAGAACGTCTTAAATTTAAATGATCGTAGCGTTCTTGATATTATGTTACCACGAATTGAAATGGTTGCTGTTGAATATGATTCAACCTTAGGAGAAGTAAAAAAACTTCTACTTGAAAGCTCATATTCAAGAATTCCAGTTTATAAAGGCGACAAAGATCATATTGTAGGTATTTTATATGAACGTGATTTCTTTAAGACTTATAGTAACAAAGAAAATTACGATTGGCATAAAATTATAAAACCAGCTAAATATGTATCTGCAGCTATGAAAGTTGATAGTTTGATTGCCTATTTACAAAAAGAAAAAACACATTTAGCCATCGTTTCTGGTGAACTAGGTGATACATTAGGCTTAGTAACAATGGAAGATGCCTTAGAAGAATTAGTTGGCGAAATATATGATGAGCACGATGAAGCCGGTTCAGATGATTTATATTTCAAACAAGAATCAGAAAACACATATATTGTGGATGGGGATTTTTATGTTGAAGACTTATTTGATAAATTAAATATCGGTCAAGCTCCTGAAGATATCCCTAACAAATTATAGAAATACCTAAAGTTGGTATTCAAATGACCTATGTTTCACGCTTTACTAAATATGATGATGAAGAAGATAGTTTTGTTGATTATGCTAAAAAAATAACCTTTACTATTTTTGAAGTAGAAGGCAGAAGAATAGAGAAAGTAAAAGTTGAAATAGCAGATGCAACAGAAGAAGAAATTGAAGAACAAATAAGAGAAGATGAAGAGGAGTAAATCCTCTTTTTTTCAGAAAATAAAAAAAGCACTTGCCGTGCTTTTTTTATATAATAGAGATTTAAGCTCTTTCAATATTACCTTTTTTTAATGCTCTAGCAGAAATTTTTACCTTCTTAATATTGCCATCTTCATCTTTAATACGTACAGTTTGTAAATTAGCTTTCCATGTACGACGTGTAGCATTAAGAGCATGACTTCTACGATTGCCTGTAATTGT
>CASEZJ010000021.1 GCA_949292525.1 uncultured bacterium | reverse complement strand
TCCAATAGTACTGTAAAAGCTATTTGTCAAGATACTCAAGGATATATTTGGATTGGTACTAAAAATGGATTGAACCGATTGGATGGTTATGAAATAAAAAACTATTATCATTTGCCAAGCCAAGGAATCAAACAGCCAAATGATATCGTAAGTATTAATCAATTATCAGATGGCCTTTTTTGGATAGGAACTTTTAGCGGAATTGTCCTTTTTGACCCTATACAGGAAAAATTTATTGATTTACAAGAGCGATATGAAGGAGATTATTTTCCTTCGTCTGTTGTTGTTGGCATTCATGAGGATTCTCAAATGAATGTTTGGGTAGCTACCAAGCAAGGTTTGTATGTGTTCAAGAAGGATAGGAGTTGTTCTTATGTGGAGAATCTGCGTAAAACTTATATTCATATGATGGCTGCGGCAGATCCAAATACATTGTTATTAGACATTGTTAATCAAGGGCTTGTGCTTTATGATATAAAAACTGGTTATTATAAGATTTTGCATAAGAACGATGAACATTTTTCTTTAATGAAAGGCTTTACAGATAGTAAAGGGCGTGTTTGGTTAGGAAAAGAGTTAAAGAATTTTTATCGATATTTTCCTGAGGAGAGAGGAATAAAGGCTGTGCCGTACACTGCCGTTTCAGATGTGCCGATAGAAAGTAATTATATTCATGATATTATTGAGTATAACGATTCAACTTTACTTTTTGCGACCGATAAAGGACTAGTGGCTTATGATATACCCCATTCTCTCTTTTATGTTAAAATCAACCAACATTTGTCCATAAGCGACCGCATGATGACTATTTATAAAGATAATCAAGAAAATCGTCTACATATTTGTAAGCTTCATCTTCATTTAACTGTTTTACAAAATATGCGCGTTGATAATTTTTAGGGTTATATTCATAAAAACGACAGGTTTTGTCTCTAGAAGTGTCATTCCATTTATCAAATCCAACTTCTAATATTCCACTATCATATGTACAATTAATGAAATATGCCATACCATAGTCGCGCCATGGTCTAGCTAAATAAAATTTGGCATTTTTATCTATTGTTGTAATTTTACAATCAGTAAATAAATAACCATATTTTTGTTCTAATTCATGACTTGGAGCTGATAAAAAGCCGTGATCATTCAAACAAATGATTTCACATTCTTTAAAAAGACAGGTACCACAACCAAATATAAAATCAACATCACCATAAATTTGACAATTTAGATAGGTTTGTTTACTTTCTTTACTCTTTAATGGCAAATCTAATAAAAAGTCTTTATAACGGATTTGTAAATCTTTAGGTAATGGCCCAGTAAATAGTGTATCTTGTTCACCTTTTATTATTGAATTACGGCAAACAAAATTATTACCACAAACCATTAAAGCGATAGCTTGACCATAGGTTTTTGAATCACATGTGTTTAGGATAGTCAAATTATCAATAACACAATTATCACCTAATATGGTTACAGTAGCTGTTCTAAAAGTGTTACATTCATTAAAATCAGCCATAATTTTATGATAATGATCGTTATGTTTAATAATAGTCTTGTTTTTATCTTCACCGATTATCCGCAAATAATTAGCTTTAAAATTTAATTTTAAATCATAAATTCCGTTTTTAAAAAACAATTCATCATAATCGGCTATTTTGTTTATTATTTCCTCAATATTTGTTTTTTCATCAATAATATATTTCATATTTACCACCTTTATGCATAGTTAATTTTAGCATATGCGAGTTAATTTTGCATTAAAACTTTTTATTTATTTAAATAAGTGCTATAATAATAAAAACATGAACATAGAGAAAGGATAAGGTGATTATCATGAATATAGCACTAGCATGTGATCATGGTGCCTTAGTTTTAAAAACAAGATTAAAAGAATATTTAATTGAAGAAGGACATAATGTTATAGATTGTGGCACCTATGAAGCTGGAAGTTGTGACTACCCTGATTACTGCATACCAGCTTGTAACAAAGTTATAAACAAAGAAGCAGACTACGCTATTGTTATGTGTACTACAGGAATAGGAATGTCAATATGTGCAAATAAAATTAAAGGTATTAGATGCGCATTAGTAGATAAACCAGAAATTGCTCGTTTAACCCGCGAACATAATGATGCTAATGTATTAGCTTTAGGGGCATGTTTGATTGATTTTGCTACTTGTAAAGAAATAGTAGACATATTCTTAAATACTAAATTTTCTAATAATGAGCGCCATATAAGAAGAATAGATAAAATTAAAGCTTTAGAGGAAGAAAATGAATAAAATTATCGACAACCCATTAATTAAGATTAAATTAAGCATAGTAAGAGATAAAGAAACTTGTAATGCAGTATTTTATCAAGAATTAACTGATATCGCAATATTAATGAGTCCTTATATCTTTCAAGATTTAAAACTACAAGAAGTAAATATAGAAACACCAGTTAGTAAAACTAAAGGGTATGAACCGGCAGAAAAAATATTATTTGTAGTTATTTTAAGAGCTGGTTTAGGTTTTTTAGAAGGTTTTAGAAAAATGGTGCCATTTGCGAAAACGGGTTTTCTAGGAATGTATCGTGATGAAACAACCTTAGAGCCTCATGATTACTATAATCGTTTACCAGCAGATTTAAAAGATTATAATGTTTATGTGTTAGACCCAATGTTAGCTACAGGTGGTTCAGCTATTGATGCTGTTAACAGCTTAAAAAAAGCAGGAGCTAATAAAATATCTTTTATAGGTTTAGTAGGAGCTCCTGAAGGTTTGGCGAAGTTAAATAAAACTCATCCGGAAGTTAATGTATATTTAGCTAGTTTAGATGAAAAGCTTAACGAAAAAGGTTATATAGTCCCAGGTTTAGGTGACTGTGGAGACCGAGTTTTTGGTTTTTAAAAAAATCCTTATTTTAAAGGATTTTTTTTAAACTATAAGTCGTATTAAAATTAATAGTTATATTTTCTTTTAAAATATTATTTAAATCTTTTAAAAGGCGTTCCTTGTCTTTTATATCAATTTCAATATTTAAAACGACATCTTTATTAAAAACAGCATCTTTAATATTAAGATAACTTAATTTATTAATTTGATTATATTCTTTATAATCAATAGCTAAATCAAATTGCAACAACAATGCTTTTTGATATAGCGTTGCTTTATCACATGCTTCAATAACGGATGTAGAATAAGCTCTAATAAGACCAGATGCTCCTAGTAAAATACCACCAAAGTATCTTGTGACTACAGCTAAAACATTAGTCATGTTTTTCTTTTTTAAAGCATCAAGCATAGGAAAACCAGCTGTTTTTTGTGGTTCGCCATCATCTGAGCACTTTTGAATTTCTGAATTATCACCAATGATATAAGCATAACAATTATGAGTAGCATCATTATATAAGCTTTTTATTTTTTTGAGTTCCTCAATTGCTTGTTCTTGATTGTAAACAGGGATTAAAGTAGTAATAAATTTAGACTTATTTATAATAATAATGTTTTCTGTTTTTTCTTTAATATAATACATATTAACCACCGAAAAAATTATATCATAATTTAATAAAAAAAAGATATGAAATTTGTTAATTTATGATATAATAAAATGGTTTGGAGGGATAAATTTGTTATATAGAGCTTTTTTAGACGCCGTGGATAGGATTACTGTTTTAGTTGATAAAAGTATTGCTATTACAGATAATTTTATTTTAGAAGATAATGGTGAAACATACCATTTAGAAGTAGAAAGTCGCTATGAAGAAAGTACTTGGTTTAAATATAGTCTAATAGTTAATAAAATATTAGATATGACTAAGGATATATATGTAACATTTGGTAATGCTAAAACTTTACTTGTTACAGGCTCTTTTGTAAGAGACTATCGTTTTGATGAATATTATAGTTACGATGGTCCGCTTGGCATTAAGTATGCGAAAGAAAAAACAACTTTTAGAGTTTGGACACCGGTAGCTAGAGAATTAGCATTAGAACTTATTACTAAAAATGGTCAATTAATTAATGAAAGATTAATTCATAAAGGTAAGGGTTTACATGAAGTAACTCTATTTGGGGATTATGAAGGTAGTAAATACCGCTATCGAATTAGAATATTTGAAGAAGAATTTAGGGTGGTTAATGATCCATACGGCATAGCTAGTGATGCAAATGGTAATTTTAACTATGTTGTTGATCCTAAAAAATTTAAAAGTTTTATTTACTCAAAGCCCTATTTTTCAGGTCGCTATGTTGATAGTATAATTTATGAAGCATCAGTACGTGATTTAACTAGCAAAGTAGATTGTCAAAATAAAGGTACATTTAAAGCTTTACTAGATAGACATACGACAAAAAATGGTAAAATGGCAGGCCTTGATTATATTGCAAGTCTAGGAATTACCCATTTACAATTGATGCCAATATTTGATTTTTATGGTATCTCTGATTTAAATCCTGAGCGTTATTATAATTGGGGATATAACCCATTACAATATTTTGTGCCAAAGGGTGCCTATTCAACAAATCCTAATGATCCATATTGTCGGATTAATGAGCTTATTTCTTTAATTGATTTATGTCATGCATATGGATTATTAGTAAATATGGATGTTGTCTTCAATCATGTTAATGATGTAAATAAATTCCCATTTGATATATTAGTCCCAGGCTATTATTTTAGAACTAATAATGGTTATTTAACTAACACATCAGGTTGTGGTAATGATCTAGCAACAGAACGAAAGATGTGTTCTAAATTTATAATTGATAATTTAATATATATGACTGAAACATATCATTTTAGTGGCTATCGATTTGATTTAATGGGCTTGTTAGATATTAATACCTTAAAAGAAGTTGAAGAAAAACTTAAAAAAATAGAACCAAATATTATGCTATATGGTGAAGGTTGGGATATGCCTAATACCTTGCCTTCTCATATGAGACCATCAGCAAATAATAATAAATTATTGCCTAATTACGCCTTTTTTAATGATGTATTTAGAGATAATATTAAAGGCGCGCAATGGGGAGACCACCAAGGGTTTATCACAGGTAAAAACATAGATAGTTATAATTTATTTCATATTTTAACAGGATCATTTTTAGATAATTATCGTTTTATGTATCCACATCAAAGTATTAATTATATAGAATGTCATGATAATTATACTGTTTATGATTTCATAAAGGCTAATTTTAGAGACATTAAAGAACGTGATATATATATCGCTATAAAATTAGGATTAGGTCTTACAATTTTAGCTCAAGGAACCCCGTTTATTCATTGCGGTTTAGAGTTTATGCGCACAAAACAAGGTGTAGAAAACTCCTACAATTCTGGTGATGATATTAATGGTGTTGATTGGCTTCGTAAAGACTCGTATGAGTCGTTAGTTCAAATGGTTAGAGACCTAATAGTTATTCGTAAGGAATATGATGTTTTTCGACTTGATAATGAGGATGAAATTAGACTTAGAGTTAAATATCTAACTGAATATTCTAATGATACAACTTATGTATTTGAACTTAAAGAAAAGAAATGTGATTTATTTATTGTTTTAAAAAATAGAAGAGGTCGTTTTGTTTTAAAAAGTCCTAATGCTAATTTAATATTTGATGGTTCTAAACTATTAAATGATCCAATTAAGAAAATCAACTTAAAAGACCGTGGTATATACATCTATAGGAGGAATAAAGAATGATTATATATGGCATAATAAGCACTACTAATACGAATGATGATTTTGTTAATTTAGTAATTAAAAATAGTAGTGGTGTTATGTATAATATTAAAACAACCAGGGATGTTAGTCAAAACTTAAAATTAAATCATGTTTATGAATTTAATGTTAAAGTTGAAGAAGGACAAAGAACACGTTACATATTAGATAAAGTCAATGATGTAAGCTCTTTTAATGATGAAAAAAGAGATAATATATTAAGAGAATTTTTAAATCATAAAGAATTAACTTATAATGAAGCAAAAGAAGAATTATTTAAATATATTAATGCTATCGATAATAAAATTCTTTATGATATAACTAACACTTTAGTTTCACGCAATTTAGTAGATTTTTTAACCTATCCTGGCGGGACAAGAATTCATCATAGCTTTTTAGGTGGCTTAGTTTACCATACATTAGGCATGTTAACAATGGCTAAAAGTGTTTTGAAAATATATAAATATTTAAATAAAGATTATCTTTATGCAGGGATAATTTTACATGATTTAGGAAAAATTATTGAATTCACTGATCCTCAAAATGCTGAATTTTCTTTAGATGGTCAAATGTTAGGTCATTTAGTAATAGGTGCATTAAAAGTTCATGAAGTTGCCAATGAATTAAACTATGCTAATACTGAAGAAGCATTAATCTTAGAACATATTTTAATTTCACATCATGGTCAATTACAATATGGCTCAGCTAGAAGACCATTAACTGCTGAAGCACTTTTAATATGGTATTTAGATACTATTGATTCTAAATTTCAAGTTATAGGTGATGAATTAGCTAAAACCAATCCTGGAGAATATACAGAAAACATACCAGTTTTAGAAAAAGCTAAATTATATAAACCTAAAGGTGAATAATGATTAAATTAAAAAACAAAGAAATAATTAATATGCTTTTAGATAAAAATAATACAGATGACATAATAATGAATGATAATTATGGCATGGAAGTTATTTTTGAACAAGTTGCTACTATACCTTATTATGATAAATATACTGATAAAGAAGATATTTATACTATATTACACCCTAAAAACGATACGAAAGAATTTAATTCGCAATATGTATATCCTTTTTTAGTAGTAAAAGAAGGTAATAACTATACCCTAGTAGCAGTAGATGATGAAAGCATGATTGAAGAATTAGATAAAATATATAATAATTTATAAAACAAATTCCTCATAGGCATTAGAAACCTATGAGGAATTTTATATATAAAAAAATAATTTTGTTTACAAAAAAACGAGAGAAAAACCAAAATAATAAATTAAACATAAATAAAAAAATAAATATTTGATGCAGTAAAACACAGATATATAAAAAACAAAAAAGCAAAAGATTTTACAAAAAACAATGTAATAATTAAACCTATAAGGTTTAATGGGCTTGATTATATATTTTAAAATGCTATTATATACTTAGAATAAGCTATATTTTATAAATAAGGAGGTGACAAAAAAATGAAGAAGATAATAGCTTTTTATGGTTTTTTGTGTATTTTACTTTTTTTAACAAGTTTTGCTAAAATAGACAAAAAAATATATTTAAGTTCAAATGATGAAATTGCAAATATTAAGGAGGTCATAGTTATTATTAACAAAGAGTATGAAAATTATTCATATTCGATAGCTGATTTTTCGGAAATTAATTGTGAAGAGATTGAATGTTTAACATCAGCATATGATAAAGCGAATCGTAATGAAAATTTTAGACAAATATATAAGTTGAAACTACAAACTTATAACAAGTATGATTTAAACTATGCTATTGAAAAATTGTTATCTCGTGAAGATATATACTATGTTGAACCAAACTGTTTAGTTAAATATGAGGATAAAGACATTACTTTTAATACTACTAGTAACATAAGCTCAAATAGTATATATCCTATTGGTAATGACTATGATCCAAATAAACAATATGGTTTTGAATTGTGCAATTTCCCATTAGCTTGGGATATAGCTACAAATCCTTATGAAGTTAAGGTTGGGGTAATTGATACAGGAATTGATAGATACCATGAAGACTTAAAAAATATGATTGATATAGATTTATGTAAATCAGTTTCATCAAATGTTTTTAATGATGATCCACTTTATGATAAAATGGGTCATGGGACAAAGATTGCTAGTGTAATAGCTGCTGAAGCTAATAATTTTGTTGGCTTGGTAGGTGTAGCACAAAATGTAAAGTTGGTATCAATTAGGATAGATACATTACAAAACGGAACTGATGACGAAAGTAGGATAAGAGCTGTTAATTATGCAAATGAAATAGGTTTAAAACTTGTTAATTATAGTTTTGCTAGCAATAATTATAGTTTAGGATTTAAGCAATCTATGGCAAATTTTAATGGCTTAATTGTTGTTTCTGCCGGTAATGTTCGCGTAAACATAGATGAAGAAGTTTACTATCCTACTTCCTACAATTTAGATAACGTTATATCCGTAGGCGCAAGTGATGAAAACGATAATATTTGGGATGCAGGTAATGGATTAGATGGTTCAAATTATGGTAAAAATACAGTTGATATATTTGCACCTGGAAAAAATATATATTGTGCTATTCCAGGATCATATATAATAGATAGTGGAACATCATTATCTGCCCCATATGTAACTGGATGTGCTGCTTTAATTTGGGGGTGTTACCCAAATAGAACGCCACAACAAGTTAAAGAAATGATATGTAAAAGTGTTGATATTGTTCCGCAATTAGAAGATTACTGTATTTATGGTGGCAGATTAAATGCTAGATCTGCAATAACAACAAAACCAACGATGTGAGGTGGAAATAATGAAGAAAATATTAACTATATTTAGCACTATATTATTAATGATATGTTTAATATCATGTAATAAAAAAGTAGAAGAAGATAATTATGATCCTTATTCTGAATTAGAAAGAACGCCATACATTCAGTATATAAGTCATATTGATTATAATCCTGAAACAAATATCAATTATGATTTTGGTACATTAGTAATAACAGGAGAATATAAAGAAGTTGTTACTAAGAGTGATGTTCCGTATTTTAATGTTGAAGAAATAGAAAATCTATATTATGATAAGAATTATACTAAGCCTTATAACGGTGAAATATTAGATCGTGGTGACACATTATATGTAAAATTTGTAGTTGACGTCACCTTACCCGATAATGTTGATGAAATAGTTGATGCGATGAATTTATTTACAGCTGCGTGCGGAAGACTTTTTACAGAAGAAACAGTAAATTTTACTAGTAAATTAAGGTTTTATAGATATTGTGGTGTTTTTAATGGCTATATTGTAACGTCATTTGCCCAAGGAGATTTCGCACAAATAGTTCATGAAGAAGTTTTTGGCAATGTTGTAATAACATTTCCATCTGGATATGACTTTTTAGCTATAAAGGATAAAAAGATATATTATTTAAAAGAAGCATATAATAAAAAACTATTGAGTGAAGATATTATACAAGACATTGCTGACATACATGATGAAATTAAATTGCATTAATATTAGAATACCAACGATGTGAGGTGGAAATAAAGAAGAAAATATTAACTATATTTAGCATTATATTATTGATGATATGTTTAATATCATGTAATAAAGAACCATAGAGTGAAGACACTGTAAAAGAAATAGGAGAAATGGCCTTTGTTTATAGTTATGCTCAAAACATAACTATTCCAAACGGCATCGAAATTATTGGAGATCAGGCATTTGGTGCATTTGATATGGTAACATTAAATATACCTGCATCAGTTAAAAAAATAGGTAGTTGGACATTCCAAGATTCAAGTTTCTTAACTACAGTTAATTTTGCTGAAAATAGTTTACTTGAAACATTAGGAACAGAAGCCTTTATTAATTGTAAATCACTTAAAACATTTAATTTACCAAATTCAGTATTAAGTATTGGTGAAAGAGCATTTGAAAATTGTGAGGCTTTAGAAGAGTTTATTATTTTAGAAGAAAGTCAATTAAAATCTATTTATACAGGTGCATTTATGAATACAGCAATAAGCTCATTTTATATACCAGCATCGTGTGAATATCTAGAATATGGTGAATATAAGGACCCAGCAGCAACAATTCCTTATTACATATTTAAGAATTGTCCTAATTTAAAAGAAGTTATTTTTGCTGATCCAACAAATTGGTCATATTATAATGGTAATAGATATGTACCAATTGCTGAAATAGATTTAAGTGATTCTAGTAGCGCAATTAAATATGTAACTAATTGGCGTTATTCATTATGTAAAAATAAATAATAATAAAAAACTGATTTAATTCTACTTTCTAGTAGTTTTAAATCAGTTTTATTTTTTAGTATCTAGACCAATTTAATGAACCATCATACCAATTTGTATAATCGTCATTTGCTTCATATTCTTCCATTTGATTTACTAAATAATCCATATAGAATTCATAATTGAAGTTACCAACTAAATCATTAGAAGTAGTAATATTTCCAATTCTTTGAATTAATAAATAAGTTTGGAAATTAGCAGTTTGGAATTTAGCAATAGTATCATCTAACAAATCACTTAAATCATTTTCAATTGATGTTCTAAAACCATTAACATCACCTTCAGTATATTGCACATAATATACTAATAATTGATTGTCACTAGGTTTATCTTTAGTAGTACTATAAGTATCAGTTTTAATTTCAATTTCAGCATCTTCATCTATTTCAACAACAATTTCATAATAGTCTTGTGCAGAATCAGAAGAAGCTAAGAATTCGAAATTTAAAGTGTTTGTTGATTCTTCATCATATGAATTCAAACTAAGCATATGGAAACCATAATTAGTTTGACATAAATCAGAAGTTTCTTCACTATCAAAATTAATACCTTTAAAATCAGTACTTGTTAAAGCACCATTAGCACTATAGAAAACTCCATTTTTATCATCTTCAGGAATTTCTAATTCATTTTCAATAGCTTTTGCGTAGATAGCTTTTAAATAATCTTGGAAAGGTTCAACATAATTTGTAACAGAACTTGTTGTAACATCACCTAAAGATTCAGCAGTTAAGATGAAATTATAAGTTTTATATTTATCCCAAGTAGAGCCATCATGTAATTGTAAATTACGATTAAATGCATCAACTATGTAGTTAAGTTTATCCATATTAGTATGAGAACTAATAGCTTCAGCTTCAGTTAAGATAGCTTTAGCTAATTCATTTAGAGCGGTTTGGAAATTAGCTTTTTGTTCAGCATTTAATGAACTTAGGAAATCATCCATATCATCAGGATCACCATCACCATTATTATCAACAGAAATTAATATATGATCAACATTTAAATCTAAGTATTCTTTATCACCATATAGTTCTAAAGCTTTATTTAAAATGTTATGTAATATATTTAATTTATCATAGTTAACTTGATAATATTCACCATTGTTATAGTATTCACTATTAGCATCGTTAAGTTCAGGTTTTGTAGCCCATGAATCATAAATGTAATCAGCTAAATAAGCAACTTGAATTTGGCCAGCCATACTGTTAAGAACAACTTCATCTACTGTATAGTAACCATAAGTGTAGAATAGGTAGTTTGCTTCACCATAAGCTTGAGATAAATTAGCTTTACCGTCTTTAAAGTTTTTAATATTATCATCTAATGTTTTTCGATAATCGGTTTCAGCATTATCATCTAAATATGAATATTCATTTTGATATAAGAATTTGTTAACTAATAATGTAATTAATGTTTCATTAATATTATAACATGTTAAATCTTTATAAAAATCATTAACAGAATAATCACCAAGATCACTAGAGAAAATCAAATTATTATCAATAGTAGTTACATATTCATAATCAGTATAAGAATTAGCAAATGAATTTTCTAGATATGGATCATATATCTTTAAATTTGCGTCAAGTATACGGTCAGTAAATACTTTAGAACTTACACTAGAAGCATTATTTTCTAAGATACTTTGTCTTAAATCGGCCTTAATTTTAGTAACTAAATCAGTACCTAAGGTATTTAAATCAGCATATTCTACAACTTCTTCAGTATTAGTTGTAGTATAGATTAAATCTTCACGATAAATTAAATAATATGAGCCATCAATATTACGTGGTGTTTTTAAACCGTCAATATTATTTAAATTATCTTTAAAGAAAGTACTAACATTACCAGAGAAATTATTAGTTAAATCATTGTTTTCTTTATCATAAATAAAAGTAGTATCTTCAGTAGTTTTAATGTTATTAGTAGTTAATTCAGTTTTATATGAATAATAAGCATTATATAACTTAACATAACTAGAACGAAGATCTGTTTCACTAAAGTTTACTAAATCCATCATACGTTTAGCTTCACTTAAGCTATTAAAACGTAAAACTATACCATGAGCTGTATAATATTCTTTAAAATTAGAATTATATTCAGATTCAAGAGCATCTTCATCGATATAGTAATTATTTTCTTCTTCACTATCAGGATTATCTTCATCAGGAAGATATTCGCTATCAGCTATAGTTTCAAGATAAGCTATATTAGCATCTTCTTTAATGATGTCAGTTGCGTAATTTTCAATTAATGCTTCACTTAAATTTGAGAATGAAACATGTTTAGTAGAAGAAGTAATTTCATCAAAAGCTAATTCACTAGCATTTAATATAAAGCCTTGATTAGCCATTGTATCAATATATTTAGCAATACTAGTCTCTTTTTCTTTAGCAGTTAGTGTTTTTAATGTATTAACATCACTAGAACCATAAATAGCACTAGCAACAGCTTCATCAATAGTTAGTTTATCATCACCAGTATAGCTGAAGTTTTCATATTCTTCAGCGTATATAAGGTGATTTAATTTATTGGTGAAAACAGTAGAACCATAATTATATTTTAAACGATTATATAATTCTTTTTGAGTTAAATTAATATCGCCAGCACTAGCAACAACAGTATCACTAATAGTGCCGTAAGGAACAGTTTGATTTCTTTCTTCTTTATTTGAACATGAAGCTAATGTTAAAGCAAAAACCCCAGTTAAAGATAAGATCAAACCTTTTTTAAGCATTTTCATTAGTTATTACCTCCACTTAATAGGGTAGATAAATCGTCCCACCAACCATAGAAGTTATCATATTTGTCAGCATTTTCGCCATAATCAACATATTCATCAGCAGCATCTTTGTTGATTGTTAAGATTTCTTCTAATCTAACATTATCATATGAGCTTAATTCACCATAAGTTAATTTAGTTAAATCGCCATTACAAATATAATTAATAATGATTAAATATTGCGTACCACTTTCTTGGAAACGAGTTAAGACAGGAGATAGATAATTAGTTATACTATCAGAGATATCACTTGGTAACAAATTAGAAGTTTGAGATTCTAAATATTCAAGTAAGTAAGCCTTAATTTGGTTATAATTTAAAGTATCATTTGTATTATAAACATTATCAATTTTAATTAATTGTTCATTATAGATATAATATAATTCTTCATATAAACCTAAAGTGTCATCACTAGCTTCATATTTAGCAGAAGTAGGACCACTAGCTGCAGTTACTACGAAGTAGTTATATGAATCTAGGGCTTCAACACAACTAGTTTCAACATCAGGTAAGTAGGCATTAGGATAATTATAATTACCATTTAAATCTAATACGAAATCAGGACTATTATAAATGTTATATAAACCATCCTTTAAAGCTACATCAACATCAGTAGAAGAATTAGTAACACTTATTTCTTCAGTACTAATTGCAAAGCCTAATTTTTTGAATGCTGAGAAGTCCCATTCAGAACCGATTGGATCATAATAACCATCTTCATTATCGAATTGTCCACCTTCATGTGGATTATAACGACTAGCTGAATTATAGTCTTCAACAATAGCAGTTAAAGCATCAACATGTGATTCAGAACTTGATTCAATTAGTTTATAAATAGTATTAATCAATTCTTTAGCAACATCACCATAAGTCATAGTTTTGCCATTGAATTGAACGTTATTGTTTTGCCAATTTGCAATATCATCAGGTTCTGTATCTTCATTTATATCAAGGTAGACACTTAATCTTTGAGCAGTAATGTTGAAGTAATTGTCATAAGCTTTAGTAGAGAAATTATTAAAGAAATTAATAACTGCATCAGAACTATAATCAGTTAAAACGATTTGGTTTACATAAGAAACTTTCATTACGTTATTTACTATATCATCAACATTAGCTGTATGATAATATAACATTAAGAAATTATATTTACCAATAGAAGCAGGATAACCGCTTGATGATAAGCCATCATTAGCGAAAGTAGCAAGTAAATATTCAATAGTACTATAGAAATTATCTACGATCTCACTAGGTATATTTTTATATTCTTCAGTATCTTTAGCCATTTTATTTGCAATAATATTAGCGGCTGCAGTAACCCCATCACGATATTCTAAAACATCCCATAGACCAGTTTTTTCAGCATTAGTTAAATTTGCATTAACTGTTCTATCATTATAGGTAAACTTAGCTACAGTATTATTATTAGGCGCTTTACCTAAAGTCTTATTATAATCTGAATTATTAACAGAATAAGAAATTTCAACAGCTTGATCGTAAATATTAACTTCGACTTTAGCTAATTCTTCATTTAAATAATCAGTTATATAGCTTTCAGTTAAATCTTCTACAAACAAATCAGATTTAATATCAGTTAATAAGTTAGCATAATTATCTTGAGTTAATAATGCATATTTTTCATTTGTTGATAGATCTAAATTATAATAATATGTATTATCGCCATCAACTCTTCTAACATCATTATCAGTTAGATTTTGGTCAATTTTAAATAACATATATTGATAATTACCATCAGCATAAACACTATTTGTGTTTGAATAACGATCATTAGTATTATCATATAAAACATTTTCAGTTGGAGTTTGTAATGTTTCATAAGCATAAGTATAAATACTATTATTTAAATCATATAATTCTTCAGCAGTATAAGTAATATATTCATCTGATTCTGATTTAGCACCAGCTACAATTTGAGCTAATCTAGCATCATCACTATCAGCATCATAAACTAAATTATTAGTATTATAGAAATCTATTAACTCTTTAGTTACACTTCTTTGGTCAATAATATTATTATTTTCAAATAAAGAAGAATTATTTTCCTTAATATTAGGAATAGCCTCACGATATGAATAAATATAATTATACATGGCAATATATAATTGAAGCATAATTGAGTGACCATATGAAGCATCTAAATCAAAATATTCATTAGTGTTAGCATCTTCAAAATCAAAATCTTCATAATATTGTACATATTCAGTATAAGATTCAGGTGTATCTGTAAGATAGTAGAATTTTTCATCATGTACATAGATTCCAAATGATCTTAATGTGTTATTCATTTCATCCTCAGAAGAAAATCTAATCATTATGATATCAATATCACCTTGATTATAATATTCTTCTTCATATTTATTTACGATATCAGATTTAGAGAAATAACCAACATTATCTTCACCATTAGCTTTTGCATCTGCCTCTTCAATTTCTTTGTTTAATTTGTCTTCAGCAAATAAACGACTAGCTAAATCATGATAATAAATATAATATAGTGGCTCTAAAGCATCATAATTTTCATCCCTTAGAGCAGTGCAAATAGCGTCTCTAGTCATATCAACCCTATAATTAACATAAGTAGTATCAGCATATTCCTTGATATTTTGTTCTCTAGTTGTAGGTAATAAATCTTCTATTTCGTCTTCATGACCTTCAGTAGAATAACTAAAATCATAAACATCTTCAATGATGTAGTTTTGTAAGCTTGATACATAGTTTTCGTAATTTTCATTATTTTTATCAGCTAAAACTTCTTTTATTTGATTAATTTTATCTTGAAGAACGACTTCTTCCTTATATTCAGTAAACAAGTTTGCCGCGTCCCATTTAAGATTATTCCAAACCTCACCAGTTGTTACACTATAATTACCAACAGTTAAATAATTAGCATTAGTATCAAGTGCATCTAGTTTATTTTGTGAACAAGAAGTCATAGTTATAGCAAGAACAGGAATAAAACCTAGGGTTAGAAGTCTTTTCCCATTTATCTTTAATTTAGACATTTAAAATACTCCTTTTCTAAAAAACTTTAGCGTTTTATATGATAGCATTTTTCAAGTTTAAAATCAATATAAAATATCTATTTTTACATAGTGGTTTTCCGACTAAAATGTCTTTTAAAAGGCTATTTTTAAATATATTAGATATTTAGATAATATTTATTGCATAATAAAATAATAATGTTATAATCTTTCAAGGTGATAGCATTGATAGTTAAGATATTAGCAAGTGGTTCAACTGGTAATTCAACATATATTAGCACAGCAACTTTTAAATGTTTAATTGATGCAGGTATATCGAAAAAACAAATAGAATTACGTTTAAATAAGATTGGGGAGAGCGTTTTAAATCTCGATTATATTTTTTTAACCCATGAGCATAAAGACCACATTGCAGGTTTAATGGTTTTATTGAAATATTCTAAGGCTTTGATTTATTTAACTAGAGGCACATTAAATGGGTTAATTAATTATTTAAATGGGTTTGAAGCTTATTATCAAGATAATAAAGAACGCTTTATAATAATTGAAAAAACTGGTAATAATTATGCAAAAATTACAGTAAATAACGTTGTTATTACCCCACTTATGGCATTTCATGACGCAAATGAACCGGTTGGATATTTATTCAATGATAATAATAAAAAAATAGTATATTTAACTGATACAGGTTATGTTCATCAAGATGTAGTTAAACTGATTAAAAACTGTGATTGTTATATTTTTGAAACTAATCATGATCCAGAAATATTAATGAATTCTGACAGGCCTTATATCTTAAAAAGAAGGATTTTATCTGACTATGGTCATTTATCTAATGCTGATAGCATATATACTCTAGCAAATATAGTTGGTGATAAAACAAAGTATATATTTTGTGCCCATATTTCCCAAGAATGTAATTTACGGGAAATCGTTAAAATGACATATGAGAGAATTTTTTTAAAACTTGGTGTAGATAATAAAAACATTAACCTTGTTATGACGCTACCTACTGATATTGAGGAAGTAAAATTATGAAGGTGACAATTATTGCTTTAGGTACTATTAAGGAAAGCTATTTAAAAGATGCTGTTAATGAGTATGTAAAAAGACTTAGTAAATACTGTGAATTAAAGATTATAGAATTACCAGATAAAAGTATAATAAATGATTATGAAAAGGTAAAAAAAGAAGAGGGCGAAGAAATAATTAAAAAGATCCCAAGTAATAGCTATGTTATATGCTGTGATGAGCATGGTAAAATGTTAGATAGTGTAGAATTTGCTAGTAAAATAAATGATATTTATAGTTTTTCTAGTATAAATATTTGTTTTATTATTGGTGGTTCCTTAGGATTAGCTAAAAAAGTATTAGAAAAAAGTAATTTTATTTTATCGTTTTCCAAGATGACTTTTACGCATAAATTTGCTAGAGTTATACTCTTAGAACAAATATATCGCGCATTTAAAATATTAAATAATGAGAATTATCATAAATAGTAAAACTGCTTTCATTTAATGAAAGCCCTTTTTTGTTTTAATGGTGCTAAAAATTAAATCATAATATAATTGACTGAAATG
>CASEZJ010000020.1 GCA_949292525.1 uncultured bacterium | reverse complement strand
AAAATACTAACTTAGAAAGTACTTATAATGATGAATATAACGAATTATTATTTAAGCATAAATGTAAGCTAGCTAAGTGCAATAAAGAACAAGATGTTATCAGAAAAACTTATACTTCTATTTTATATTCAATTACTAATAACATTTCTAATACGAGAAGTAATTATAAGCGACTTGTTAAAATTAAAAATAATAATTTTAATAATGATTTAGAAAAAATTAAAACTAATTATAAAAATGAAGTCAAAGCTAATAATATGACATTAGAAAATTATAAAATTAGATTAAATTTAGATAATAATTCTATTCCTAATAATTGTAATAAACAAATAGATGAAATTAAAACTAACCAAAAGATTAGTAAAAACAAATATAATTATACTAAAACTAAAAATAATTATTTGAAGAAAAAAATAAAGAAACAATATCAAAAAGAAAGAGTTAAAAATATCAGTAAGAGTACTAATATTCTTTTAAAACAAAAATTAATATTAGATAGGACTTTAAATAAAATAAAAAATAATAAAGAAAAAAGAAACTGAAAAATCAGTTTCTTTTTTTAAGCCATGAAGGTAATTCTCTAGTTTTTTCTTTCTTTTTTTCTTCTTTTAGACGTTTCTTTTCTTCTTTTTTATTTAAGAATAATGGCTCGTCTTCTTCCTCTTCTTCGTCTTTTAATTCTTCTAATGGTTTGTAGTTTATATTTTCTTGACTAATATTTTGGAAGATTTCCGTAGCAATATCATCAATACCACTTTCTTTAGCCTTTAATTCATATCCAGTAGCAATAACTGTAACTATCAATTCATCATCTAAGTCATTATTAATAGCTGTACCATAAATTATAGATAAATCTTTATCACAATTATTTCTAATTTCAGCTATAGCTTTTTCTGTTTCAACTAAAGTTAAAGATTGACTAGCCGAAATATTAACAATCGCATTAGTAGCACCATCAATACTAACTTCTAATAAATTTGAATGAATAGCTCTTCTTGCTGCTTCAACTGCTCGGTTAGGTCCTTTTCCGGTACCAATACCCATTAAGGCTGTACCTTTATCTTTCATTACTGTTCTTACATCGGCAAAATCGACATTAATTAAGCCTGGAACAGAAATAAGTTCAGCTATACCTTGTACACCTTGACGTAATACGTTATCAGCTTCTCTAAAAGCTTCAAGAATAGGAGTTGAAACATCAACAATAGTTCTTAATCTTTCATTAGGAATAACGATTAATGTATCTACATATGGTTTTAATTCTTGTAAACCTGCAACTGCTCTTTGCATACGCTCTGGTCCTTCAAATAAAAAAGGTTTTGTTACAATCCCAACAGTTAAACAGCCTAAATCTTTTGCTACTTTAGCTATAATAGGTGCAGCACCTGTACCTGTTCCACCACCCATACCTGCAGTGATGAAAACCATTTGTGCACCTTTTATGACTGTTTTAATGTCTTCAATTGATTCTAACGCTGCTTTTTTGCCAACTTCAGGAACAGCACCAGCCCCAAGTCCATTTGTAGTTTGTTTGCCTAGTAAGACTCTAACTTCTGCTCTTGATTCTCTTAAGTCTTGAGCATCAGTGTTACATGCTATAAATTCAACGCCTCTAACATCGTTTTCAATCATTCTGTCAACGGCGTTTCCACCAGCTCCACCTACACCAATTACTTTAATAATCGGTCTAGATGAGATGCCAACATCTAAATCGTCAAATATCATTTATATTAACCCCCTTATAGAGATGACTTCTAGTAATGATTTTACTCTAAAATGTCCTTTTTTTCAAGCTTATAATATAAAAAATAACTAGCTTAAACTAAAATTAAAATCACTAGTTATTTTTATGATTTATTTAAAGAATTAATTGTCCTAACATTTCTTCTTTTTTGTTTCTTGTTTTAATTAATTTTATGCAAATAATAGCTAAAAATATAATTAAAATTATACCAACAAAAACAGTTAGGGAAATGATTAAAGCTAAAACTAAAGCTATAGAAAAACCAGCGAAAATGGTATATATTACGACAGATTCTACCTCTTGATTAGGTTCAATATTATTAATTGCTAATTTTACATTTACACAGGTTATTATTAATTTAGTAAATAATAATACTAAAGCAATAAAAATAATAAATTTAACTATTCCTATCCTATTAATTAATCTCATCTTATCATCCCTATATTTAAATAGCGTTTATTTCTATTTATATGTTACTTTATTTTTAGCTTAATTACAAGATTGAAACGATAAAATAAAAAACTATAAAGCTTTATTTAACTTCATAGTTTTTTGTTTTATTCTAATTCGAATGCTCCCGTATATAATTGATAATATTCACCTTTTTGAGCAATTAATTCTTCATGAGTACCACGTTCAATTATTCTACCATGTTCAAGTACCATAATAGCATCACTATTTCTAACAGTTGACAATCTATGAGCTATTACAAATACTGTTCTACCCTTCATTAATTCATCCATTGCACTTTGAATGATTTTTTCAGTTCTAGTATCAATTGATGAGGTAGCTTCATCTAGAATAAGCACAGGAGGATTTGTAATTGCGGCTCTTGCGATTGATAATAATTGTCTTTCACCTTGTGATAAACCTTCACCATTATTAGTTATATATGTATCATAACCTTTTTCTAAATGTTGAATAAATGAATCTGCATTAGCTAATTTAGCTGCAGCTATTACTTCTTCCATTGTTGCATCTGGTTTACCATAACGAATATTATCAGCTATAGTACCTGTAAATAAGTTAGTATCTTGTAAAACCATACCTAAAGATTTACGTAAATCAGCTTTTTTGATTTTGTTAATGTTGATATCATCATAACGTATTTTACCATCAGCAATATCGTAAAAACGATTAATTAAGTTAGTAATAGTAGTTTTACCTGCTCCGGTTGCACCTACAAAGGCTATTTTTTGACCAGGTTTTGCATATAAAGAAACATTATGTAATATAACTTTTTCAGGTTTATAAGCAAAATCTACATCATAAAATCTAACATCACCTTTTAAAGGTTGATATGTTACACTTCCGTCATGATGTGGATGACGCCATAACCATAGATCATTTTCATTATCTGTTTCAACATAAGTTCCATTTTCTTCATGACCTTTAACTAAAGTTACATATCCTTCATCAACTTCACTTGGTCTTTCCATTAATTCAAATACTCTTTGTGCACCAGCTAAACCCATTGCTATACTATTCATTTGGTTAGATGCTTGGGCAATTGGGTTTATGAATGATCTTGTATACATAATAAAGGAAACTAAGATACCTGCAGTTATAACGCCTGAACCATTAGCTGCCATGGCTGCAAAAGAACAATTAACTTTATTGGTAATTAATACACCACCAAGTAAGGCCATAATTGCATAGGTTGCAAAACCAATATTGTTCATTATTGGCATCAAAATTGAAGCGAATATATTAGCATTACGATCGGCAATTTCTAGTTTAGTATTTATTATATCAAAATCTTTAATTGCTTTTTCTTCATGACAGAAAACTTTAACAACTTTTTGTCCTTCTAACATTTCTTCAATATAGCCGTTTGTAGAGCCTAATTTTCTTTGTTTTTCGATAAAATATTTAGTACTTCTTACACCGATAGTCTTAATTACTACTATCATTACTACTAAAACAAATAAAACAGCTATAGTTAATAACCAAGAATAATATACCATTAAACAAAATACGCCAACAACTGTGATTACACCATTTAATAATTGTGGAACGCTTTGACTTATCATTTGACGCATAGCTTCAACATCGTTTGTGTAATATGACATAATATTACCATGTGTATTCCAATCAAAGAAACTAACAGGTAGGCTTTCCATATGTTTAAATAAATCATCACGAATGTTTTTTAAACTACCTTGAGTAATAACAACCATCAATTTTGAATAGATTAATGAACTAATAACCCCGGCAAAATAGATTGAGCCAAATAGTATTAATGTTGGTAAGAATTTTTCTGTCATATCCCAATTAGGATTACCTAAGTTTGTCCCACCTGATATGCCATTTAACCAATTAGTATTAGGTTCAATATAATCATCTATTAAAATAGAGATAAAGAAAGTAGAAACCATACTAGCAGCACATGCAATTAAAATACAAATTAAAACTATAATAATTTGAATTTTATAATGCCGCCAAATATATGGGATTAGAGTTTTAATTGCTCCTGTTTTACTATTAATATTCTTATTCATTAGAGCCTACCTCCTCACCACTACCTTTTGTTTGTAATTCATTAATTTCATTATAAATAGGACATGTTTTTAATAATTCTTCATGCTTACCGCTAGCGATAATCTTTCCATCATCAAATACCAAAATTAAATCTGAATCTTCTACTGAAGAAACTCTTTGCGAAATGATAATTTTAGTAACTTCTGGTGCAGTTTCTTTTAATGATTGTCTAATATTAGCATCTGTTTTAGTATCTACAGCACTAGTAGAATCATCTAATATTAAAATTTTAGGGTTTTTTAATAATGCTCTTGCGATACATAATCTTTGTTTTTGACCACCAGAAACGTTGACACCACCTTGACCTAAATCGTAGTCAAATCCACCTGGGAAATCCATAATGAAATCATAAGCTGAAGCTTGTTTAGTAACCCTAATTAAATCTTCATCAGTAGCATTTTCATTACCCCATTTTAGGTTATCTTTGATTGTGCCTGTGAATAAAATATTCTTTTGCAATACATAAGCTACACTATTACGTAAGGTTTCAATATCATATTTACGTACATCTTCACCACCAACTTTAACACTACCTAAAGTTGTATCATAAAGACGAGGTATTAATTGAACAAAACTAGATTTACCACTACCTGTACCACCAATAATACCAACTACTTGACCAGATTTAATGTGAACATTACAATCAGTTAAATTATAAATTTGCGCATTAGGGTTGTATTTAAAATTAACTTCATCAAAATCAATATCCCCATTTTTAACTTCAAATTTAGGATTTTCTGGGTTCTTAATATCTGGAATGACTTTTAATACCTCAACTATACGTCTAGCTGATGTTAAAGACATTGTAATCATTACAAAGATATTAGAAATCATCATCAAACTCATTAGAATTTGCATTACATAGCTAAAATATGAAGTTAATTCACCAGTTGTCATATAAAGTGTTTGTCCGTTTGACTCAAAACCTTTAACAATATTTGAAGCCCCAAGCCAAGCTAATGCAAGTAAACAAGCATAGACTGTAAATTGAACGATTGGCATATTCCATGCTAAAACTTGTTCAGCTTTACAGGCAAAGTTTGTTAATATTCCACTATCTTTAGAAAATTTCTTAAATTCATCTTCTTCTTTAACAAAACTTTTAACTGTTCTAATTCCTATCAAGTTTTCTTCTACATCACGATTAATAACATCATATTGTTTAAACAATTTAGAAAATGGCTTAAATGATCGACTCATTAAAGCAATTAATGTCACACCTAAAAATGGTATTGCCACTAAAAAGATTAAGCCAATTTGCCAATTGATAATCATTGCCATAATGAAGGCAAAAACCAACATAAATGGTGCTCTAACAACAATTCTTATAATCATTTGAAATGACAATTGAACATTTGTGACATCAGTTGTCATACGTGTAACTAAAGAAGCTGTAGAAAATTCATCAATATTAGCAAATGAATATGTTTGAATTTTTTCATACATATCATGTCGTAAGTTTTTAGCAAATCCTGCTGAAGCGATACTTGCGAATTTACCAGACAAAATACCACATATTAAAGATATTACTGCCATAACAAGCATTAGTGAACCAATCTTTATGACTAAAGCATTATCTTTACCAATACCTTCATCTAACATTATTGACATTACAAATGGTATTAAAACTTCAAAAATAACTTCTAAAATAACAAAAATCGGTGCTAATATAGCATATTTTTTATATTCTCTAATGCTTCTTGCTAAAGTTCTTATCATATGGTCCCTCCTCGATATTTTTCAAAATTTGACTAAGTAAGATATTTAAGTCACTAATTTCTTTTTCAGTTAAATTTTTAGATAAAATTTCGTCATTGTATTCTACTGCTTCTTGAAATAATCTTTGTATTTCATAAGCTTTATGTGTGGCTACAATCTTATTATTTCTCTTATCAGTTAATTTTTCTCTTTCGATATAACCTTTATCTTCTAATCTATTTAATATTCCATTAACTGTTGGGCTAGATAATCTAAAAATCTCACATATTTGTTTTTGATTTTCGCAATCATTTTCTATAATATACATCAATATTCTAACTTGTGGATTCGTTAAACCGGTGTTAGTCAGTAATATTTGCATTTTTACATCAATTTGATTGCTGATAATCTTAATCAATTTAACAACCTGATTCATATTTTTTCTCCTTAATAATTAGCACGCTAAATATTATATTTAAATTACAAAAAATGTCAATTGTTTTTTAATATTAGAGCGTTTTCAAAATTAAAACGCCACCAAGAGGTGACGCTTAACGTTAGATTATTGTTGTTAACGTAGTTAAATCATAATAATCTTGTAAATATTCTTTTGTATTATTAACCATTTCAATAAATAGTTCTCTTAATTTTTCTCTTTCGATACCATCACATAAAGCTTGATTACAAAAACTATTAAAAATAGTTTGTAAATCTCTATTTTTAATACCTTCATAACAAGTATCAATATTTTGACTAGCACGTGAAACTAAAGCTAAAACTGAACTAGGTAATGGCTTAGCTATGACAGGGCGAACCATATCATTTGTAAATATACAATTAGTCTCAACAATTGCCCCTTTTCTAATTCCTGGCATTTGTCCTAAATTTGGCATATTAACATTACTTATTACTGATTTATAACCTAAAATAGTATTACTGATTTATAACCTAAAATAGCTTTCATTAAATCTACTGCTTCTTCAGTTGATTTTTCTAAAACAATCGGTTTAGTTCCATTAGCCATTTCAATGCTTTCAGCAATCTTAGCAGCTTGTTCTTTTTCTCTATAAGCAACTGTAGTTAAGCCAAAGGCATAGCGTTTAACGGTTGCTTTATTTTTTAGATACCATGTTCTACTAACAAATTCTGCTAAATGTCTATCACCAGCAGCAGCAAGAGTATGGTATTTACGATATAAATCCATTTTAATTTTATTACCATAAGCAAAAGTATCTGTTTTAAATTGATAACGACTACCACCTTCATAATAGCCTTTATCATAATATAGTTTAGCAAACTCTGGTACTAAACTTAATAAATCTTGATCTTTATATTTAGCTTCAGTAATCCAAGTAAAATGATTAACACCGCTAGCGTCAGTATATATATCTTTTCTAGTAGCTTTAATACCTTTAAGCTTTTTTAAGCATAAACATAAAAATTCTTGGGCGTGAAAGACTTCATGACAACAACCAAAAGCTTTAATTTCTGGGAAAACATCATATAATGTTTGAACACAGATAGACATAGGATTAGTGAAATTAATAACCCAAGCATTAGGAGCGCATTCTTTAATTTTTTTAGCAAAATATTCATAAATAGGTACTGTTCGCATAGCTCTTAAAACACCACCAGGACCAGCTGTGTCGCCTACACTTTGCCAAATACCTAATTTTTCAGGAGCATGAACATCTGATTCCATTTCTTTAAATGTTCCTGGTAATATTGAAATTACAATAAAATCAGCATCTTTTAAACAATCTTCAATTTGCGGATAAACAACATAATTAAACTTTGATTTACAGGCTGGATCTAAATTTATCCTTTCACCTATTTTTTGGTTTCTAACTGCAGCTTCAATATCAATATCATATAAGCCTATTTCTCCGCCTAAATCTGTTGATAAGGCTAAATCATTCATAAATACTCTAGCCCACATTTTTGAACCGCCGCCTAAATAAGCGATC
Source organism: uncultured bacterium (assembly GCA_949292525.1). Taxonomy (GTDB): domain Bacteria; phylum Bacillota_I; class Bacilli_A; order Acholeplasmatales; family Anaeroplasmataceae; genus CALUXS01. The sequence continues at coordinate 19,520 of CASEZJ010000020.1, read as the reverse complement.
TTAATATTCATAATTTTCCTCCTAAAATACTTATTACACATTTGATTCCATCTAAGGCGCTTGTAGTAATGCCACCTGCATAACCAGAACCTTCACCAATTGGATATATATATCTATTACTAGCTTGATAATTATCACGCTTTATTCTAACCGGACTAGATGATCTAGTTTCTACCCCCGTTATGATAGCGTCTTCATCGGCAAAGCCTTGAAGCCTTAAATCAAACTGAATAATAGCCTCTTTCAATGCTTTTATTACATATTCAGGGAATATATCCTTAAAATCACTAAAATAGATTCCGTGTGGATAAGTCGGTTTAACAGTTTTAATTTTTGTAGCTATTTCATCTTTTAAAAATGAACCGACTAAATTAGCAGGTGCCTTATAGTCTCCGCTAATATTATATGCCTTTTTTTCAATTGATTCAAGGAAACTAAACCCATCAAGCGGATTACCATTGAAATAATCTTCTGGCTTAATTTCTACTAATAAGGCACTATTAGCGTTTTGCCCATCTCTTTTAAAATTACTCATGCCATTAGTCACTATAGTTTCATATTCATTTTGACTAGCTACGACATAACCACCAGGACACATACAAAAAGTAAATACTGAACGCTCTTTTAAGTGACAAACTAACTTATAATTAGCAGGCGATAAATATTTTGCATATTTTCCATATTGACTGTCATTTATATCTTTTTGTAAATGTTCAATCCTAACTCCAATCGCAAATGGTTTAGGTTCTAAAACTATTTTTTTATTATATAATAATTTAAACGTATCTTTAGCACTATGACCTAAAGCTAAAATTAAATGTTTAGTATAAAAATCACCTTTTGTGCTTTTTACTAATAAGCCATCTTTTAGCTCGTCATAATCATAAAATAAAGCATCAAAATATACTTCACCGCCTAATTTTACGATTTCTTGCCGAATATTAGGAATAACCTTAGCTAATATATCTGTTCCTACATGCGGATAATTAGAAACCAAAATACTAGGATCAGCCCCGTGTTTTACAAACTCTTCTAAAACAAACCTAATATATGGTGAATGAGCATTAGTTTGTAGTTTCCCATCAGAAAAGGTTCCTGCCCCACCTTCTCCAAAGACAATATTAGAATTTAAATCTAAAACTTTATTTTTAAAAAAGTTATCAACTTTTATTTTTCTTTTACTAACTTCTTCTCCCCGTTCTAAAATAATAGGACAAGCATTACAACGAGCCAAATAGAGGGCAGCAAATAAACCAGCCGGGCCTAAACCAACTATAACTGGCCGGTCTTCATATGGCCATTTTACATAGTTTAACTTTTCAATCTTTTTTTCAGTCTTTAGATATTTAGATGGTATTTTACCTTTCGTTTTTAAGCTTAATAAATAGTTGTATAAGACTTTACTCTTATCGCGCGCATCAATAGATTCCCGCAGAATTTTAACATCTTCAATATCATCTAAATTAAATTTAGCTTTTAAACTTTTTACTAAATCTTTTCCAACTTCAATCTTATATTCAATTATATACCGCATATATTTTCTCCAATTTTAAATCCACTACTAAAAGCACTACTAAGATTATAGCCACCACAAGGATAATCTAAATCTAACAATTCGCCACCGATATAAATATTTAAATCATTTTTCAACCTATAATTTGAATCAACAGAATCTAATGCTACTCCTCCTGCCATAACTTGTGCATAACTAGAATCATAAGTAGAACTAATAGGTATAATGAAATTATTAGGATTTATTTTATTTTTTAAAAAATAATTGTAGGCATTATACGGTAAAATAAAACGGGTTGTGCTATAGTCTGAATAATTGATATCCGGATTAATATTTAGCTTAATATAAGGATTATTTAGCTTTTTAATTTTATTATAATAATATGATAGATTCATTATTACAATTCCGCTTATACCATCCTTTTTAAACTGAACTTCCCCGATTTCTTTTTTTATTAATTCAAGATCATTATATAAAGTAGCCTCACATTTTAATCTTAAACCATTTAATGGATCTATATCTATATTAGTTTTAAAACCAACTAAGCTTGGCTTTAAAGTTGTTAAATTTAAATTTAAACTTTTTAAATAATTAGTAACTACATCTTTCTTATCTAATAAAAGATTGGCATAACTACCACTTGCTAATACCAATTTATCAAATTCAAAATCATAAATATTATATTTATTTTTCGCTTTTTTTATTTCTAAAACTGGTTTATCTAATAATAATTTTTCTTGATTAATTTTACTTAAAAATAAATCTAATATAGTTTGACTACTATTACTAACCGGGTAACATCTTCCTTCTAAATCTTTGTAAATAGGACATTCATTATTAGCTAAAAAATCTAATAAATAATGATTATCAATATCATAAAAATTATTGGTATTCATTATATTACATCTGCCATTACCACTAGCTAATATTTTAGAACCTGGTTTTTTATTTTTTTCAAACATTATATATTCAATATTGTTTTTTTCTAGAACAGTTGCACATGCTAGCCCGCAAGCTCCTGCTCCTACTATTCCTACTTTCATAACTACCTCAGTTTTTCATTTTTTTCTTGCAATATTATTATATTATAATTAAACTATTATGGGAAGTGATTATATGGCTAAAATTTTGTTAATAACTACAGGTGGTACTATTACTTCTGTTACTGAAAATAAGACTTTAACTCCTAGTAGTTCACATATTATTTTAGATACTTTAAAAATTATTGATCCTTTAAATGATTATAATGTTTTAGATTTATTCGTTTTAGATAGTTCTAATATTCAACCAGAAGAATGGCTACAATTAGCAGAAAAAATATATGAAAATCTAGATAAATATGACGGTATTATTGTAACTCATGGAACGGATACAATGGCTTATACTACTTCTGTCTTAAGTTTCATAATTCAAAATCCTAGTATTCCTATTGTTTTTACTGGTTCCCAATTACCTATTTATGACAAATTAACTGATGCATATTCGAATTTGCGTTATGCTTTAGCTATGGCAACTAGTAAAATAGGTGGTATATTTTTAGCTTTTAATCGTAAAATTATTTTAGGCTGTCGAGCTGTTAAAGTAAGGACTTCTTCTTTTCATGCTTTTGAATCTATTAATCTAGAAAATGTTGCTAGTATAGATTCTAGAGGTTTAACTATCTTAAATATACCTAAAATAAATAATAAATTTAATTATTGTAACAAATTAGAAACTAAGGTCTTTTTATTAAAATTAACTCCTAATATGGATCCTCAAATAATTGATATGCTTATTAATTTTGGCATTAAAGGCCTAGTTATTGAAGCATATGGTGCTGGGGGAATATCTTTTATTAGAAGAAACTTTTTAGTTAATCTAAAAAAGTTAATTGCCTTAAACATTCCAGTTTGTGTATGTAGTCAATGCCTATATGAATCAGCAAATTTTAACATTTATGAAGTTGGTAAAAAAGCTCTAAATATCGGCGTTATTGAAGCTTTCGATATGACTAGTGAAGCTTGTTTAGCTAAATTAATGTATTTGCTTGGCTGTTCTAATGATATAAATTATATTAAAACAAATTTTAAGAAAAATCTTGTTGGTGAAATTAAGGAGGAAACTTATGAATAATTTATTAGATCGTTTTTTTAAATATGTACAAGTTAATACAATGTCAAAGGAAAATTCTACTACTATTCCTTCAACTAAAGAACAATTTGACTTAGCTTATTTATTGAAAGATGAGTTACTTTCATTAGGACTAGAAAATGTAGAAGTTTCCGAAAACTGTATTGTTACTGCCTATTTAAAAGCTAACTGTGAATCAAGATTACATATTGGCTTTTTAGCACATTTAGATACTATTCCTGGTTTTAATGGTAAAAATGTAAAACCTAATGTTATTAATAATTACGATGGAAAGGATATTATTTTAAATAATCTTACTATCAAAACTAAAGAATTTCCTTTTTTAAAAAAATTAAAAGGTAAAACCCTTATTACAGCTGACGGTACAACTTTACTAGGGGCAGATGATAAAGCTGGTATAGCTGAAATAATGTCAATGCTTGATTATTTTAAAAATAATCCCCAAATAAAACATCATCACATTCATGTAGCATTTACACCTGACGAGGAAGTTGGTGGCGGAATAGATAAGTTCGATGTCGTTAAATTCAACTGTGATTATGCTTATACTGTTGATGGTTCAACATTTAATGAGATTTCTTATAAAAACTTTAATGCCTCAACAGCTACAGTTACAATTAAAGGCGTTGATATTCACCCTGGTGATGCTAAAGGTCACATGCTTAATGCAAGTTTAATCGCGATGGAATATCAAGGCTTACTTCCAACTTTTGCTAATCCTATCTATACTGAAGGTGAAGAAGGTTTTATCCATCTTTGTGAAATGAAAGGCGAAGTTGGTATTGCTACTTTAGAATATATATTACGAGAACATGATTTTAAAAAGCTAAAATTATTAGAAAAGCAAATGCATAATGCTTCTACTTTCATCAATAATAAATATGGTAAAGAAACCTGTACAGTTAAAATTAAACAAAGCTATCGTAATATGTATGAAATAATTAAACATGATATGCGTTCTGTAAAGCGTGCTCTTGCCGCTATCAAGTCTTTGGGTTTTATACCGATATCTTCACCTATAAGAGGTGGAACTGATGGAGCTAAATTAACACAAATGGGTCTTAACACCCCTAATCTTGGAACAGGTGGATATAACTACCACGGCCCTTATGAATTAGCATGCCTTGAAGAAATGGAAAATGTATGTAAAATTTTAATCGCTATAGCAAAAAAATAAGGCAGTTAAGCCTTATTTTTTTCTAATTCCAATTTTAATCCTTCAAGGATAATTTTTAAATTATGCCCTTCAGTTGTATCTTTAATCGTCAATCTATTTTGATATGTTTCGATTATTTTAGTTTCTGATATTATGTCTTTATTATTTTTCAAAACTTCATCTAACCCACAAAACTCTTCATGAGCTTTGATTCTAAGTCCATGTGAGTTATTAATTAAAGTATAACCAGCAATACCTGTTTTATTATGATAAGCTTGACAAAAGCCACCATCAATAATTAATAATTTTCCATCTGCTTTAATTGGGCTTTCCCCGTCTTTTACCTTAACTGGTAAGTGACCATTAATAATGTGGGAACTATCATTGAGACCAAAATCTCTAAGTATTCGTTCACATACATCTTTATTATTACGAAATGTATAATAAGGATTACGCTTTTCTATTTGTAATTCTTCATCTGAAAGAAAATTTGATTCAAAAGTTTTATACCATCTACCAGTAAATGGTGAATCAAAACCATTCCACAAATAGTAAAAGTAATCTAATTCTTGGTCGGTCAAATCATTATTAACGACTTTTTTTATTAATTTATCTAAGTAATCAAATAATTCTTTACCTTTTTTATAACCAGATGGTGTATAAACAGTTTTATAGTCTCCTGATTGATCTAATGGTACACAACCATGATATAATAAATTATTGTTATAATTTTTATAAACAGAGCCTTTACTTATTAAAAAATTAAGATGGTCTTTTAACCTTGGACTATTTTTAAAATCTTTAGTTAAAGAATTTATTATATCTTCTTCTACACTACTTATACTATATGGATCATTATAATTTATACCTTTTAAATTTGTGTCTTTTAAAATATAGTCCTTACCATTAAAATGATAAGTACCCTTATTATAATCGATATTGTTTAAAACTAAACTAACATTATTAAATAATTGAGGATAATTTTTAATTATTTTACCTTCTAATTTCATTAATAAGATTAATGTTGTTTTAATTAAAGGATTAATTACATTTTCACTATTATCATATAATAATTTTGAATAATTAATTAACTTTCTTAAACTAATGCCATAACTATTTTCTAATACGCTAAAATTATTATATTTAACACAATTATAAATAACGTAAAAGATTAAAGCTTGGTTACCACTATGTGCCCCAAACCATAAAACATCATGATTACCATATTGAATATCTAATGAGTGATGTTTTTTTAATAATTCAATTATACTACCAGGATGAGAACCACGATCAAAAATATCACCAACAATATGCAATCTAGAAACAGCTAATGATTTGATTATTTTACATAGTTCCTTAATATATTCTTCACTAGCATCCGTTTTAATAATCGATTTAATAATATTATTAAAATATTCTCTTATATTTGATTCACTATTATCTTTAGTATGTAATAATTCATCAATCACATAAGCATAATCAGGAGCAATAAATTTCTTAACATACTGCCTTGAATATTTAGAAGAAATTAAAGAGGCAAGTTGAATCAGATTATAAATCGTTTTAAAATACCAATCTTCATTTTTATTACTTATCAGCTTTAATTTTTCATTTGGATAATATATTAAAGTAGCAAATTCATCTTGTTCTTCTTTACTTAAATCAGAAAGACAAAGACTTATTTTTTCTCTTATTACACCTGAACAATTATTTACTAAGTGCTTAAAGGCTTGGTATTCGCCATGAAGATCACTCATAAAGTGTTCAGTTCCTTTTGGTAAAGATAAAATAGAATCTAATTTAATGGTTTCTTTTTGTAAAGCTTGTCTAGTCGGGTAGTTTTCTTTAATTAAAGTTTCATAAAGCTCTGCATAATTTGGCATACTATCAACCTTATTTAGTGATATTTAAAATATCGGCAATTTCACGTGGGATCCTTAAATCAACTTTAATTTGATTAATATAATTATCATCAATTTTTTGAGTTAATTTAGGATTAATTGTAACAACTTTCTTCTCAATTAAAACATATATAGCTTCATTTAAATAGAAAACTGATAAGTTTAAATCTTTGTTTTTAATATATTCTTTTAATTTGGTTAAACTTCCTTTATTAACTAAACGTTCATAATTTTGAAGATTACCTGATACTAAGAATGTATCATCAGCAGCTATACTTTCACTAACATTAAAGAAACTTGAATTTTTATTAATCAAATATAGAGGCTTATGACTCCTAAGTTCATATCTAAATGCACGACCTACAAAGCCATAATAAGTTTTCTTACGCTTTTTACCTTTATTTTCTAAATATTCTAATGTTATATTAGAACCATTGATTACAACTTTATTGTAAACAGCTTCAAAATATAAAAAACCATAACGGCGATAAGGCTCAACTAAGATATTGTTTCTAACTAATTCATTAATAGAAAGATAACTTGCAGCATTAACAGTTTTCTTTTTATCAAATATCCCTTTAATTGCTTCATTAAATATAAGATCTTCTAATATTAGTTGGTTTGTTTTAACCTTATTTGTAAAATACATGTAGGCTGAAACAGCTAATATAGCTAATACTAAAGTTAATAAAAATGAACTTGTATTATTACCCATTAAAAAAGTAATTAAAAAGCAGGCTGCTATAGCTAAAATAGGAACAAGAAAGCGTAAAACTGTAAAGATAATAGATCTTTTTTGAATTCTTTTAAATTGTTTCATATTATATTTCCTCAACCGCCTTTATTATTTCTTCTATAACTTCCTCTTTAGATAAAAGATATTTATTATTAACATCATTTCTTCTTTTAAATTCAACCATTCCATTAACAGCATCTCTACCACAAGTTATAATATATGGAATACCTATCAATTCCCAATCCTTGAATTTGAAACCAACTTTAGCATCACGATCATCTAAGATAACTTCAACACCGGCTTTAGTTAATTTATCATACATTTCCTTAGCTAATTGATTTTGAGCTTCATCTTTACTGTTAACAGGAACAATTACCACATGATATGGGGCAACATTTAATGGCCATATTATGCCATAATCGTCATGATATTGTTCTATTATGCTAGCTAAAGTACGACTAACACCAATTCCATAACAACCCATAACCATAGGTACATTTTCATTTTTCTCATTTGTGTATGTACAATTCATTGCTAAACTATATTTAGTTTGAAGTTTAAATATTTGACCTACTTCTATACCTCTTTCTTTCTTAAGTGGTTTACCACAAATAGGACATAAATCACCAGCTTCAGCTTTTCTAAAACATGAAACTAAGCCCTTAAAGTCTCTGTCATAAGCTACATTTTTTAAATGATATGATTCTTTATTAGCACCAATCACACAATTTTTAAGGTTAGCAACTTCTTCATCTACTAATATTTTAACATTTAAGTTAATTGGGCCACAAAAGCCGTGTACACTACCTAGTGATTCAATTTCTTCATTTGTAGCTAAACGTAAGTCATTTTCTGTACTATCTAGATAATTAATAACTTTAATTTCATTAATATCCCGATCACCTCTTACTAAAACTGCTACAAACTCCTTACTATTATTATCATAATAGATGATTGTTTTAACCATTTGTTTTGGCATGATGTTTAAATAATTTGCCACTTCTTCAATCGTTCTTTTTTCTGGGGTATAAACTTCTTCTACCTCTTTAAGTTCTCCGCCATTATAAACATCAACTCTAGCTTCAGCTTTTTCAACATCAGCTGCATAACCACAATCATCACAATAAACAATATCTGATTCTCCAACTTCTGATAAAGCCATAAACTGATGACTACTATTACCACCAATAGCTCCGGTATCTGCTAAAACCACTTTAAAGTTTAGCTTAAATCTATTAAATATACGTGTGTATGTGTCATACATATTTTGATAACTTTTATCTAAACCTTCTTCATCTTTATCAAAAGAGTAGGCATCTTTCATAATAAATTCTCTACTGCGCATTAAACCAAAACGTGGTCTAACTTCATCACGATATTTAGTTTGAATTTGATAAATATTTAAAGGTAGGCTTTTACTAGATTTAACTAAATCTCGAACTAAACTAGTAAAAATTTCTTCATGGGTAGGTCCTAAACAAAATTCCCGGTCATGACGATCAGAAAATCTAATTAATTCTGGTCCATATTTTTGCCAACGCCCTGATTCAACCCATAATTCCTTAGGTTGAATAGCTGAGCATAGTATTTCTAATGCTCCGCTACGATCCATCTCTTCCCTGATTATATTTTCAATTTTTCTTATAACTCTTAAGCCAAGCGGTAAGTAATTAAACACTCCTGAAACTTCATTTTTAATCATTCCTGCTCTTAATAATAAAATATGAGAAGGAATTTTAGCTTCTTGTGGTACATCTTTAAGGGTACTTAATAACATTTTACTTGCGAACATAATATCATCCTTTCAAAAATTAATTATAGCATTTAATCAGTAAAAATACCACAATTATTGCACTTATTAACCGCTTTTTTTCCTTACATTTTTTTATTTTATTTTGTTTTAATCTCTTTTTCTTTGTAAGCATTTACATATTAATTTAACTCCTTTATTTTAAAAAAATGTTTAATTTCAAGCAATTTTATTATATAATAAATCGAGGGAAACGATTTTATAGAAAGGAGAATTTATGGATACTATTATTAATCGTAAAGATTTAGCCTTCTTTGCGCTAGGTGGACTAGGTGAAGTTGGTAAAAATATGTATATATTGCAATATGATAATCAAATTTTTATTATAGATGCCGGCATTTTATTCCCAGATGAACATTTATTAGGTGTTGATTACGTTATTCCTGATTTTTCATATTTATGGCAAAATCAAGAAAAAATAGTTGGATTATTTATTACCCATGGCCATGAAGATCATATCGGTGGTATTCCTTATTTACTTAAACAAGTTAAGATTCCTAAGATATATGCTGCAGGTGTTGCTGTAGACTTAATTCAAAATAAATTAATGGATTTTAAAGATTTAGATCCTATTCAAATCGTCGAATTTAAATCTTATTTCACTTATAAATTCAAGGATGTAGAACTATCTTTTATTCGTTTGAACCACTCTATCCCAGACAGTTTTTGTTTCGTTTTTAAAACTCCTTATGGTTCATTCGTACATACTGGTGATTTCAAAATAGATTTCACACCTGTTGGTCCTCAAACGGAATATGAAAAACTTGCTAAAATCGGTACTGAAGGTGTTTTATGTTTAACAGCCGATAGCACTAATGCCTTAGTACCTGGTTCTACTGAATCAGAAAGTAAAATAGGTACTTCAATTAATGAACTTTTTTCACATATAAAAGGTCGGGCTATAGTCGCAACATTCGCTTCAAACATTTACCGTGTATCCCAAATAATCGAAGCTTCTGTTCTTCATAATCGTAAAGTTGCAGTTTTTGGTAGATCAATGTCTAAAACTATTGAAATAGGTCAACAAGTTGGTTATATTAAGCCACCAAAAGGAACACTTATTGAACCTGAAGATCTCCAAAACTATCGTCCTGAAGAAACAACATTAATTTGTACAGGTTCACAAGGCGAACCTCTTGCCGCCTTATCAAGAATAGCTAGCGGCACACATCGGCAAATTAAACTAGTTCCTGGTGATACTATCATATTTTCTTCTTCACCTATACCTGGTAATCAAGAAGGAATTAATAAAACTATAAATTTATTAATTAAAAATGGTTGTGAAGTTATAACCCATTCACCTTTAACCGATACGCACACATCTGGTCATGCTAGTCAAAATGAATTAAAACTTATTCAAGCTTTATTAAAACCTAAATACTTTGTTCCTGTCCATGGTGAATACCGTATGCAAAGAGTTCATGCTGATCTAGCTATTAGTTGTGGCGTTAAACCTGAAAATGCCTTTATTCTTGAAAATGGGGACGTCTTATCTATAAATGAACATGGTGCAAGAATTAGTGGTCATGTTCATTCAGGTGAGGTTTATATTGATGGTAACCAAGTCGGTGATATTTCTGGTAATATTTTAAGAGAAAGAAAAATATTATCTGAAGATGGTTTATTTAGCTTAGTTGTTACTATAAATCCTGATAAAAAAATATTACCAATTGATCCTCAAGTTGTTTCACGTGGTTTCATCTATATGAAAGATAGTGAAGATTTAACTAAACATATAATTAATTGTGCTAAAAAATATATAAATTCAGAATTACAAAAAGTTAAACTTGTTAATTTAAATATTTTAAAATATAACGTTCAAGAATATCTTTCAAAATTGATTTATGAAGAAACTGATCGAAAACCTATGATTATACCAATATTTATGGTTTTAAAATAAAAAAGCGCAGCTGCGCTTTTTTTATATTGTTTTTATTTCTAATAATATATCTTTTTTAAAAGCCTTATAAACTTCATAAGTGATTTTTGCATCATCTAAAGCATCATGAGTTTGTTTTAAATCAGTCTTATAATATGCGTTATATAAATTAAATAGGCCAACTTCGTTTTTATGGTGGTAATAATTTTCAATTAAACTTGCCAAATTAATCACCCTTATATAATTTAATATATTGGGCAAATTATATTTAGCAAAGGCCTTTTTAAGAATTAAAATATCATTTTTACCATAAACAATTAATGTTGGTTTATATTTTTTTAAATTTCTTTTTAATTCATTATAAGATTTATAAAATGTAACCGCATTTTTATAATAATCTCTTGGCTTTAATTTTAAGAAGTTAATTGTTCTATTACTTAATTCTTGATCGGTTTTTAAATATTCATTGTAATTTAATTTCATATTTCCTTTATCATCATATAAAACATAACCCATTTCTATAATTGTAGGTTCATATGAACCTTTATAATTAAATGGTGGCATTGTCATTTCTAAATCTAAAATTAAAACATTTCTTATGCTTTTAAATAAATGTTTTAAAGATAAATTGTTATTTTCTTCTGAAAAATATAATTTATTTAATAATAATGACTTAATCTTTGATATGTAATAAACCGGATAAGCGAAATACTCACCTTGCATTTTAGGTTCCATTACTTCTAAATCTATTAAATTATTTTCATTTAAATAATTTTTAAATGTTTGATAAAGGGAACGTTTGAAATATATATAATAAATACGCGAAAAAGTTTTAACGCCATATATTCTTTTTTGCTTATTTATTACTTTAACTAATCCATATATTCTCACTTATCATCATCCTTTAATTTAGCTAAAATAGCTTTAGCCACATTTTCTGGTATTCCTATCTTAGTAATATCTTCAATACTGGCATTTTTAATATTATCAATCGTAATAAATTCTTTTAAAAGTTTCTCTTTTCTTGCTTTTCCTAAACCATTTATGTTATCTAATTTTGAAGAAAATAACCCTTTAGCTTTCGTACTTCTAAAAAAGCTAATCGCAAAATCATGGACACGCTCACTAATATTGGCAATTAATAAATAAATTGGACTGTTTTTGGCAATCGGAATTTCTTGTTCATTAAAGAATAGTAGTTTAGCCCTGTGATGCTCATCTTTTTGGATACCACCAACCGGAATAGAAATATTTAAACTTTGTAAAACTTCAAGACAGGCATGAACTTGTATTTTACCACCATCCATTAAAATTAGATCTGGCATTTCTTTATTTTCAAGTTTTAATCTTAAATAACGTCTATAAACGACTTCTTTCATTGTTTCATAGTCGTTGGCTCCTTTAACTGTTTTAACGTGGTATTTACGAAATAGTTTAGGACAAGCTCGACCATTTTTATAAACAACTAAAGCCGAAATAGGGTATTCACCAAATAAATTTGAATTATCAAATGATTCAATTGTATATGGTGTTTTAATATTTAACAATCTACCAAGTTCTTCAATTGTTTCAATATCTCTTAATGCTTTATTTCTAGTTATTAAAAATTTGTTTTCTAAATCTTTTTTAGCATTTATATTTGCCATCTCTAAAACTTGATATTTAGGGCCTTTTTGGGGAATAATAAAATTAGAATTTATTATTTCAACTAATGTTTCATCATATAAATTTTCATTTATATATATTTCCTTTGGTGTTATATTAGGATTATAATATTGCGTCATAAAGCCATTAAACGTGTCATTTAGATCGCTTATAATCGGTAAAATGGTATTATAATTAGCTACAATATTACCTTGACGCATCATTAAAATATGAATTGCTAAATAATCATCTTTACTATATACACCTATATAATCAGCAAATATATCACTGTTCAAATCTATTAGTTGTTTTGAAGTCGTGTTTTTAATGTTATTAATCTCATCGCGATATTCACTTGCTTTTTCAAATTCTAGATTGGCTGCTGCTTGTTGCATTTTTTTCTCTAAAATTTCAATTACATTTTTAGTTTTACCGTTTAAAAAATCTATAATTTCTTTCTTATAGCTTGTATAATCAATTTCTTCTTTCTTTATACAAGGTCCTAAACATAAGTTAAGATGGTAATATAAACACTCTTTTTTAGGAATATTTTTACATTTTCGTAACGGAAATAATTGATTTAATAAATTTTGAACTGATCTTGCTGCTTTTACATTTGGGTATGGTCCAAAATATTTTGCATTGTTTTTTTTTCGTGGTTCTCTTGTAACTATTAAACGCGGATTTTTTTCATTTGTTAACGCAATAAAAGGATAGGTTTTATCATCTTTTAGTAAAATATTATATTTAGGATCATATTGCTTAATTAGATTTATTTCTAAAACAAAACTTTCTTTATTTGTGCTTGTTATGATGTAGTCAAAATCATTTATTTCGCTTACTAATTTAGTTGTTTTAGCATTGTGGGAGCCATGAAAATAACTTCTAACTCTGTTTTTTAAGTTTTTAGCTTTACCTACATATATTACTTTATCTGTTATATCTTTCATTAAATAACAGCCGGGTTTATCTGGTAATAATTCTAGCTTTAATTTAATATTTTCTTTCATAATTATAAAAAAAACGATTAATTAATCGTTTTTATCATCACTAAAAGTGATTGTTGTATCTCCTGCTAATATTTCTTCTAATGCTTGACCAATTGGTTTTTTACATTTTGGGTGATCTAAAGATGTATAATTTTCTTCTTCAATAATTTTAGCTCTTTTTGCTGCTGCATACGCTAATTTATATTTAGAATCTATAACACCTAATAAATCATCGATAGAAGGATAACGCATACCATCAATTTTTTCGTTTTCTGCCATATTATTACCTCCGATTCATTATTATAACATTTTTTTTAATTACCTTCAATAAGTTTCATGTATTGATGTATTGAACGTTCAGTTTTAGCGTGTTCAGCTCTGATAATAGCCATTATTCTATCCGCTGCATTTACAACTTCATCATTAACTACAATATAATCATATTTATATGCTAGTTTAAATTCGCGATTAGCTTTAGCTATTCTTTCTTCAATAACATCTTCAGTTTCTGTTCCACGATTACGTAGACGATTATAAAGAGCTTCTCTTGAAGGTGGAACTAAGAATATTAAAACTGCATCTTTAACTTTATCTCTAACCTGCAGTGCACCTTCAACTTCAATTTCAAGAATTACTTCTTTACCAATTGATAATTGTTCTTCAACCTTATCTAAAGGTGTACCATAGTAATTACCAACAAATGTTGCATATTCTAAAAATTTATTTTCTTCTATACGCTTCTTAAATTCATCTTTTGAGACAAAATAATAATCTACACCATCGACTTCGCCTTTACGTTTAGAACGTGTTGTCATAGATACGCTATAAACAAAATTTTGTTCAGGCATATCAAATAAGGCCTTTCTTACAGTACCTTTTCCAACTCCTGATGGCCCTGATATTACTACTAATAAACCCCTATCATTAAGTTTCAAGCTTAGTCCCTCCTTTTAGAAAAATTTGTAATATTTTAGCATATTTCAAATTATTTTTCAATTAAAACCTGACATAATAGCCAAAAAAGGATAATTATCGCTAATTATCCTTCGTTTTAGTCTTCTTCTTGATTTGGGTATTTCTCCCTATGCTTATTATAAGTTGTGTGGAGAACTTTATGTGAAATTATTGAACCTGGTTCTTCAAGGAAATCTTCATATAATTTTTGAATATCTTTATTTAAATGGCTTCTTCTAACTTCCTTACCTTTATCTTCATCGTATAACACTTTTGCTCGTTTTTGGATAAATGTATCTCTAATATCATCATCTTCATTAGGTAAGAATAATTCTTTAACATATGGTTGACCACCACCGTTAATACAGCCACCAGGACAACCCATAATTTCAATGAAATCATATTTAGATTTATTATTTTTTATTTCCTCTAATAAAACCTTAGCATTTTTCATTCCACTAGCTACCGCTAAATTATAAGTTTGACCATTAATTTCTAAACTAGCTTCTTTTATACCTTTTAAACCACGAACTGGCTTATATTCAACAGGTTCTAGTTCTTTACCTGTAATTAAATGATAAGCTGTTCTAACAGCCGCTTCCATAACACCACCAGTAACACCAAAAATTACACCTGCGCCAGTATATTCACCAATCAAGTCATCATCAAAATTTTCTTCTGGTAATTTTTTCCAAGCTATACCAGCTCTTCTTATTAATTTAGCTAATTCACGGGTAGTTAATACAACATCTACATCTTTTAGACCATCAACTGTATTTTCTTTACGATCTTTTTCGTATTTTTTAGCTGTACATGGCATAATTGAAACTACGCATATTTTTGTTTTATCTAGTTTGTGTTTTTCAGCATAATAAGTTTTAATTATCGCCCCCATCATTTCATGTGGAGATTTACAACTAGATAAGTGACCTATTAATTCTGGGTAATAATATTCAATATAGTTTACCCAGCCTGGTGAACATGATGTTATCATAGGTGTCATAGCTTTAGTTGTTACTCTATGAATCCATTCATTTGCTTCTTCCATGATTGTTAAATCAGCACCGAAATTAGTATCAAAAACCCGATAAAAGCCAAGTCTATGTAGGGCAGCGACCATTTTACCTGTAGCTGAAGTTCCTATTTTTTCCCCAAATTCTTCACCAATTGCCGCTCTAACAGCAGGTGCGGTTTGGACTATTACTATTTTACCATCTTGGAATGCTTTATCTAGCTTATCAATTTCTGAATGTTCCATTAAAGCACCAGTTGGGCACACTAATGTACATTGACCACATTGAATACATGGGACAGCATTGAAAGAGCGGTTTTCTGCTGGACCTACAATTGTATTAAAGCCGCGCTTTTCAAAGCCTAAAATTCCTAAGCCTTGTAAATCTTTACAAGCTTCTATACATCTTCCACATAATATACATTTTGATGTATCTCTAATTATACCTGCCGCTAATTCATCATAAGTTGTCTCTGTTTTAGCACCTTTATATACATCTGGTCTAGCTCCAACTATTCTTGAAACTTCTAATAGTTCACATTGACCATTTTTAGGGCATGATTGACAATCAAAAGAATGGTTTGAAAGCAATAATTCAACACTAGTTCTTCTAGCAATTACCGCATCAGGATCATTAATAGATACTTCTAAACCATCTCGTAAAGGATATGCACAAGATGGAACTAATCTTCGCTCACCTTTAACTCTAACTAAACATACTCTACAACTAGCTAATGAACATTTCCCGTTTTGCCAAGAACATAAACTAGGAACATTATAACCACAAGTCCTCAAAGCCTCTAGTAAAGTTTGTTTATCATCAACTTCATATTTAATTCCTTCAACAAAAATATTTATCTTGCTCATACTACACCTCTAGTTTTTAGAAATTGCGTGGAACATACAAGATTGGAAACATACTCCACATTTAACACATTTAGTTTGATCAATAACAAACGGAACTTTACCAACAACACCAGTAATTGCTTTAGTAGGACAGTTTTTAGCACAAACAGAGCATTTTTTACAGCGTTCTGGATCAATTTTATAACTCATCAAGCTCTTACATACGCCAGCATCACATTTTTTATCAACTATATGGCGAACATAAACATCTCTAAATTTATGTAATGTAGATAAGATTGGATTTGCTGCTGATTGACCAAGTCCACATAAACTGCCAACTTTTAATGAAGCTGATAATTCTTCTAGTTTATCTAAATCACTAAGCTCGCCTTGACCACTAGTTATTTTATCTAATATTTCTAATAATCTCTTAGTACCTATTCGACATTGACTACATTTACCACATGATTCATCACAAATAAATTCCAAATAAAATTTAGCCACATCAACCATACAGTTATCTTCATCCATGACTATAGCTCCACCAGAGCCCATCATTGAACCTTTTTCAACTAGGTTATCAAAATCAATAGGTGTATCTAGTTCTTGTAATGTTAAACAACCACCAGAAGGGCCTCCGGTTTGAATTGCTTGAAAACGTTTATTATTAGGTATACCTTCGCCTATTTCATAAATAAGTTCTCTTAAAGTTGTTCCCATTGGTACTTCGACTAAACCAACATTTTTAACTTTACCACCTAAAGCAAAAACTTTAGTTCCTTTTGATTTCGTCGTACCAATCTTACTGAATGTTTCAGCCCCAACTCTTAGAATATATGGTATATTTGCTAAAGTTTCAACATTGTTTATAATTGTAGGTTTTCCCCATAAACCACTAACAGCCGGGAATGGTGGACGTGGACGTGGCATGCCTCTTTTACCTTCAATTGAGTTTATTAAAGCTGTTTCTTCACCACAAACGAAAGCACCTGCTCCTAATCTAATATGAGCTCTAAAACTAAATCCAGTGCCTAAAATATTATTACCTAACAAGCCAACTTCTTCTAGTGATTTAATAGCTTTACGTAATCTATCTACCGCAACAGGGTATTCAGCTCTAACATAAAAATATCCATCATGAGCACCAATTGCATAACCAGCTATCATCATACCTTCAATAACGTTAACAGGATTACCTTCTAATATAGAACGATCCATAAAAGCACCTGGGTCCCCTTCATCGCCATTACAAATTACATATTTCACTGAACTATTTTGATCATATGCAAATTGCCATTTTTTACCTGTAGGGAAGCCACCACCGCCTCTACCACGTAAACCGCTATTTAAAACTTCATTTATAACAGCTTGACGATCCATACTTAAAGCTTTTACTAAGCCTTTAAACGCATCATAACCTAGTGCTTCATGTAAACTTTCAGGATTAATTACACCACAGCCATGCAACGCTATACGCATTTGCTTTTGATAAAAAGGAATATCATCTTGACGAGGATATTTAACCTTAGTATTAGGATCTTCATAAACTAAATCTTCAACTATTTGTCCACCTTCAATATCGAGTTCTATTATTCTTTTTACATCTTGAACTTTTACCATTCTATAAAGTGTATCTTCCGGGTAAATTTTAACAAACGGTCCTTGTGAACAAAACCCAAAACAACCAACAAGATTAACTGTAACCTTATATGATAAATTTCTTTCATCTATTTCTTTTTGAAATTCATTTAAAATAGCTTTAGAATTTGAAGAAATACAACCAGTACCACCACATATAACAATATGGCGAATTTGATTTTCTCCAGCTAATTTATCCGCAAATTTATGAGTATCCTCAATAATAATCTTTTCAAAATCATCTAAATTCTTATATTTTGCCATATCGTTACTCCATCTTCATATTCTTATATTCGTTTATAATTCTTTGAACATCATTTAATTTAACTCTAGGATAAACCTTACCATTAATAGTTAGAGCTGGAGCTATACCACACGCACCAATACATCTTAACCCATCAAGTGTAAATAAGCCATCAGTAGTAGTTTGTCCAACTTTAATACCAAGTAATTCTGAAAACTTATCTAAAACATTTTGGCCACCTTTTACATAACAAGCTGTTCCAATACATACTCCAATAACATAACGTCCTTTAGGTTTTAAACTAAATAATGAATAAAAAGTAACTACTCCGTAAATTTCACTAACTGGAATATTTAATTTCGCGCTTATTAATTCTTGAACCTCTAAAGGAATATACCCATATTCCCTTTGCACATCTGCTAGAACTAGCATCAGTGGAGATGGTTCATTAATATAGCGATCACAAATTTCATTAATTTGTAAAATTGCTTCATGTCTTAATGCCATATCTAAAATCTCCTTTAATGTTTTAATTATAGCACCTTTTTTACACAAATGAAACCGGTTTTATCTTCTTTCTTTTAAATTAAATATTAAAAAATATCCGATTATAAATCCAACTAGATAAAGACATATTATCTTTAAAGACATAATTATATAATATGAACCATCATAGTAAAAATTAGGTATATATTTATTATTTAACATTATTGAAATAAATAAGAATGCTAAATTACTAAAAAAAGTAAATATAACACCTAAAATACCTGTAAAAAGCAGATTAATATTAGCATTAAATAACAATAAAATTAAAAAATATAAACCTAAACTAAATAAAAGATTAATATCGATATTAAAATATTTTACTTTTATATAAGCTACAATGTTATAGATAAAAAATATATATAATGTGCTAATTAAAAAATATTTTAGATATATTCTTAAATAAACTTTAGCTATAAATTTCCTTTGATAGGAAAAATATAGAGAAAACTCATAAAGTTTAGCACTAGTTATATACAAGAATAAATATATATTTAAAATTACTATTATTATTTTAATATATAA
>CASEZJ010000019.1 GCA_949292525.1 uncultured bacterium | reverse complement strand
GAGGCTAAATAAATTTTAATCCTATATCTTTACGATAGTACAAATTTTTTGTATCTATTTGTTTAACCATTTCATAAGCGTTTATTCTAGCTTCCTCTAAAGTATATCCATTAGCTACAACCATTAAAACTCTTCCGCCGTTTGTGACTATTTCATTACCATTTAATTTAGTTCCCATATGGTAAATGAATCCTTCTTCAAAAGCGGGAATAAATATTTTTTTGCCTTTTTCGTATTTGCCAGGATAACCAATACTAGTTAAAACAACTCCTAAAGTAGGACGCTTATCAAATATTAACTCTGGTTCCTTATCAGCCATTATATCTATAATAGCTTTATATAAATCACTAGTTAAACAACTTAAGACAACTTCTGTTTCTGGATCACCAAAGCGAGCATTAAATTCAATTACTTTGATTCCTGTACTTGTTTTTATTAATCCGCCATATAAAACACCCATAAATGGTCGGTTTTCTTTAACTAAAGCTTTAGAGGTCTTTACCATTATTTCATTATAAGCAAAATCTTCATCTTCTTTTGTAATGAATGGTAAGTTTGTAAATGCCCCCATTCCACCTGTATTAGGACCTAAATCACCATCGTAAATTCGCTTATAATCTCTAGCCGGAATCATCTTATATACTTTGTCATTTTTGACAAAACACATATAAGAGAATTCTTCACCTTCTAAAAAATCTTCAATAACAACCTTGGCTTCTCCAAATTCTTTGTCTATCAACATATCATAAAGATTAGTTTTTGCCTCTTCATATGTCTTAGCTATTATAACACCTTTACCAGCTGCAAGGCCATCATATTTTAAAACAATTGGCATTTTTTTCTTTTCAACATATTTAATAGCTTCTTCATAATTGGTAAAAACTTCATAATCAGCTGTCGGAACATTATATTTTTTCATTAATTCCTTGGCATAGCTTTTACTACTTTCAATAGTTGTTGCTGCCTTAGTAGGGCCAAATATTTTTAAACCTAAAGAATTAAATTTATCAACTATACCTAAAGATAAACTTACTTCAGGTCCAACTATAGTTAAATCAATTTTTTCTTTTAAGGCAAATTCAGCTAATTTATCTATTTCTTCAACTGCAATAGGTACATTTATAGCATGTCTAGCGATTCCTGCATTACCTGGTGCACAAAAAACTAAATCGACAAGTTCTGATTCTTTTATTTTAGCGGCTATAGCATCACATCTACCACCACTACCAACAATTAATACTTTAACCATTAGTGTTTAAAATGTCTCCTTCCTGTAAATAGCATCGGAATATTATTTTCTTTAGCCTTTTCGATTGATTCTTCATCTCTTATTGAACCACCAGGTTGAACAATGGCTTTAACACCTATTTTAGCTGCAAATTCTACACAATCACTAAAAGGGAAGAAACCATCGCTAGCTAAAACTAGATTATCAGTATGTTTAAACTCGCTTGCTTCTTTATAAGCAATTTCTAGTGAACCTATTCGATTCATTTGACCAGCACCAATTCCACAAGTAGCTAAATTAGAAGCTAATACTATAGCGTTTGATTTAGTATGTTTTACTATTTTCCAGGCAAATATTAAATCAGCTAATAATTCTTGACTAATATTAGTGGTTGAAACATTCATTTCTGCGGTTAAAACTGTTGTATTTTGGTTAATGTCTTCATCTTGAACTAACATACCACCATGAACTGAAGTATATTGGTTTTCTAAATTATAATTAGTCATATCCACTTCAATAACTCGTAAATTTTTCTTTTTCGCTAAAACTTTTTTAGCTTCTAGAGTATAACTTGGAGCAATTAAAACTTCTAAAAATACACTTTTCATCGCTAAAGCTAATTCTTCTGTCATTTCTCTATTAGTAGCTACAATACCACCAAAAATAGAAACTGGGTCTGCTGCATAAGCTTTGTGCCAAGCTTCTAAATTGTCTCTACCAATAGCCGCCCCACATGGATTCATATGTTTTAAGCCTACGACAAAAGGTTCACTAAATTCACTAACTATTCTTAAGGCAGCATTAGCATCAGCAATATTATTGTATGATAATTCTTTACCTTGTAAGAATTTAGCATTAGCTAAACTGTAGCTTTCTTTTTCTCCAATTTGATAGAATGCAGCTTTTTGATGAGGATTTTCACCATATCTAAGGTTTGTAACTTTCTTGCCTTCAATAAATAAATTGGCATCATTATTAGTTATTTTAGCAAAATAATTAGCAATAGCTATATCATATGATGCTGTATGAGCAAAGACTTTAGCCGCTAGTTTTAATCTAAAATTTTCATTATCTTCATTAGATTTTAAATGGTTAATTACATCTTCATAATCTAAAGGATCACAAACGACATAAACATCTTTATTATTTTTAGCAGCTGATCTTAACATACTAGGACCACCAATATCGATTTGTTCAATAGCCTGAGCTAAATCAATATTAGGTTTTTTAATAGTTTCTTTAAAAGGATATAAATTAACACATAATAAATCAATTGTAGCAATATTTAATTCTTTTAAAGCTTCCATATGTTTAGGGTTATCTCTTTTAGCTAATAAAGCTCCATGAATTTTAGGATGCAAAGTTTTAACTCTACCATCTAATATTTCTGGGAATCCGGTAACATCTTCTACATATATAGTCTTAATATTGGCTTCATCTAAGGCTTTTTTTGTTCCACCTGTAGCTATAATTTCATATCCTAATTTAACTAATTCCTCCGCGAACCAAACTAAATTAGTTTTATCACTAACACTTAATAATGCGCGCATTATAATCCTCCAATAATTTATTTATTGTTTTAACATATAACTTATGTTCTACTTCATGTATTCTTGTTTCTAAAGTCTCTATTTTTTCATCATCATTAATCGTGACTGCTTCTTGAGCTATAATTTTACCACCATCAATTTCGTTGTTTACATAATGGATAGTAACACCTGTTATTTTTACACCATAATTATAAGCATCTAATATAGCATGTGCTCCTTTAAAGGCTGGTAAGAGAGCTGGATGAATATTGATTATTTTATTAGGGTAATTATTTAATAATACTTCGCCACATATTTTCATATAACCAGCTAAACAAATTAAATCAATATTTAAGGGTTTTAAAATAGAAACTATTTTTTCTTCATACTCTTCCTTATTATTAAAATCTTTTAATTTAACAATATAACAAGGAATATTATATTCTTTAGCTCTACTTATAACATAAGCTTTAGGCTTATCAACAATTAGAGCTTTTAAGTTAGCTTTAATTTCACCTTTTTTTATAGCTTCAGCTATAGCGGCAAAATTAGAACCGTTACCACTCGCAAATACGGCTATATTCATTTTATTATAACTCCACTAGTTTTAGTTACTTGACCAATGACATAAGCCTTTTCTCCTTCATTGATTAAAAGAGTTAATAAATCTATAGCCTTATCACCATCACAAGCTAAAACCATACCAATACCCATATTAAAAATATTAAACATTTCGCGGTGTGGAATATGACCTTTTTCTTCTAAAAAGCTAAAAATAGGTGGAATAGGCCAAGTACCTTCATCGATATTAAGACATGCCCCTTCTGGTATCATTCGTGGAATGTTTTCATCAAATCCTCCACCAGTTATATGCGCAACCCCATTTACTAAGCCAGCTTTAATTGCTTTTAGGACTGATTTAACATAAATTTTTGTTGGTTCTAATAAAACTTCACCAATCGGTCTTGAAAAAATGTAAGGATTATTCAAATCTAGATCATTATCTTTAATTATTTTTCTAACTAATGAAAAACCATTCGAATGCACACCACTTGATGCTAAACCTATTAAAGTATTACCAGGTTTCACTTTAGTTCCATCTATAATTTGGCTTTTTTCTACACAACCAACACAAAAACCAGCTAAATCATATTCATCAAGCCCATATAAGCCTGGCATTTCCGCTGTTTCACCACCTATAAGGGCACAACCAGCTTTAAGACAACCATCAGCTACGCCTTTAACGATTTGTTCTATTTTAGCAGGATAATTTTTACCTACTGCTACATAATCTAAGAAAAATAATGGTTCGGCGCCTTGAGCTAAGACATCATTAACGCACATAGCCACAACATCTTGACCAATTGTGTCATGTTTATTCATTTCAAAGGCTAATTTTAGTTTAGTTCCTACTCCGTCAGTGCCAGATACTAACATTGGTTCTTTATAGCCAAGACTAGCCAAATCAAATAATCCCCCAAAAGAGCCAATATTTGATACAACCCCTGATCTAGTAGTTTTAGCAACATGTTTTTTTATTCTACTGACAACATCATAACCGGCTTCTAAATTAACTCCGGCTTTTTCATATTCAATAGATCCCATATTTCCTCCTGTTTTTAAATCTCTTTTGTTAACATAAGAGCAATATCAAAGGCGTTTTGTTGTTTATTTTTTTCGCCACTACCCTTTTCCCATTCTTTTTTATAAAGAATATCTCCACTAACAAAAAATATAAATAAATCTAAATTACGATAATTACAAATAGCCTCAAGTCCTGCTGCTTCCATCTCTACGCAGATACAACCATCAGCTTTTCTCTTATTAACATTATTTATTGTTTCTCTATATATTGCATCAGTAGTCCAAGTTTTACCACTGATATAGGCTATATTTTTTCTTTCTAAAATGTCAATTAAATATTTTGCATTTTTAATATCGATATAGTCACTAGCTTCTAAATAATGATACGAAAAACCTTCATCGCGATAAGCTTTAGTAGGAACTATTATTTTATTGTAACAATCTTCTGTTAAAATACCACAAGAGCCAAAAAATATAAATTTAGTAGCTCCTGTAACATAACTAATTTCATCTAACATAGTTCCGGCAACATTTGAACCTATTGGTGACATATAAAACAATATTTTTTCTTCATTTTTGGTAAATGAATAAATCAAAATATCACCATTTGCTGAACCAACTTTAGTTTCAACCACTAAATTATAATTTTGTTTTACATAATCAACAACTTTATAAGAAAAAGTAACTATACATTTATCAGCTATTTGTCCTTTTTGATAAAACTTACTTGGTTCAATTAACGGTTTTGAATTATCATAAGAATTTGTAATCATATTTAAAACTTCCCATCTTTATTCGCGTCTTTAAAACTTTGATATAATGCGGTAGGATACTTACCACAAAAACAAGCTGTACATAACTCCGTTCTTTTACCGGCTTTATAAAGTGATTCTTCGTTTAAGAATACTAAACTATCTGCCCCAATAAGCTCTCTTACTTCTTCTATTTTTTTATGTGCAGAAATTAATTCATCATATGTAGAAATATCTACACCATAAAAACAAGGAGAGGTAATTGGCGGAGAGGCAATGTAGACATGAACTTCTAGAGCACCGGCTTCTTTTAGCATTTTAACTATTCTTTTTGAAGTTGTTCCTCTAACTATTGAGTCATCTATTAATACAACTTTTTTATCTTTAATAATTGTACTAACAGCACTAAGTTTCATTTTTACACCACGTTCTCTTAAATCTTGACTTGGTTGAATAAATGTCCGACCAATATATTTATTTTTTATTAACCCCATTTCATAAGGTATACCTGAAGCTTCTGAAAAGCCAATAGCGGCAGATAGGCTTGAATCTGGAACACCTATTACGATATCTGCTTCAATTGGTTGTTGATAATATAATAATTTACCACTTTCTTTTCTAAAGGTATGAACATTAGTTCCTTCAATATCACTATCTGGTCTAGCAAAATAAATATATTCCATAGCACACATTTTTCTTCTTTGATATTGACTAAAGAAATAAGAATGAAGACCTTCGTTATCAATAACTACAATTTCACCTGGTTCTACATCTCTAATATATTTAGCTCCGACAACTTCAAATGCACAAGTTTCACTACTAACGACATACCCACCATTTAATTTAGCTAGTGATAGAGGCCTTAAGCCATATTTATCACGACAACAATAAAGTCTATCTTGAGTTAAAATAAGAAAAGAGAAGGCCCCTTCTAACATGTTTAGGGCACTACTTATTGCTAGTAGGCGATTAGATTCTTTTTTTTCTTTTTTAATTAAATGAGCTAATATTTCTGTATCTGAGGTAGATTGAAAGATTGAACCACTATCTTCTAAATATCTTTTTAATTCATTAGAATTAACAATATTACCATTATGCGCTAAAGCAAA
Source organism: uncultured bacterium (assembly GCA_949292525.1). Classification (GTDB taxonomy): domain Bacteria; phylum Bacillota_I; class Bacilli_A; order Acholeplasmatales; family Anaeroplasmataceae; genus CALUXS01. The sequence goes on along the minus strand of CASEZJ010000019.1, from coordinate 18,936 downwards.
GTTACCGGTATGATGTCTAAAATACATCGGTTGAACATTTTCTAATCCGCCTCCACCAGCAGTAGAATATCTAACATGGCCAATAGCGGTTAAACCCTTTAATTTAGCTATATTATTTTCATTAAAAACTTCCGTTACTAATCCTAGACCTTTTTCTACATAAAAATTTGTTCCATCTCTACTTACAATGCCACAAGCTTCTTGGCCACGATGTTGAAGACTATGAAGTCCATAATAACATAGATCACTTGCATCATGACAACCATATACGCCAAAGACACCACATTCTTCATGTAATTCATTAAACATTTAAATTACCTAATCTCTTATATATTTCTTGATATGCTTCAGTAACATGACCTAAATCGCGTCTAAAGCGATCTTTATCTAGTTTATCATGCGTTTTTTCATCCCATAAACGAGCTGTATCTGGTGATATTTCATCAGCTAAAACAATTTCACCATTATTATTACGACCAAATTCAATTTTGAAATCAACTAATATAATGCCAACACTTTTAAATAAATCAATTAATAGTTCATTTATTCTCTTAGTTAAATCATAGATTACTGCTAAATCTTCATATGTACAAGCTCCGACAGCTACAGCATGATGATCATTAATTAACGGATCGCCTAAAGCGTCATTTTTATAACATAATTCATAAATTACATTACTAGGTTTAGTTCCTTCTTTTATATCTAATCTTTTAGCCATAGAACCAGCAATATAATTTCTTACTATTACTTCTAAAGGGAAGATTGTTACTTTTTGACATAATTCTTCTCTTTCATTTAAGGTTTTAATAAAATGAGTTGGAATACCATTTTTAGCTAAATATTCATAAATGATTGTGGTTATTTTATTATTTAATTCACCTTTTTCTTTGATTTGAGCTTTTTTAATTCCATTATATGCAGTAGCATCATCTTTATAATGCATAATAATTAAATTAGGATCATCAGTTGCAAAAATTTGTTTTGCTTTACCTTCGTATAATTGTTCTTTCTTTTCCATTTTACTTTACCTCTACTTTTTGAAATAATTTATTGCATTTTTAAATATTGATTGTTCTTTATTACCATATATATTTTTATATAACCCTTTTTTATAACGCTCTGTATGTCCCATTTTACCTAAAATTAAACCATCAGGACTAATAATTCCTTCAATTGCATAATAAGAACCATTAGGGTTATATGGAGATTCTATGGTTGGTTTATTGTTATCATCAACATAAACAAAAGCTATTTGTCCATTTTTCTTTAATTTATTAAATGTAGCCTCATCACAAACAAACTTACCTTCACCATGTGAGAAAGCTATATTATATACTTCATTTTCTTTTAAGCCATAAAGCCAAGGTGAATTATTTGACATAACCTTAGTTTTAGCAATTAGTGATATATGACGATTTATATCATTCCTAAATAAAGTTGGATTATTTTCTTTTAAATCAAATGGGACTGTTGTATTTAAGAGACCAGCTTTAATTAAAGCTTGGAAGCCATTACAAATACCAAGTATTAAACATTTACGTTTAAGAAGTTGTAATATTGCTTCTTTAATTATATTGTTATTTAATATACTAGCGATAAATTTACCAGAACCATCAGGTTCATCACCAGCACTAAAACCGCCACATAAAGCCAAAATATCACATTCATCTATATTTTTAGCCATTTTATAAATTGATTTTGAAGTTAATTCAGGAGTCATGTTATTAAATACTTCTATTTTAACATCAGCTCCAGCATCTGTAAATGCATCCCTTGTGTCATAATCACAGTTAGTTCCTGGGAATACTGGAATATATACTTTAACTTTTCCTGATTTAGGGTTTTTAAACTTCTTTTTAAAGTCTTGATATTTTATTAGCTTTAAAGGACTATTACTTTGGACTTTTTCTTTATATATTGTCTTAAATGGTTTTAAATTAATTTCATATAATTCATCTATATCAAATACTTCATCATTTATAATAAGTTTATTTTTAATAGTTTTACCTAATAGAATAGCATCTTTTATTTTTTCTTTACTTTCTACTATTATTGAACCATAATCATAGGATCCTAATTCATTTAAATTAAGCTTTACTTTAGCTCCGATGTTATTACCAAAACTCATTTTAGCTAAGGCTTCACCTAAACCACCAAAGGAAAGGGCATAAGCACTTATAATTGTTTTATTCTTAATTAATTTATTAATTAAAGTAAAATTCTTTTTTAATTCTTTAGTATTAACAATATTTTTAGCTAAAGGATGGTGTTTAAATAAATAGATATAATTACCACTATCCTTAAATTCTGGTGAAATAATATTTTTAGCTTGACAAGTACCTAAAGCTATACTCATTAACATTGGCGGAACATTTATGTCTTTATATGAACCACTCATACTATCTTTACCACCAATTGCTGGTAATTTAAAAGCTAATTGCATTTCTAGTGCGCCTAATAAAGCCATTAGAGGCAAGCCAAAATCAGAAGGAGTTGACATTTTCTTAAAATATTCTTGGAAAGATAAACGTACTTTCTTATAATTTGTACCACTAGCTACTAATTTAGCTAATGATTCAACTACAGCATACATACTACCTAAATATGGATTATTTGAAGAAATATAAGGATTATAACCATAAGCTAAAACGGTAGCTAAATCAGTTTTACCAGCTGGAATTAATTCACATGAAACTTGGGTTTCTGTTCTTTGTGTTTTACCACCAAAAGGTAAAAGAACTGTACTTCTACCAATTGTTGAATCAAACATTTCTATTAAGCCTTTTTGATTAGTAACATTAGGATCGGTTAAAATAGCTTCCATACTATCTTTAATATTATCTTTAGGTTCATATTTATATTCAGCTTTATTATTACCATCTACTATGACATTAGTTTCGTGAATAGCTCCAGCGCTATCAATAAACTCTCTACTAATATCAACAACTAATTGTTCATGATAATACATTCTTAAACGTTTATTAGCAGTAACATTAGCAACATGAGTAGTTCTTACATTTTCTTCTTCGGCATATTGTCTAAATATTTCATAGTCTTTTTTTGCTATAACTACTGCCATTCTTTCTTGTGATTCTGATATAGCTAATTCAGTTGGGTTTAAGCCTAAATATTTAACCGGAACCCGATCTAAATAAATGTCTAAACCACTAGCTAATTCACCGATTGCTACTGATACACCACCAGCTCCAAAATCATTACATTTTTTGATTAGTTTTGTTACTTCTGGTCTTTTAAATAAATGTTCTAATTTTCTTTCTTCTGGTGCATTACCCTTTTGAACTTCTGAAAAACATTTTTCTAAACTTTGCTCATTATGTTCCTTACTTGAACCTGTAGCTCCACCAATACCATCTCTACCAGTTAAACCACCAAGTAATAAAACATAATCACCAGCTTCAGGGCTTAATCTAACAAAATCATTCGCATTTACTGCCCCAACAACCGCCCCAACTTCAAGCCTTTTAGCCACATAATTAGGGTGATATATTTCTCTTACATGACCAGTAGCTAAACCAATTTGATTACCATATGATGAATAACCGCTAGCAGCTTTTAAAGAAATAACTCTTTGTGGTAATTTATTAGGCATTGTGTCTTTAACTAAAGCATATATATTACCAGCCCCAGTTACCCTCATAGCTTGATAAACATAAGCTCTACCAGCCAGTGGGTCTCTTATAGCCCCACCTAAACAGGTTGAAGCTCCACCAAATGGCTCAATCTCAGTTGGATGGTTATGTGTTTCGTTTTTGAATTGTATTAACCATTTTTCTTTTTTACCATTATTTTTTAAATCAACAAAAATAGAACAAGCATTATTTTCTTCTGATTCTTCTAAATCATCTAAATACCCCTTAGCTTTTAAAACTTTAGCTCCGATAGTAGCAAGATCCATTAAACATAATGGTTTATTCTCTCTATTTAATTCTTTTCTTAATTCTAAATATTTATTATATGATTTTTCTAAGTCTTCTTTTAGTTCTGAATTTAGAAAAGAAACATCACTAAATCTAGTCGTAAATGTTGTATGTCGGCAATGATCAGACCAATAAGTGTCTAAAATCTTAAGCTCTGTTTCATAAGGATCTCGTCCTTCATTATTAAAATAATTAACAACCGTTTCTAGATCATTAGCTGACATCGCTAAATCATAATCTTTAACCGCTTTAGCATAATCTTTGATTTCTCTAAAGCCATTAAGTATTTTCACTGCTTCGATTTCTTCATTTACATCAATAGATAAATTATTTAAATCTTTTTCTCTAGCTTCAACTTTATTTATTAAATAATGTTTAATTCTAGCCAAATTTTCGCTTGTTAATTCTTTATTAAATAAATATAATTTAGCACTTTTAATCATTACTTTACTATTAGGATCTATTAATTTAAAACAACTTATAGCCGCATCAGCTCTTTGATCAAATTGACCTGGTAAATATTCAATAGCTAAAGTTATATAGTTACTAGTATCTAATGTGTCATAAACATTATCTGTTACTATTTCACCTAATACACCATATTTAGCTTTTTCTAATAGCTCTTTTTCACAATTAAAAATATCATAAACATTAATTAGTCTTAGTTCATTTAAATTTAAATTAAGATTTAGATTTAAATCAGCTAAAACAGACTTTGTTTCAACTTCAAATCCCGGTTTCTTTTCTACATAAATTCGATAATTCATTTTATTCTCCTTCAAAAACCTTAGCATATTTTATTAAATAATCTTCATAGGTTAAATTAGTAAAAGTTATATGTCCCATTTTTCTTCTTGGCTTTAAATCTTTTTTATAATAATCATGAATATGAACATCTTTTAATTCTTTAAATAAATGTAATTTATCATAATCTTCACTTAAAATATTTTTCATAATCGTAGGTGATTGTAATAGAGGCTCTTCTAAACTTTCTTTAGTTAAAAAATCTACTAATAAATCATACTGACTTAATGAACATCCTTCAATTGAATAATGGCCACTATTATGCGGACGTGGTGCCATTTCGTTAAAATAAAAATCATTTCCTTTAACGAAATATTCAATACATAAAATCCCATAAAAATTAGATGTAATCATAAAGTTATAAGAGGCTTCTTTTATCTTGGTAAAAATTGGTTCTTCTTTACCTACTATGCTTAAATCTAAAATACCATTTTTATGTTTATTTATACTAATAGGTAAACTCACTATTTTATTATTATCTCTAATCATAATAATAGAACATTCATAATCAAAATCTAAATATTTTTCTAATATGCCTTCATTAGCTAAAACAACCTTATCAAGATCAGCTAAACTATTAATTAAATATTGACCATGGCCATCATAACCTAAAGTTGTCGTTTTATAAACAACTGGTAAACCTAGTTTTTTAATTCCTAAAATTAAATCTTCTTTATTTAAGACTTTATAATAAGGAACTGGTTTTAAACCATGTTTTAAAGCATTATCTTTTTCTCTAATTCGATTTTGAGAAATATAAAGTGGGTTGATCCCCTCTGGCAAATTATAGTTTGCCATAATATAATCAAGCCCTAAAGCATCTATATTTTCAAATTCATATGTCAATACATCTACCTTAGAGCCAAGTTCTTTCAATTTTGTTAAATCATTAAAAGACCCTACAATGACCTCATCACATACATATGAGGCACTACAAAAAGGATTAGGGTCTAAACAAATCGTTTTATGCTTTTTTCTTTTAGCCGCTTCAGCAATCATCATGCCAAGTTGGCCACCACCAATAATACCAATAGTCATATATAAATCTCCTTAAAAAAATAAAAGGACGATATAATCGCCCTCTACAAAACGCAAAAAGGATATACTATTGTATATCTGTCTTATAGTCCTAAAATTTACGGTTCTAGGGTAGAGACTTGCTAACCATATCATAGCTATTATATAAGACGCTATTATTTTAACACAAATAATAGCAAATGCCTATATCTAAAAGCATAAAAAAGGTTTTCATCATAAAAAAACCTAGCCTAAGCTAGGTTCTAAAATATTAAATTATTAAGCTTTTTCTTCTGTTAAAAGAATTCCGTTGCGCTTTTTAGTACTATTATAACCAACAACACCTGCAACAACAGCTCCGACAATTAAACCTAATATAATACTGATTGCCGCATTAATTATTAATGATATACCACCATCAGTATCAAGAATTGCAGCTTGACGATAATTAACTTCATTAATTCTGTTATATAATTCTACATATATAGAAGTATATGTTTTTGTTTCTTCACTAATTAATTGTCTTAATTCTTCTAATCTTGTTCCAAAAGCTACATCATCAGCAAAATCATTATCAGGATTCTTAATCATATTTAACATTTCTTCAATGTTTTCTAATTGAATATCATTTTCAGTTTGTTGAGCAGTTAGTGCCGCTCTTTGATCAATTAGACCTTGAAGAACTGATAAATCTACTAATGGAGTACCGCTTGTAGAACCAATAATTTCATTAATTTGGTTATTTAGGTTAACTAATTGTTTTTCAATATTTGCATTTTGATATTTGAGAGCTTCTTGACGATTTTTATATAATGTATTGTAATAATCAATAGCTCCTTTATCATCTACACCATTAATTTTAACAAACATATTAGCTTCAATTATATCTTCTAAATAATTGTAATTATAACGTGCTATTAAATCTGTTATTCTATTTCTTAATTGTGATAATGTGTATACGCTAGAAGCAATTTCACTATTAACCCCATCATATGTATTAAATGTAACATTACCTTCACTATCTTGTTGAACATAAATAGAAACATTGCCAAATGTTGAAATTAAACTATCATAACCTGAAGTTAATAAATTAACTTGATCTTTAATATATGTTACTTCTTCTTGATATGTTTTAGAATCAACAGCATTAGTTAAATTAATATCAAAAGTTAAGGTATTTAAGAAAGCTTCATTCTTATTTAATGGTAAATTTATTAAATCTATTAAATAAGCTCTAGCTTGATCATCACTAGTAAAACAATTTGCTGAAACTGTTATTTGATAATATTCATCTAACAATTCATTGCTTTCTTCTTCAGTTTCTCTAACTTTAGTGATAGATATAGATTTAACTAAATTAGCTATATCTATATCATTATAAGCATCATTTTCGCTATTGTCTTTAACTGTTTGTAAAACATCTTCTTTTACTAAATTATAAAAGTTGAAGTTTGTACCATCTAAATATTTATTATCTGAAAAATATGGTGTAGTACCATAATCAAAATTAACTACATAATTAATTTTATTCTTGCTGATGAAAAATATTGCTAAAAAAGAAATTAAAGCTACAACAACAAATATAATTAAGCCAAGTATTTTCTTTTTCCAAATCCAAGAAAATATTTCACCAATTGAAACACCTTCATCATTATTTAAAACTTTATCTTCGTTCATAGTAACCTCCAAACATAGATATCGTATTATAGCATAAACTTAAATAAATTAAAAGTTTTTGCTTATACTATTTCTTTAAAACATTTAGTATAACATGAAAGTATAAATATATAAGGAACCATAAATAAAGGATTGAAGAAAGTATTATCAATCATTCCGTGAACAAAACCATAGAATAATAAAATTAATAATTCTAATTTTCTTTCACCAGCATGTTTAAATATTCCAACCCCGGCTTCCACAAAATGATAAGCCATAAATATAACACCTAGTGTTCCGCAAGCCGCCATTGCTGTCATAAATGTGTTATGACACAATAATACGCCATCATTATTTATACCTGCCCCATAAAACTGTTCTGCAAATGGTGGCCAAGCTTCAAATAAATAACTTGGTGAACCACCAAATAGAATATGACTTGGGGTTTTATAAGTATAATCAATAATCCAACCCCAGAATATATCTCTACCCGTAACATCCATACCCCGATCAAATAAACGATCTATACTAGCTTTTAAAGTTGGGATTGTAAAATATAAAATTAAAGCTGATAATGCTCCTAATATTATTAAAGAAAAGTAAATAACAAATTTATGTTTAAGTCTAATAACTATTAAATATAATAATAAGAAACACATTAAGAAGGTTGTAACTTGTCCTCCTCTTGAATCACCCATCATTATATATAAAATTAATAGGGCCATTATTATAAATGAGTCAAATCGTTTATAATTTTTGCTAAATATATAAGCTAAAAATGGTAAACAAAACTCAATTGCCATAGCCATTGTGTTCTTATCACACCAACCTATACGACTATATGGTTTTAAACTAAATTCACCTTCAAAGCCAGCTATAACAAGTTGTAGTAATAAATAAAGACCAAACACATAAAAAATGCGTTCAAATATTGAATTATCATTTTTATAATCATTCATATTGGTTATTAACACACTAAATAAAGCTAAAGCTATGATAGCTACTGAAGTTAAATAACCATATGATATATTATAATATTCTTGATAATCGATAAAAGCAGCTTCATTATAGAAAATATTTCTTACTAATGTAGCTAATAAGCAGATAATACCAAAACCTATTAAACTATAAGATATTATATTAATTTTAAATTTATCTTTATTAGGGGTTCTAATATATCTAATTATATAGATAAGTAAACTTAATATTAAAGCTCCACCTACAATAAAGATTTGAATTGGTATAGAGTTAAAGAAAAAGAAATGTCTAAAACCCGTCATGCCAAAAGGTAAAAATATTAATAATGTTTTTATATCTTTTGTTAAAAATGGTGTTAAGACTAATAAACATGCCATACAAATATAAGTAATGTTTAAAGAATCAAAATACCAACCAAATATAGATATAAATGCTACTATACCTATGTATATATAACTATGTGCAAATTTATCACATTTTTCATCAAATGTCATACTATCACCTCAAGTAGCTAAATTGTAGCACAATTATATAATAATAACAAACTAAATATTAATTGCTATATTTTTTTATCTATTTAAAGACTCTAAAATTTGCGTTAGTACACTAAGAAAAATTAATATTTCAAAATAATCCGATCATAGTCTAAATACTCACTAAAAAAGCATATAACATGAAATTTTTGTGTCCACTTTTCTTGACTAGTACATAGGTATAAAATCTCTAACAAAGCATAAAAAACGTCATAAAAAGCCAAAAACGCATGATTATTACCCTAATTTGATATTTACGACATGGGAAACAGTTGATCGACCACGACAAGTTATAGTGTCTGATATGACAACGTTTTATGTTAGATATATCTACTATGAATTAACGTTATATTTTGATGTTTTCACTAAGCAAATAATCGCAGCACGGTTTGGAAGTAAGCGTGGAGATAGAATGCAGTACATAGATGGACTTACAGACATATTAGAATTATTTGAAAGTGAAGGTATTACTGAACCGGTAATATTACATACTGATAGAGGAACAGTATATTCTTCTAAAGCTTATAACGAATTGATAAAAGATAAAAATATACAACGCTCAATGTCTCGATCAGGTAAGCCAACAGACAACCCTGTTAATGAATCCTTAAATGGATGGATAAAGGAAGAATTGTATATAGATTTAAAACTTGAAGAGGCAGAAAAGCCTATTGAGATAGTTAAAAAATATATAGATTATTATAACGAGAATATACCATGTTGGTCATTAGATTATGATACACCAAACAATTATTATAGACGTTTTATGGCAGGTGAAATCGAAAGGGAAAACACATTTGAAAATCGAGTTTTATCTGAAACTCCTAAATTCATACAGAAACGTTTAAAAGCAGGTGAGTCTACTTTTAAAAATGAAAAACAAAAAAAAGATTTATATGTCTACTTATAAAAAGGGGAAAGTAAAAAAACAAATTTTTGTGTCCACTTTTCTTGACTAGTACACAGACTAGTACACTGTTTTTACAAAAATGTGTAAAATACCATTGAAATGCTTTACAAAAATGTGTAAAATACCATTGAAATGCTTTACAAAAATGTGGGGTGCTATATATGTTAAAAAGAAAAATTGACTTTTTTTTGTTAAATTGGAAAAATAAAGAAAACCATAAACCGCTAATTATATCCGGTGCTAGACAAGTTGGTAAAACTACATCAATTCGCGAGTTTGGTAAAACTTATAATTCCTTTATTGAAATAAACTTTATTTTCAACCCAGAATATCGAGATATTTTCAATAACGGTTTTGATGTTAACTCTATAATTAAAGAAATCAGTTTGTTAAATCCAAAATTCAAATTTATTGAACACAATACCCTAATTTTTTTTGACGAGGTTCAAGCTTACCCTAATGCTTTAACTTCATTTAAGCCATTTGCTGAAGATGGACGCTTTGATGTTATTTGTTCTGGTTCCTTACTTGGTATAAATTATAAACAAATTTCAAGTATACCTGTAGGTTTTAAGGAAGAATATATAATGCGTTCTTTAGACTTTGAAGAGTTTCTTTGGGCAAATGGTTATACATTTGAGCATGTTAATGATATTTTCTCATATATGAAAAAACTTCTTCCTTTACCAATTGTTTATTTCAACAAATTAAGTCAATTATACAGAGATTATATATTTGTAGGTGGTATGCCAGAGGTTGTTAATACATTTATTAAAGAAAATACATTTTCAAATATATTTTCTATTCAAAAAAGAATTCATAAAGACTTTGAAGATGATATAACAAACTATGTTGAAGGACTAGATATAGCTAAAGTTAAAAACATTTACCGACACGTTTCAAGTCAATTAGCTAAAGATAATCATAAATTTCAAATTTCACAACTAGGTCATGGGGCGAGATTTAGAGAATATAATGGTACTGAAGAATGGCTAAAAGATGCAGGTATTATCAACATAGCTTATAATCTAGAAAAATTAGACTTGCCTTTATCAAGTTATGAGCTAAAAGATTATTTTAGAATATATTATGCTGATCATTCACTGTTTATTGCCAATCTAGATGAAGAGGCTAAAAATGATTTAATAATTAATAATAATTACAATATTTATAATGGGGCACTTTATGAAAGCTTAATATCTGAAGAATTAATCAAACAAGGTTATCTACTATATTTTTATAAAAATGGCGATTCTACTATTGAACTTGATTTTATAATTCGGGTTAAAAATGAAATTGTTCCTATTGAAGTAAAAAGAAAAAGCGGTAGAACTAAATCATTAGATAAAATATTAAATAATAGCCTAAAATATGGCGTAAAATTAACAAATAGTAATATTGGATTTAAAAATAATAAGTTTACTTTTCCTCATTTTTTAAGTTTTTTATTAAAAAAATTTTTTAATGAAACTGATTATATAAATTGGGAATAGCATAAATAGCATTTTTATAAAAAAAGAGGTTGTAAAAAAACTATGATTTGACATTTAGTCAAATTATTTCACTTTTTACAACCTCTTTAATTATCTATTTTCTTTGTGAACTGACATTTAGGATAATTAGAACAACCTATAAACTTACCATATTTACCATCTCTTATAACTAAAGATCCTCCACAACGAGGACAAATACCTCTTTTTAAATTTTTTTGTGTTTCTTTTATATTTTTGATATGTTCTTTATTAGTTATACTTATTTTCTTATCTAATAAAGTGTTATAAATATTAATTATTTCTTCATCTGTCAAATAAGTATTATCATTAAAGCTATTTAAATATCCTTTTAAATTATTTAAATTAACAACATAATTAATATTAAGATTTTTAGCATTATTATTAGTTAATACTATAACTGAATTAATATTATATTTATAATTTAATATTTTATTTAACAAATAAATATGTGATTTATTTTGTTTAATAGGATTTTTAACTTGATATTTCTTTTTATAAAAAACTTCAGTCCAATTATCACTATATTCATCACCAAATAAAAGACCACTATAACTTTTCGTTTCTATACAAAATATACCATTATTTCTAATTTCAATATGATCGATTTGATGAGTATGGCCTTTGTCATCAATTAATGTTAAATTATTAATTAATTTATGATTTTCTTTAAGTAATAACGGATTTAATTTTTTATTAACCTTTAATTCACCAATTTTTCCTCGTAAATTATTTAATGGTTTTTTTAATATTTTTCTTAATAATCCCATAGTCTCTATTTAAAAGAATTATAACAACTATTAAGCTAAGTACACTTGATATATTATTTAGAGTTGTTATTTTATTCATTAACCTCCTAGGTGGATTTTAACACCTTGGTATTTATATTTCAATCTTTTTATTAACTAATAAACCTATTAAATTAAATATTATTAAATATAAAATAGCTAAAGCTAAATTCAATAATAAATTACTGTTATTAAAATCTTTTAAATTATTTAAAGAATTATCTAACCATAATATATTAAAACTGAAACTTTCAACCTTAAATATATTATCTAGCATATTAAATATTAAAGTAATTAATAAAGGAATTATTATAATTCCAGCTATACTACTACCTGATTTTTTTAATATATTAGCAATTAAATAATAAAAACTACTATATGCTATATATATTATAAATTCTATTATTAAATAAATTATTAATTTATTGTTTATTTCTTTATTAATATTTAAATTATTATTTAAAATATATGTAAATAGTAAACTAATAATAAAGCTAATGAATATAAAAATTAAAATAATTAAAAACTTAGCTATATAAACCTTATTTTTGCTGTAACCTCTACTATAAATGTTTTTTAAAGTGTCTTCATTATAATCTTTAGTACTATATAAAGCTATAAATATAGCATTAATTAAAAGTAAGTTGTTGCTAGATAAATGATTAATCAATATATAATTTATATCTAGAACAGTATCATTATTAACTAAAGATATATTAATAATATAACTAATTATAGAAATTAAAATGATTATTAAATTACAAACATAAAATAAAGGTTGCCTAAATAATTTATGTAGTTCTAATTTTATTAAATTAAACATCTTATTTACCTAACCTTTCAATAAAATAATTTTCAAAACTGCTTTCGTTTAATATTAATTTACTAACTAAAATATTATTTTTATTCAATAACAAATTCAATTTAGCTATATCAATACTTAAATCATTAATTAATATTTCATTGTTATTAACAATCAAGTCTTTATTTGTAATTTGTTTTAATATCTTGATTGTTTTATTCACATCATTAACTACTATATCTATTCCATTTAAACATTTAGCTTGCAAATCAGCTTTACTTATTTCTTCTATTAAGTAACCATTATTTATTATTCCATAATCACTAACAACTTTACTAAGTTCATCTAATAAATGACTAGATATTAAAAACGTGATGCCTTTACTTTTGTTTAGATCTATAATAATATCGCGAATTTCTTTAATACCCTCAGGATCTAGGCCATTAATTGGTTCATCTAATATTAATAATTCAGGATTACCAATTAAAGACATTGCTATCCCTAAACGTTGACGCATCCCTAATGAAAATTCTCCACTTTTCTTTTTTGAATAGGGATCTAAACCAACTAATTTTAAAATATTAATTATCTCATCTTCATTAGTATTAACTAAATACCCAATCCTTTTCATATTTTCATAGGCACTATAATTTCTATATAAACCTGTTGCTTCTATTAATGAGCCAATCTTTTTTCGCGCATTAACCAAATCATTACTACCAAACAACTTGACGCTTCCACTTTCAAGATTAGTTAAACCAAGTATTGCGCGCATTGTAGTTGTTTTACCAGCCCCATTTTTGCCGATAAAGCCATAGATGGCGCCTTTTTTTACATGCATATTAATTTTGTTAATAGCTAATCTATTTTTATAGCGTTTAACTAAATTTTTTGTTTCTATAACATATTCCATTTTTTTCTCCTTGTTTTTTTAAAATTTTATTTTATAATATATCTGAAACATTTGTTTCTTTTAGCAACAAATGTGTCTATATTATATTGGTAAATTTTAAATATACAATACCAGAAATCTAAAAAGAAACAAAAAGGGGTAAAATGTATCATGGAAAATACAACTATATTTTTAAAATTATGTTTAGCTGATGCACTATTTAAATTAATGGAAACAAAGCCTTTTAGTGAAATCAATATTAATGAAATATGCAAATTAGCTAACGTTTCTAGAAGTACTTATTATAGAAATTTTTCTACTAAAGATGGTAAGAGTGATTTATTAACTTTTAAATTAGCTTATGAGTTAGATAACCATTTAGAAAAACATAAAATTGAAGGTGAAGATAATGGTTTATTATTTTTAAAATATATTTATGATAATAAAAAATATTATCAGTTACTATATAAGAATGAACTAATTACTTCTATTATGAACATATTTGAATATTTAGCAAATAAAAATAAAATTGAAGCTAAAGCTTCTTATTTAATGTCTTTTTTTACTTATGGTTATTTTGGTATTATCTATACTTGGATTAAAAAAGACTTCAAAGAAACACCAGAGGAAATTTTACAATATACCGTTGAAGTTTTATTAGAAGCTCAAAAAGAAAAAAAGGGGATATAAAAAATATATTCCCCAAATAGACTTTAATTAACCCCAAATAGACTTTAATTAAATTAAATATACCAAGTAATATGGATAATTTTGAATATTATCTACTACTGATATGTTATTACTTGTTAATTTAATTCCTGTTTTAACTAAATACTTTTCATTATTTAATACTTCCTTTAAAGCTTTAGCTTTACCACTTCTAGCTTTAACTTCAACAGGTATTATTTTTTCATTTATCTTTGTTATAAAATCAATTTCTAAACCACTATTTCTACTAAAATAATATAATTTCTTATTATTTTTTATAAATGCATCAGCGACTATATTTTCATATATAGCACCTTTATAAATACCTAAATTACCTGTTAAGATGTTAAATATAGCATCTTCTTCTAGCATTGACACAAAAAGACCTGTGTCATTAACATATATTTTAAACTGATCTTCTATTTTACTTCCCTCTAATGGTAAATCTAAATTACTTAAATTGTGACATAGTGTAATAATACCTGCATCTTCTAAATATGTGATGGCATCTCTATAATCTTTACTTCTAGCATTTTTTTCAATTACACTATATTGAAATTTTTTATTTTCTTTACCTAATTGATTAGGTATAGAATTATACACTTCTAATATTTTAGTCAATTCCTTAGTGTCCTGATATTCTTCTTCTAAATTGTTTAAATGTCTACCAAAATCATCTTTATATTCTTCTAAAATGTTTGTTTTAATTCTTTTAACTAATTCTAAGTTTTTAGTTTTAAAATATGTGTCTACAACTTCAGGCATACCACCAATCACTAAATATTCATTAAAATATTCAAGCATTTTAGTATGTAATGAGTCATTAATTGGTGTTTTATTAATAAAAGATGTTTTTAATAATTTAAGAACTTCTTGATTTATTCCTTTAGCCATTAAATATTCTTCAAAATCTAATGGCTTCATATAACAAAACCATTCAAAGCCAGTTGGAACACCACTACTCATTTTTTTATTATAACCTCTAATTCCAAGCAATGAACCAGTAGCTATAATATCATATCTAGCATCTAACATAAAATATTTAATAGCCATTCTAGCATTCGCACATTCTTGTATTTCATCAAAAATTAAAACTGTTTTGTTTGGTATAAACTTTTCTTGATACCGATATGCCGATAATAAAGTTATTATATTATCAATATTTAAATTGGATTCAAATATTTTCTTTAATTCTTCTTCTTTTTTAAAATCTAAATAAATAACATTATTATATTTCTTTTTAGCATAAGATAGGGCCAATGTTGTTTTACCAACCTGTCTAGCGCCACGAATCACTAAGGCTTTTTTCTTTATTTTTAATGAATCAAACCATAAATCAAATTCAACCTCTATTTTTCTTTTAAACATATTATAAATCACCTTTTTCTCGTTTAACACACTTTTTCAAGCGAATTTTTAATTATATATTACACTTTTTCGAACGAATTTTCAATTATATGTTACACTTTTTCGAACGAATTACTAACAATATTTAAAACATGTGTACTTTTTAGCAAATTCATTCAAACTAAGTTTTAAATTTTATTCTTATCCTCTTCTTAAAAAATAGCACTATATTTTGTTTTATAAAATAATATATTTCGAGTTTTTTTATTGACTAATACAAAAAAAACGTTTAAAATTAAATTAAGGTGGCGATAAAATGATTAAAAGAACTATTTTAACTAAAATTTACGAAGCTTTAGGTAATTGGCCGGTAGTATTAATCACTGGTGCTAGACAGGTGGGTAAAACAACAATTTGTAATGAAATCGAAAAAGAATCTAATTATAATTATATTTCCTTAGATAATACTAGAAACAGATTCGATGCTTTAAATGATCCTGAGGGTTTTTTAGAATCTCACCCTTGGCCGTTAATAATTGATGAAGTTCAATACGTTCCAAGTTTGTTTGATGTGATTGAAGGAATAGTAAATGACCAAAAAAGAAAAACTGGCAATAATAAAGGAATGTATATTTTGACTGGTTCAGAATCTTATAATTTAATTCAAGGCATAACAGAATCTATGGCAGGCAGGGTAGCTATTATTAATATTAAACCTTTAAGTTTTACTGAAGTTAATAATTTAGATGCCGGGCCATTTAATTTAGATTTAATAAGAACTGAGTCAAACAAAATTAACCTAAATAGAAATGAATTGTTTGATTATATTTATAAAGGTTTTTATCCTTCTTTATATGATAATATAAATTTAAAACCAGAAGATTTTTATGCCAATTATGTATCTACTTATATAGATAGAGATATATCACAAATTATCAACATTAATGACAAATATAAATTTCAACAATTTATGGAAGTTTTAGCTTCTTTAACTGGTGAGGAACTTATTATTGATAACTTAGCTAAAAATCTTAATTTAAATAATAAAACAATAACTAATTGGTTAAGCATTTTATTAGCTAGTGATATCATTTATCTTCTTGAACCATATAATGAAAGAAGCACTTTAAAAAGAGTAGTAAAAAGACCAAAAATATATTTTAATGACACCGGACTTGCTTGCTATTTGGCTAGAATTAATGATCCACTTCTATTACAAAACAGTTATTTATCCGGCCGATTTGTTGAAACTTATATTATTAATGAAATTATTAAATCATATAAAAGCAATAATAAGCTTGCTTATTTTTATTATTATCGTGATATAGACCAAAAAGAAATAGACTTAATAATTAATGTGGATGGTAAATTAAATTTTGTGGAATGCAAATCAGGTACAAATTACAATTTAAGTGATGTTAAAGCATTTAATACTTTAGCTAATAAAACCAGCATGCCTATCGGATTTAAATGTATTATTTGCCTAACTAATACTGTTTATAGTTTAGGTGATAATACTTATGCTATTCCTATTACTTCAATATAGAATTGACAATCATAAAATGGGTATCAAACATTAGGTTTTGACACCCTTATCTACATAAGTTAAAAATATTAAATTATATGTGATAAAGGAAATTATCTTAATTTTACTAATTCTTTATTAGTTAAATAATAAGTTGTTTTTCCTTGTACTTCCTTAAGTAACAAACCTTCTTCTACTAAATTTTCTAATATTATATTTCTAAAATAGGTAGAATTAGAAACACCTAATTCATATACTATTTCTTTAACACTTCTACTTTTATTTAAACACAAACTTAATATATTATAATCATATTTACTTTTTATTTTAAATTTTTTATTAACTATGATGCTATCATAATTAATAGGTATTCCATCCCCATCTAATAAACCAGGTAATACAATAGAAAAATGAACATTTTTTGCATATATATAAGGTTTATGTGTTAAATCAGCATCCTTATATTCGGCTGTCATTTTTTCAAATCCTGTTCCCTTATCCTCCATTGCATTAAGGTATATAAATATAGCACATATTAAATCATTCCTTCTTTTAGATACTACATTTTCTAGGTCATACTTTACATTAAGATTAGTGCTACCATAAAAACTACCTGGTGATGTTATAACTAAACGATTACTAAAAATATCAACATTGATTTGACTTCCATCAACAAGATAATCACGGCGGGCTAAGGCATTAATCACAGCTTCAAAAACTGCCCTTTGAGGGAAAGAAGTGAGGTCTTCTCTTCTATCTGCTAATTTAACATAACCATGTTTTTGATATGATTCAATAAATGGGGTAATAGAACGATAACCACCTATTAAGTTACCAATATATTCTTTAGAATCTATTACTTTATTATTACCTTTACTATTCCCGGCATAACGAGTACAAACTATTTTAGTATTATCATTTTTACATTTATCACTAAATAAAAAAGAACCCATATATAAATATTTTTCATCATTAAAAAATTCAATTGAGCCTAGCTCTTTTTCAGTTGGATATTTATTTTTTCTTTCTTTATAAAAATCATAAAAATAATCAAAATCAGTTGAATTAAATTTAACATCTAATAATTGCTTATCGTATCTTTTATTAGAGCTTTCTAATGACAATTGCCTTATTTCTTCATAAGTTGGAATCATCATCCGGGCATAAGGCCCGGCCCAATATGGAGAGGCATTATGAACGTGCAGAACCCGTCCGCATCGCGCGGCATCGCTATTCAGGCCGTCGACTTGGTCAAGAACTACGGCACCGGCAGCAATATGGTTCACGCCCTGCGTGGCGTGAACGTGAGTTTCGAACGCGGCAAATTCACCGCCATCATGGGCCCGTCCGGCTCCGGCAAATCCACGCTTATGCACACGCTCGCCGGCCTCGACTCCGCCACATCCGGGCATATTCTTTTCGGCGGGGCAGACCTGACCCGCATGGACGACAAGCAGCTCACCTTGCTACGTCGCCACCAGATCGGCTTCATCTTCCAAAGCTTCAACCTGTTGCCCATGTTCACCG
>CASEZJ010000018.1 GCA_949292525.1 uncultured bacterium | reverse complement strand
TCAAAAAGAGAGTTGTTATAAATGAAATTAATAGTAGGTTTAGGTAATGTTGGTAATGTTTATGAAAACACAAGACATAATCTAGGCTTTATGTGTGTAGATTATTTTGCTAGAAAACATAATTTACTTTTTAAAGAAGATAAAAAGCTTAAATGTCTTATAACTACATTTAATGCTAATTCAGAAAAAATTATTATCATTAAACCGACAACATATATGAATTTGTCAGGTGAAGCGGTTTTAGCTGTTAAGAACTTTTATAAGATTTCTATTTTAGATATTTTAATTATTTGTGATGACTTAGATAGTCATGTTGGTAGAGTAAGACTTAGACAAAATGGTTCAAGTGGTGGACATAATGGCTTAAAAAACATTATTCTGCATTTAGGAACCGAAGAATTTAAGAGGGTTAAAATAGGAATTGGTAGAGATCCTTTAATTAATACCGCTGATTATGTTTTAGGGCATTTTAAAACTGAAGACAAGGCTATAGTTGAGGAAGCAATTGTAGATGTTTGTGCTATTTTAGATGAGTTTATAGAAGATGAACCATTTTATAAAATAGCTTCAAAATATAGTAAGAAGTGAGTTTATACTCACTTTTTAGTGCGTTAGGAGAAATTATGGATGAATTATTATATTATGCTAATTTAAGTCCTTTTAAAGAAATTATTAATAGTAATGATTTAAGAATAGCTAAAACAAACACAGAAATTAATGAATTTATTATTATGTTAGATTTTATCAAAAATGATAAAACCATTTTTGTTGTTCTACCTACTTTATCAGAAGCTCAAACCTATTATGATGATTTAATTAAATATTTACCATTTGAGAAAGTTTTATTCTTTCCGGCTGATGAATTAATAACTTCAGAAATGTTATCTAGTCAAGGTGATTTTTTATATGAAAGATTACAAACATTAATTTCCTTATTAAGTGATAATAAATATATTGTTATTACAAATACTAATGGAATTATAAAAAGAGAATTTCCTAAGGAAATATTTGCAAAATGTATTTTTAAATTAAAAAAAGGTCAAGAAATAAAAAGAGAAGAATTATTAAAAAAATTAGTTATATTAGGCTATAAATATAATTATACAGCTCTTAAAACAGGTGATTTTTCAAAACGTGGTTCAATTGTTGATATATATTTATTTGGTGAAGAAAATCCAATAAGAATTGATTTTTTTGCTGATGAAATAGATTCAATAAAATATTTTAATCCTGATAGTCAAAGATCATTTAAAGAAATTGAAGAGATTGAAATTAAACCGATCATTGAGATGACTTATGATGATGAAGCTTTAGATAGAGCTTTAAAAAATATAGCATATTTTAAAGAAAACAACATATTATCAGAAATAGAAAAAGGAATTATAGACAAAGATATATCGGATCTAAATTTAAGAGATAACACAGTTAAATTAATGCGTTATGCAGCCTTTTTTTATAATGAAGATGCCGGGATATTAGATTATAAGAAAGATAAAAAAATCTATTATATTGACCCTGTTAAAATTGAAGATGTTTATAAAAATATGTTATTAGATTTAAATGAATATGAAGGGCGATTAGGTGGACATTTCATTTCTAAATTAGAGCCTTATATTCCGCTTAATAAATATGTACCAAACATTTTAATTGAGGGGACAAGGACTATAGCCGATGTTGATATTTATTTAGAACATCAAGATGTTTTATATTATAAAGGTAATGAAGAAGCAATCAATAAAGATTTAGCTAAGTATAGTGCTTATAGAAAGATATTGTTAGCTATAAAAAACATTAAAACGACAGATAAAGTTAAGAAAAGTTTATTTGAACATAATGTTTTTTATAACGAAGGTAATATTTCTAGTCCTAGGGATAGTTCTAATATTTTCTTTATTAATAATGATTTACCTAGTTTATGTTTAAAAAATAATGATATTTTTATTATTAATGAAGAACATTTAATGAACGATAATCAAATTGTAAAAAAAGCACCAAGATATAAGTCAATTTATAAAAATTCAATTAAAGTTAATCGATATGACGAATTAAAAATGGGTGATTATATCGTTCATTACGATTATGGTGTTGGAAAATATTTAGGGATTAAAACATTAATTAATAATGGGGTTAAGAGAGATTATATTTATTGTGAATATGCGAACGCTTCTAGTTTATATGTTCCAGTTGAGAATATTTCTAGTATTATGAAATATGCTTCCTTTGATGTTCCTGGTATTGAAATGAATGAAATTGGAGGAACTAGTTGGGCTAGAACGAAAGAAAAAGTTAGAAAAAAAGTTCGTGATATATCTGATAGATTGATTGCCTTATATTCAAAAAGAGAAAAAACAAATGGTTTTGCTTTCCCTAAAGATGATGAATTACAAAGCGAATTTGAAGCAGATTTTCCATATGAATTAACAGAAGATCAAAAACATGCGGTTATAGATGTTAAGCATGACATGGAACGAAATGTTCCAATGGATAGACTAGTTTGTGGGGATGTTGGTTATGGCAAAACAGAAGTAGCTTTAAGAGCGGCCTTTAAAGCTGTTTTAGCGAATAAGCAAGTAGCGTTGTTATGTCCAACTACCATTTTATCAGATCAACATTATCATACTTTTTTAAACCGAATGGACAAGTTTGGAATAAGGGTAGAATTACTTAATCGTTTTGTTAGTCAGAAAAAACAAAAAGAAGTTTTTGAAGGTTTAAAAAATGGTCAAGTTGAAGTTGTTGTTGGAACGCATAAATTATTGAATAAGGATATAGTATTTAAAGATTTAGGTTTATTAATAGTTGATGAAGAACAAAGATTTGGGGTTGTTCATAAAGAAAGAATTAAAGAAATGAAGGTTAATGTAGATTGTATTACCTTATCAGCAACACCAATACCAAGAACCCTACAAATGTCAATGTTAGGTATTAAAGATTTATCAATGATCGAAACGCCACCCAAAAACAGATATCCGATTCAAACTTATGTTGTTGAACAAAATGATGCGGTTATAAGAGATGCGATCGAAAGAGAAATTGCACGTCATGGTCAGGTTTTTTATTTATATAATAAAGTTGAAACAATTGAAGATGTAGCAATTAAAGTTGCTAAAATGTGTCCTAATGCTCGAGTTTGTTTTGCTCATGGTAGATTAAAAAGCAACGAATTAGAAAAAAGGGTTTATGATTTTATTAATAAAAAATATGATGTTTTAGTATGCACTACAATCATTGAAACCGGGATTGATATACCAGAAACTAATACATTAATTATAAATGATGCGGATAGACTTGGTTTAGCTCAACTTTATCAAATTAGAGGTAGGGTTGGTAGATCTAATAAGATTGCCTATGCATATTTAATGTATGAGCCACAAAAAATATTGACAAAAGAAGCAGAAAAGAGATTAGAAGCAATTAAAGAATTTAATGAGTTAGGATCAGGATTTAAAATTGCGATGCGCGATCTAGCGATTAGAGGTTCTGGTGATTTATTAGGTGCTGAACAATCTGGTTTTGTTGAATCTGTAGGTATTGAAATGTATATGAAAATATTAAATGAAGAGATTAACAACATCAAACCTAATGCTATTAAACCAAACCCAATCACGAAAAAGCCTTTAGTTTCATTGACGATAAGTGAAGATTATATCGGTAATGAAGATATGCGTATTGCAATGCATAAACGAATTGAAGGATTACAATCATTAGAAGACTTAGATAATTTAAGTAGTGAATTAATTGATCGTTTTGGACCGATAGATGAAGATACTTTGAATTATATGTATGAAAAGGTATTTAAAAATATGGCAAATCATTTTGGCTTTAATGATGTTTTTATTAATGAATTTAAAGTTATAAGTTTAGAAATGGATGAAAAAAGAAGTAAAGAAATTAAAGGTGATTTATGGTTTAAGATTTTAAATAATCATAAAAATCTAATTTTAAAATATATTCATCCTCACATTATCTTACAAACTAGAAAAGAAGATAGTATTTTAAGTGGTATGAAAGATATAATAAATTATTTAGAAGATATTAAAAATAATATAGAAAAGTAAAGTTATATAAAGTATAATTAAGACAGGTGATTTTAATGTATGATGTTATAATTGTTGGGGCAGGGCCAGCCGGTATTTATTGTTCATATGAGTTAATAACAAAAAGGCCAGATTTAAAAGTATTGTTAGTTGATAAAGGTGTAGATATTTATCATCGTCATTGTCCGGTTTTAGAACATAAATTGGCAAAATGTCCAATTAATAAAAAAGGACAATCAGGTTGTTATCCAGCTTGTTCTATGACTAATGGTTTTGGTGGTGCTGGAGCTTATAGTGATGGTAAATTTAATATCACTAGTGAATTTGGTGGCTGGATGACAGATTATTTACCAGCTGAAACAGTTCTAGATTTAATTAAATATGTTGATTCTATCAATTTAAAATATGGTGCTAATACGCCACTTACAAATCCTTTAACAGACAAGGTTAGAGAAATTGAAAAACGTGGTTATGCCGTAGGATTAAAATTATTAAGAGCTGAAGTTAGACATTTAGGAACTGAAGTTAATTTACAAATCATGAAAGCAATTTATGATTATTTACTAGATAAGATTGAAATGCGCTTTAAATCTGAAGTTACCGATGTAATTATCGAAGATGATAAAGTAAAAGGCATAATGATCGGTGAAGAAAAAATAGATAGTAAATATGTATTCATGGCAGCTGGACGTGATGGGGCTACATGGTTACAAAATATTTGTGAAGAACATGGTATTAAACTTACTCATAATCAAGTTGATGTTGGGGTTCGTGTTGAAACAAATGATGTCATCATGGAAGAAATAAATAAAAATTTATATGAAGGAAAATTTGTATACCGTACATCGGTAGGAACAGAAGTTAGAACATTCTGTTCGAACCCAAGTGGTTATGTAGTAGTAGAAAATCACAGTGGAACTATTTTAGCTAATGGTCATGCTTATCGTGATCCTAAACTTGGTAGTAGTAATACTAATTTTGCTTTACTTGTTTCCCATAAGTTTTCTGAACCGTTTAATAAACCAAATGAATACGCGCATGAGGTTTCACGTTTAGCTAATCAATTATCTTGTGGTTCAGTTATAGTTCAACGCTATGGTGACATTAAAAAAGGCAGAAGAACTACGGAAAAGAGATTAGAAGAAGGTTTTGTTAAACCAACATTAAAAGAAGCAGTTCCTGGTGATTTAGGATTAGTATTACCATATAATACAATGAAATCAATTATTGAAATGATTGAAGCATTAGACCATGTAACACCAGGTATAGCTAATGAACATACTTTATTTTATGGGGTAGAAGCTAAATTTTATTCTGCTAGACCAGTAGTAAACGAATATTTTGAAACTAAGGTTAGTGGATTTTATGTTGGTGGCGATGGAGCTGGTTTAACTCGTGGCTTAGCTCAAGCTGGAGCTAATGGAGTTTGGGTCGCTAGAAATATAATCAAGCGTATAGGTGAATAAAAATGAGATTAGTAGTTGTTGGAAGTCAATGGGGAGACGAAGGAAAAGGTAAGGTTACCGACTTTTTAGGTCAAAATGCCGATGTTGTAGTTCGAAGTCAAGGTGGAAATAATGCTGGACATACGATAATGATCGGCAAAGAGAAGTTTGCCCTTCAAACAATTCCTTCAGGTATTTTTAATCCACATATTAAAAATGTTTTAGCTAATGGTATGGTTATAAATCCTAAAGAAACCTTAAAAGAATTAGCTGGTTTAAAAGAAAGAGGAATTACAAATTTTCAATTGTTTATATCAAATAGAGCCCATGTCATTATGCCATATCATATTTTATTAGATGGCGCTTATGAAAGCCTTAAAGGAAGTCATAAGATAGGCACAACAAAAAAAGGAATTGGCCCTTGTTATGCTGATAAAGTTAATAGAATAGGCATTAGAATGGGAGATTTAATTGAAGAAGAAAGTTTAAAAGAAATTTTAAGTTCAACTCTACCTTTAAAAAATAAAGAACTTAAAATGTTAGGCTTAGAAGAACTAGACTTTACAACAATTTATAATGAATATAAAGAATATGGGAAAATATTAAAGCCCTATGTTTGTGATACATCATTATTATTAACAGAAGAAATAGAAAAAGACAAAAACATTTTATTTGAAGGCGCTCAAGGAAGCATGTTATGTTTAGATCATGGTAGTTATCCTTATGTAACATCATCAAGCCCAACAGCGGCATCAGTACCTGTAAATGCTGGTATAGCGCCAAAATATATTGATCATTGTGTAGGAATATGTAAGGCTTATACAACCAGAGTAGGTGAAGGCCCATTTCCTACAGAGTTACATAACGAACTTGGTGATTTAATTAGAGAAAGAGGCCACGAATATGGCACTGTGACAAAACGACCAAGAAGAGTTGGTTACTTAGATTTAGTAGTAGTTAATTATGCTAAAAGAATTTCAGGTATTGATTCTTTAGCTTTAATGTTATTTGATGTTTTAACAAATGTTGAGGAATTAAAAATATGTATTTCTTATAATTTAGATGGTAAAGAAATTAAAACAATTCCAGCAACATTAAAAGAATATGCTAGATGTATTCCAAATTACATAACTTTAAAACCATGGCATGAAAATATAAATAAGGTTAGAAACTATGAGGATCTACCAATTGAAGCTAAAGAATATATTGAAACTATTGAAAAATATACAAATATACCTGTAGATCTTATTTCAGTTGGACCAGAAAGAACAGAAACAATTATTAGAAAAGATGTTTTTAAAAAATGAAAATTTTAGTTAGTGCTTGTTTATTAGGGGAAAACTGTAAATATAATGGTAAAAATAATTTTAATTCATTGGTAGCTGAATTAGCAAATTCATTTGAGATCATTCCCATTTGCCCAGAAGTCTTTGGCGGATTAACTACACCGCGTTTACCAAGCGAAATAAATGGTGAATTTGTTATAAATGAAGCTGGTGTAGATGTAACTTATGAATTTAATAAAGGAGCCAATCTAGCATTGCAAATAGCTTTAAAAGAAAATATTAAATATGCTATTTTAAAAGAAAAAAGTCCTTCATGTGGAGTAAATAAAATATATGATGGTAACTTTAATGGCACATTATTAACTGGCAAAGGTATTACTTGTCAGTTATTAGAAAAAAATGGTATTAAATGTTATAACGAAAATGAAATAGATTTATTATTAGTGGACCTTAAATAGGTCCTGTTTTTAAAGGTGGATAATATGTTTTATAAAAGAGAAGTAAATAAAGATATAAATGAAGTTAGTCATAAAATACAAGAAGCTTTTGCAAATATGAATCTTTCAAGTTCATTAGAAGATAGTGTTAAAGAAGTTGTTGATAGTAAAATTGTTGAATTAATGATTTTTGAAAGATTTAGTATGTTTGGTTCAAACCGTGTTTCATTATCGGTAATGTTAATAGGAGATGCGTACACAACTAAAATCTTTATGAAAGCTAGTGGCGGAAGTCAAGGGGCTTTACTTAAGATTAACACTTTTAGTGAGAGCTCATTTTTAAACAAAGCAATAAAGAAGTTAGATAGTATATTATGATTTTAGAAGATTTAAGAAACGATTTAATTAAGGCAAAGCTATTACCTACAGATAAGGTGTTAATTCATTCTTCCTTAAAACAAATGGGGAATGTTGATGCTGATGACGTTTTAGATACATTAATTGACTATTTTAAAGATGGTTTATTACTTTTTCCTACCCATACATGGGGATATATAAAAAATAATGGTGATACATTTGATGTTATTAATTCAAAACCTAATGTAGGTATTTTACCAACCTTGTTTTTAAAAAGAGAAGGGGTAATTCGTTCTCTTCATCCTACTCATAGTATGGCAGGAATTGGGGAATTGGCTTTAAAATATTTAGCAGGTGAAGAAAAAATAGATACACCTTGTAGCCCTAAAGGGGTATATGGGAGATTATATGATATTGATGCTAAAATAATATTAATTGGTGTTAATCATGTTAAAAACACTTATATTCATAGTGTAGAAGAATCATTTAATGTCTTAAATAGAATAGCAAATGAAAGCACAACATTTAACATAATTAAAAAAGATGGTACTAAGATTAGAAGTGCTGTGCATAAACATTATTGTTCATTACACCCTCATGTATCAGAATGTTATCAAAAGTTAGATCCTATCTTTTTAGAACTAGAAGTAGAATATAAAACAAAACTTTTGGCTGCAGATACTACTATTTGTTATAGTAGAAGAATCTATAAAGTTTTAGAAGAAATGTTTAAACAGCAAAAACAATTATTAGTAGAAGAAGATAACATTAAAGAACAATATTATCAAAATAAAGATTATGAATGGTTATAAGTGTATATTACTTGCAATAAAAGGAAAAGTTTGTTAGTATTTAAACATAATTTTAAAAGGAAGGAGAACTTTTATGTATAAAGGATGGGTTGGATTTAATCTAGGTAAATGGAGCAATGATGAAGTTGATGTTCGCGATTTCATTCAACGTAATTATACACCTTATCTAGGTGATGAATCATTTTTAGCAGGTCCTACTGAAGCTACTAAAGTATTGTGGGACAAGGTAATGGAATTATCAAAAAAAGAACGAGAAGCAGGTGGTGTATTAAATGCTGATACTGATATAGTATCAACAATAACTAGTCACAAACCTGGTTATATAGATAAAGATTTAGAAAAAATAGTTGGTTTACAAACTGATGAACCATTTAAGAGATCTCTTCAACCATTTGGGGGAATTAGAATGGCTGTTGAGGCTTGTGAAATGTATGGTTATCAAGTTACTGACCGAATAAAAGAAATATTTACAAAATATAGAAAAACGCACAATGACGGTGTTTATGACGCTTATACACCTGAAATGAGAAGAGCTAGATCAGCCCATATATTAACAGGTTTACCAGATACTTATGGTCGTGGTAGAATCGTTGGGGATTATCGTAGAATTGCCTTATATGGGGTTGATTATTTAATTAAACATAAAGAATTAGATAAATCTTTAATTGATGGTGAGATGACACCAGATAGAATTAGAGACAGGGAAGAAATATCAGAACAAATTAAAGCTTTAAAACAATTAAAAGAAATGGCTAAAAGCTATGGTTGTGATATTTCACTACCAGCTACTTCAGCAAAAGAAGCAATTCAAGCACTATATTTTGGCTATTTAGCAGCTGTTAAAGATCAAAATGGGGCAGCAATGTCAATTGGTCGTAACACTACTTTCTTAGATATTTATATTGAAAGAGATTTACAAAATAACGTTATAACTGAACAAGAAGCCCAAGAATTAATGGATCACTTTATTATGAAGTTGAGAATAGTTAAATTTATGAGAATTAGAGAATATAATGAACTTTTCTCGGGTGATCCAACATGGGTTACTGAATCAATTGGAGGAATGGGTGTTGATGGTAGAAGTTTAGTTACAAAAAACTCTTTTAGAGTTTTACATACACTAGACAATTTAGGTCCATCACCAGAACCAAACTTAACAGTTTTATGGTCAAAAAACTTACCTACTAACTTCAAAAAATACTGTGCCAAAATGTCTATTAAAACATCTGCCATTCAATATGAATCAGATGATTTAATGCGCCCTTTAATGGGTGATGATTATTGTATAGCATGTTGTGTATCTTCAATGCGCGTAGGTAAAGATATGCAATTCTTTGGTGCTAGAGCTAATTTAGCAAAATGCTTATTATATGCTTTAAATGGTGGACGTGATGAATTAATGTTAGACAAAGTAACAAAAAAACCACTTCAAGTTTCACCAAAATATGAATCTATTACAAGTGATGATGCTCTTAATTATGACGAAGTTTTGGAAAAATATGAACAAATGATGGAATGGTTAGCGGGACTTTATGTTAACACATTAAATTTAATTCATTATATGCATGATAAATATTCATATGAAGCCTTAGAAATGGCATTACATGACACTAAAGTTCATAGATTTTTCGCTACTGGTATAGCTGGTTTATCATGTGCTGTTGATTCTCTTTCCGCAATAAAATATGCTAAAGTATATCCTATTCGAAATGAATATGGTATCATTACGGATTTTAAAACTGAAGGTGATTACCCTAAATATGGTAATAATGATGATCGTGTAGATGAAATAGCTGTTTGGTTAGTAAAAACATTTATGAATAAAATCAAAAAGCATTACACATATCGCGATTCTGAACCAACAATGTCAATTTTAACAATTACCTCAAATGTAGTTTATGGTAAAAAAACAGGTAATACTCCAGATGGTAGAAAAGCTGGTGAGCCTCTATCTCCAGGAGCAAACCCAATGCATGGTCGTGATACACATGGAGCCTTAGCTTCTTTAGAATCAGTAGCTAAACTACCATATGAATATTCGAGAGATGGTATTTCTAATACCTTCTCTATTACACCACAATCTCTTGGTAAAGATGATGAATAGGAGGATTAAATATGTCAAGAGTAGATAATTTAGTACAAATGTTAGACACTTATGTAGCTGATGGCGGTTATCATTTAAATGTTAATGTTTTTAATCGAGAAACATTATTAGATGCTCAAAAACACCCTGAAAAATATCCTCAATTAACAATAAGAGTATCAGGATATGCAGTTAATTTTATTAAATTAACAAAAGAACAACAAGATGATGTTATAAGAAGAACAATTCACGAATCAATGTAAAAGGCAGCTTCGGCTGCCTTTTACATATATTACTGATAACATTTTATATACAGAACAACAAAAATAAGGTATAATTTTCATATGAAAGGGGTGTGAACTAAATGAAGAGAATTAGTCAAAAAACAATTGTCTTAATGAGCTTTTTATTGTTTTTAACAACTATTTTTGTAATTATAATTGACATATTAATGCTTACAAATTTAATTATAGTTCACACTATAGGAAAGTATTTTACAAATGCTTTAGCCGCCTTTTTATTAGTTTTTAGTCTTTATATCTTAATAACTAGATATAAGATCATTAAAAAAGAAGTAGTTAATTATTTAAGTAGAAACAAATTTACAAGAAAAATGGTAAAAGAATATGATTTTAGAACGGCGATGTTTAGTTTAATTTCTCTTTCTTTTAATCTTTGCTTATTAGCATATTATTTAGGATTTACTATTTTTAATTTTAATTTTTGGTTCTTATCATTAACTATTTATTATTCACTTTTATTTTTCGCAAGAGAAATAACTTTATATAATCTATATAGACATCCTAATAATTATTTAAAAAAGATAAAAGTAGCTAAAACTTGTGGTATTTTACTTTGCCTTTTACCTCTATATTTATACTTAGCAGTAAGAGAATTAATAAATAATAATAATTTTAACTTTCCCCAAATCCATGTTATAACCATGGCGGTAGTAACATTTTATAAAGTGATAATGGGAATATATAATTCAAGAAAAGCTCATAAAACAAATGATATAGTAGTTATTTCTTTAAGAAATATAAACTTAGCAGAAGCTTTAGTTTCATTACTGGCCTTAGAAGCAGCAATGTTTACAGCTTTTAATGACAATCATAATGTTATATTTGAAAGAACAATGTTAGTTAGCACAGGACTTGTTGTTACTACGCTAACATTATTTATTGGTATTAATATGATAGTTAGAACGATTAAAGAAAAGAATAGTGTTATAATTGGAGGAAACTATGAATTGGAAGATATTTATAGAGAAAGAGAAGAATAAATCTTATTACATTAAATTAAAAGAAAAAGTTGTTAAAGCATATCAAAAAACAACTTGTTTTCCGCCTTACAATTATATATATAGAGCTTTATCTTTAACCCCATTAGATAAAGTAAAAGTTGTTATTATAGGACAAGATCCATATCACGAAAAAGGCCAAGCTAACGGGCTTTCTTTTAGTGTAGATTGTCAAAAATTACCACCTAGTCTCATTAATATTTATAAAGAAATGGCTAGTGATTTAGGTAAAGAGGTTAAACAAGACGGCGATCTATCATACCTAGCTAAACAAGGTGTTTTATTATTAAATAGCACCTTGACAGTTGAAGAAGGTAAGGCTAATAGCCACGTTAATTTTGGTTGGTCAATTTTAACAGATAATATTATTAAAATGATTAATGATATTGATAGGCCAATAGTTTTTATCTTATGGGGTAATTTTGCTATTAAAAAAGGTTTATTTTTAAATAATCCTAAACATCTAGTTTTAAAAGGAGTTCATCCATCACCATTATCAGCATCACGAGGTTTTTTTGGTTCAAAGCCTTTTAGTAAAACTAATGATTTTTTAATAGAAAATAAAGAAACACCAATTTTATGGTTAAAAAGCGATTATGAAAGGTTGATAAATAATGCAAATTAAAATTATTGGTGGAGGTCTAGCAGGTTGTGAGGCGGCGTATCATTTAGCTAAATTAGGTTATGAGGTTATACTTTATGAAATGAGACCTAAGAAAATGACCCCAGCTCATCAAACAGATAAATTAGCTGAACTTGTTTGTTCAAATAGTTTAAAATCAAGCTCTTTAGAAAATGCTTGTGGGATTTTAAAAGCCGAAATGGAAGAATTCGATTCTTTAATTATGAAAGTAGCTAATGAAACTAAAGTTCCAGCTGGAGCTTCTTTAGCTGTTGATAGAGAAAAATATAGTGAAATGGTTACAAAAATAATTAAAAGTTTTCCTAATATTAAAATTATTAATGAAGAAGTAGAAAACATTAATTCTGATGAGTACACTATTATTGCTACTGGTCCCTTAACAAGCGATGCTTTAGCCAACAATATAAAAGAGTTATTTGGACTAGATGATTTTTATTTTTATGATGCACAAGCCCCTATTATTTATGCCGATAGTATTAACTATGATAAGGTATATTTTAAATCCCGCTATGATAAAGGGGAAGCAGATTATCTTAATTGTCCATTTACTAAAGAAGAATTTGAAGTTTTTTATAATGAACTTATAAAAGCTGAAGAAGTACCAACACCAGATTTTGAAGTTAAAGTTTTTGAAGCTTGTATGCCAATTGAAATCATGGCTAAAAGAGGGCCTAAAACCTTATTGTTTGGACCGATGAAACCAGTTGGGTTAAAAACACCATCAGGCTTTAGTCCTTATGCTGTTGTGCAATTAAGACAAGATGATGTAAAAAAAGAAATGTTTAATATAGTTGGGTTTCAAACTCATTTAAAATTTGGTGAGCAAAAACGTGTCTTTAGTTTAATTCCGGGATTAGAAAATGTTCGGTTTGCTAAATACGGAAGAATGCATAAAAACACGTATATAAACGCTCCTAAAATCTTAAACCCGACCCTACAAACTAAAAAATACCCTAAAGTGTTTTTTGCAGGTCAATTAAGTGGTGTTGAAGGTTATGTAGAAAGTTTTGCAAGTGGAATTGTAGCGGCTATTAATATGGATTTATTAATAAAAGGTAAGGAATTAATTACTTTTCCAACTGAGACAATTATAGGTTCTTTATTATATTATATTTCAGCATGGCAAGAAAACTTTTTACCGATGAATGCAAATTTTGGAATAGTTCCTCCTTTATTAGAAGTTAATAAAAAAGAGAGAAAAAAAGCTTATGGCTTAAGAGCTTTAGCTAAAATTAAAGAGGTTAAAGAAGAATATGAAAGAAGAAGAGGCAATTAATAAATATTTAGAATATTTAAATAATGTTTTAAATTATTCTAATAATACTATATTAGCCTACCGCAATGACATAGAAGAATTTTCTTCATTTGTCAAAGAAGAAAAATTTGCAAAAGACATATTAACTATTAGAAATGATAGAGTCTGTAAAGCTTTTATATCTAGTTTAAATAACAAAGGCGAATCAGTAAATACAGTTAATCGTAAAATGGCGTCATTAAGAGGGTTTTATGATTATTTGGTTAGTGAAGAAATAGTTAGAATTAATTTTTTTATTAATATTTCTAGTTTAAAAAAGCCAAAAAGATTACCACAAATAATAAGAGAAAAAGAAATATTATTAATGTTAAATTCCTGTAATAAGGAAAACACACTTGGTTTTAGAGATTACATTTTAATTGAATTATTATATTCAACAGGACTAAGAGTATCTGAACTTTGTGCTCTTAAAACTAGTGATATAGATTTAATAAATCTAGAAATAAAAGTTTTAGGTAAAGGCAATAAAGAAAGAATAGTATTAATATTTGAAGAACTTGCTAAAGATTTAAGACATTATATTAATTATGAACGAGTTAGCTTATTAGCTAAAAGTGATGATGAAACTAACAGAAGTTTATTTATTAACAATAAAGGAACTACTCTAACCCCTAGAGGAGTTAGAGTAATATTAAATAAAGTTATTAAAAACTGTGAAGAAACGTTTCATATTTCACCTCATATGTTAAGACACAGTTTTGCGACTAGTTTATTAAATAACGGGGCTGATCTACGCTCTGTTCAAGAACTTTTAGGCCACATTAATTTATCTACTACGCAAATATATACGCATGTTACTTATGAAAATTTAAGAAAAGAATATGTTTTAGCTCACCCGCGAGCTAATAAAAACGATAAAAAAGAATAATTTTCTTTTATTATAATAGAAAATATGCTACAATTAATAAGATTTTGAAAGGAATGATCTAATATGAAAAAAATATTAGCTTCTATATTAACTATATTTGCCCTATTTATTTTAGCTTCATGTCAAAATGATGAACCAAACTATGTTTTAGATAATTCAATTTTAGGGACAAAAATTTATAGTGAATATTTAAGTAAAATTGATTTTCAAGAAACACCTGTTAAGAATAGAGAAAATAATGCAGCTGGATATGAAATTTATATTCCCACTGATATTGCAGGCTCAAGTTATTATACATTAACTAATATAGAAGAAAGTGTTTATAACAAAGATTCTATTAATGATAAATTTAAATCATTAAATTTTACAGCCTTATCATGTGCTAATATTGATTTCCCTACTATTTTAAGTCAATTAAAAGAAATTAATACTTCAATAAATACTGCCTATACTAATGTTACAGCTAAACTAGCAGAAACTATTACAACAAGCGTAGAAAAAGATATTATAGAAGATGTTACTTATCACGAAGGTGAAGTAAGATGTTTAGCTGTTTTATACATGCCAATTGAAATAATGGAATATGCAACTAAAGAAGATGGCACAGCAACAGCTATATTACACACATATGCATTAATACCTACGTATTTTGAAATTACATATGCTACAAATAACGCAGGCAATTTGGATTTAGTAAGTACTGGCTCATTAAATGAATATACATTTATTAAATTAAATACTAGTGCTTCTCTAATTAAGGATTTAGCTGAATAAAAAGGGCGCTAGCCCTTTTATTTTTTTTGGAGGTCACATGCTACAAAATGAAAGAATAACTACTCCAATTTGGAAAAAAATAATCTATTTTATTTTAGCCGTAATTGTTTTAAGTATTCAAATATTTATTTATTATATCACAATAGTAGGAAGTTTTTCAGGAAGTCATGCCCTATATATTATAGGTGTTATTTTATTTGTGATTGCTGCTACATTTATTATCAACGGGGATTCTTCAGTTAGTTATAAATTAACTTGGATTATTTTAATTGGTATTATGCCATATTTCTTTATTTTTTTATACATATCTAATTCCACTGCTAAAAGATTACCAAAAAGAAAAAGAAAGAAATTAGAAAAGGTAATTAAAGAAAGAGGAACAATTAAATATCTTAATTATGAAGATGATGATGTATTTACTAAAAAAATATCTAAACTAATTTATGAAGATTCGTTTTATGTAATGTATAAGAACACAAATGTTACCTTTTTTAATGATGCATTAAAAAAGCATCAAGATATGATTAATAGAATGAGACAAGCAAAAAAATATATATTTTTAGAATATTTTATTTTATCAGATGGTATATTACTAGAAGAATTATTAGATGTTTTAGAAGAATTAGGAAATAAAGGAATTGAAATAAAGATTATTTATGATGACATAGGTTCAAAAAGAGCACTATCAGCTAAAACTATAAACAGGTTTGTTAACATTCCTAATTTAAAAATAGCAGTTTATGAACCGCTAGGTTTAAACATTAATCCAGCCTTTAATTATCGTGATCACCGTAAGATTTGTATTATTGATGGCATATATTCATATTGTGGTGGTGATAACTTAGCTGATGAATATATTCATGCTAAAGAAAGATTTGGATTTTGGCGTGATAACGCCTTATTACTTGAAGGTGAAGCTACTAATAGTTTTATAGCCATGTTTATAGATATGTGGTATACATCTACTAAAGAAGGGTTAAATCCAGAAAAGTATATCAGCCAAAACAATATCAATAATAATAGTTATGTGATTCCTTTTTCTGATGGTCCAAATACTAGTACCCATACAGGATATGATGTGTTTAAAAGTTTGATTAATCAAGCTGATAAATATTTATATATTTCTACACCTTATTTGATTATTGATGATGAAATGTTAAATGCTATTTGCCTGCAAGCTAAAAGTGGAGTAGATGTTAAAATTTTAGTACCAGGTGTGCCAGATAAAAAAACAGTTTTTATGTTTACTAGAGCGCATTATAAAAAATTATTACATAGCGGTGTTAAAATTTATGAATATACACCCGGATTTAATCATGCTAAAGAAATTATAGTAGATGATAAATATGCCTATTGTGGAACGATAAATATGGATTATAGAAGTTTGTTTTTGCATTATGAATGTGGTACAGTTTTATTAAAAGATAAAGAAATATTAAAAATGAAGGCGGATTTTATAAATGCGATTGAAGAAAGTGAAAATTACTCATTAGAAGATTGGAACAATAGAAATCCTTTTTCTAAATTTTTAGCTTTCTTATTACGTTTATTTGCCCCAATGTTATAGGAGGAAAAGTTATGTTTATTGATGTTTTAAAAAGTATATTATTTGGGATTGTTGAAGGTATAACCGAATGGTTACCGGTAAGTTCAACAGGGCACATGATAATTTTAGAATCTTTATTAGATGTAAAAGAAACATTTGGCTCGGCTTTTTGGGACTTGTTTTTAGTTGTAATTCAGCTTGGTGCTATTATTGCGGTTATAATTTGTTTCTTTTCTAAACTTTGGCCTTTTGGTTCTAGTAAGACAAAAGAAGTTAAGAAAAACACCTGGATGATTTGGCTTAAAGTTTTAATCGCTTGTTTACCTGCAGCAGTAATAGGTTTAATTTTCGATGATTGGTTAGATGAACATTTATATAATTCAATTACAGTTAGTATTACTTTAATTATTTATGGTGTTTTATTTATTGTTATTGAAATATTTAACAAAAAAAGAGAATTTAAGATAAATGACATAACGGAAATGAGTTTATCAACAGCACTAATAATTGGATGTATCCAATTACTAGCATTAATACCAGGCACTTCAAGAAGCGGAGTTACTATTTTAGGTGCGATGTTAATTGGTTGTAATAGAACAGTATCAGCTGAATTTAGTTTTTTCTTATCAATTCCAGTTATGTTAGGAGCTAGTTTATTAAAAGCTGTAAAATTCTTTATGGATAACACAATCACAACAGATCAAATTATATTCTTATTAGTTGGGGTTGTAGTAGCTTTTATAGTAAGTATGTTAGTTATTAAATTCTTAATGAAATATATTAAGAAACACGATTTTAAAGTATTTGGTATATATAGAATAATATTAGGTATTATTTTAATAATTTTATTTGCTAGTCAAGTTATTTCTGTTTAGAGGCTTTATTATGTTATTTGGTAAATACGTTAATAAGTTCTATACTAAATATTTTTGGTTTTTCTTCTTCGGTGTTATAGCTTTAATAGTTGTAGATTATTTTCAACTATTAATACCAGAAATATTTGGTAATATCATCGATTCAGTCGATAATGGTTCAATTTTTAATGACAAATCCATTTTAAATACAGCTATTACTTGGATTGGAGCTATAGCCGTTATTATGTTTACAGGTCGATTCACCTGGCGTTATTGTATATTTGGGGTTGGTGTAAGAATTGAAGCTGATATGCGAGATATGATGTTCTCTCATAGTGAAAAGCTTAGTTATAGTTATTATAAAAAACATAAAACCGGAGCTTTAATGGCCTTATACACTAATGATTTACAAACTATTAGAGCATTCTTTGGTCAAGGTACAATCATGCTTATTGACTTTATTTTCTTGGGTGCTATAGCTTTAGTTAAGATGTTTATCTTAAACTGGGCTTTAACACTAATAACCTTAATTCCAGCAGTTGGGATTGGAGTTGCATCTTTATTTTTAGGTCAAAAAATGGAAAATAAATTTGCGATTAGACAAAAAGCATATGAAGATTTATCTGATTTTACCCAAGAAAATTTTACAGGTATTAGCGTTATAAAAGCTTTTGTTAAAGAAGAGGAAGAAAAGAGTGCTTTTACGCAAATTAACAAAGATAATTATAACAAAAATATGGCGTTTTTACGCTATTATATGATTTTAAATGTTGCGATTACATTAATATTAAATTTAATTATATCCTTCTTGTTTGCTGGTGGGGTTTATCTAATTAAAGGAACAACATTAGATTTTTCAATTGGTGATTTAACAGCATTTGTTTCTTATTTTAATTCTTTAACTTGGCCAATGATGGCTATAGGTCAATTGATCAATTTAAGATCACAAGCAAAAGCTAGTTTAATTAGAGTATCTGAATTATTAGATGAGGCACCAGAAATAGTTGATAATGAAATAGTTGATAGCCAAATAGAAGGTAAAATCGAATTCAACCATTTATCATTTAAATACAACGATGCCGATGAAGATATCTTAAAAGATATTACATTCACTATAAATAAAGGACAAATGGTTGGTATACTTGGTAAAACTGGATCAGGTAAATCTACTTTAGTGGATCTATTACTAAGACTTTATAATGTGCCTAATAATTCAATATTATTAGATGATAAAGACATCATGAAATTGCCATATAAAAAAGTAAGAGAAAGTATAGGTTATGTACCACAAGACAATTTCTTATTTTCTGATACAGTAAGAAATAATATAGCTTTTGCCTTTGATGGTGATGTAGATGATAAAGAAATTATTAAATCCGCCACTTTATCTGATGTTCATGACAACATTGTTGAATTTCAACACGGCTATCAAACCATTTTAGGTGAAAGAGGAGTTACATTATCAGGTGGTCAAAAACAAAGAGTAAGTATTGCAAGAGCATTACTTAAAAATCCACCTATTATGATTTTTGATGATAGCGTTTCAGCTGTTGACACAAAAACTGAAGAAAAAATATTAAGTAACTTAAAGTCACTTAGAAAAGGTAAAACTACTATAATGGTATCTCATCGCATTTCAACAGTTAAAGATTTAGATTTAATTATTTTATTAGATGAAGGTAAAATAGTAGGTATTGGTAATAATGAATCACTATTAAAAGATAATAAACTATATCAAGAAATGGTTAGACTACAAACCTTAGAAGCGGAGGTGAATAGTAATGACTAAAGATATAACAAGAAATTATAAAGATAAAGAAATAATCAAAAGATTAGTTTTATTTGCTAAACCACATCTTAAAAGCTTTATAATTGGAATTATATTGACTTTTATTTTAGTTGTTATTGATTTAATTCCGCCTTTACTACAAGGCCAAATTGTAGCATTCTTAAGAAGTGAAACTTTAACAAATGCTAAAATACTATTATATTGTTTCTTATTAATTGGTGGTTATGCTGTTTTAGCTATTGTTGCTTGTTTTATTAATTATTTTAATTCAATGTTATTACAAAACATTGGTCAAAAAATATTATTTAGAATTAGAAATGATATTTTTTGCCACATTGAATCACTATCAATAGCTCAAATTAATGAACAACCAGTAGGCAGATTAGTAACAAGAGTAACATCAGATACAGTTACCTTAAATGATTTTTTCAGTAATGTTTTAGTCAATTTTTTGCGTTATATATTAACTATAGTAATCGTCTTAATAATTATGTTTACTATATCATGGCAAATAACCCTAATTTTACTTTGTATTGTTCCAATTTTAGTTTTTGTTACAATCATTTTCCGTAAAAATTCACGTAAAGCTTATCGCGATGTTAGACAAAATGTTTCTGCTGTTAACTCGTTTTTGTCAGAAAATATTTCTGGAATGAAGGTAACTCAAATATTCAATCAAGAAGAAAAGAAATATAATGAATTTAAAGAAAGAAATGAAGCTTTAAAGAAAGCTTCAATTAAAGAAATTTTAGTTTTTGGTATTTTTCAACCAACTATATATGTATTATATGTAATATGTCAAATGATAATTATCTATTTTGGAGTTAATTTAATAGCTATTAATAAATTAAAGCCAGAATATTTTGTATCATATTATGGCTATATAAATTCATTCTTCAACCCAATTCAGCAATTAGCAGAATTATTTAACCAATTACAACAAGCATTTGCTTCTACGGAAAAAATATTAACAATTTTAGATACAGAAAGAGTAGTATTAGATAAAGAAGAAGCAATTGAAATAGATCATTTCGAAGGAAAAATTGTTTTCGATCATGTTTGGTTTGCTTATAACGCTGACAATTGGATCTTAAAGGATGTTTCATTTACAATTATGCCAAAACAAACAGCCGCTTTTGTTGGGGCTACTGGGGCAGGTAAAACAACAATTTTAGCTTTAATTGTTAGAAATTATGATATTCAAAAAGGACATATTTATATTGATGATATCGATATAATGGATATTAAAATCGAAAGTTTAAGACGCCATATCGGGCAAATGTTACAAGATGTATTCATGTTTTCTGGATCAATTGAATCAAACATTACTTTAAGAGACCCTAAATTTAGTCGACAAGATGTTATAGAAGCAGTTAAATATGTTAATGCTAATCATTTTATTGAATTATTACCAGATGCATATGATCATAAAGTTTTAGAAAGAGGTGCTAATTTCTCAGCTGGGCAAAGACAATTGATATCTTTTGCTAGAACTGTTATTCATAAACCTAATATTATGATTCTTGATGAAGCTACTGCTAATATTGATACTGAAACAGAAATATTAATTCAAGAGAGCTTAGAAAAGATGATGAATGTTGGAACGATGCTTATTGTTGCCCACCGATTATCAACTATTCAGCATGCTGATAAAATAATAGTATTGAAGAAAGGCCAAATAGTTGAAGTTGGAACTCATCAAGAGTTATTAAAAAAGAAGGGCTTATATTATTCGCTTTATGAAATACAATATAAGCATATGGAAAATGGAATGAGCTAATCTCATTCCATTTTCTTTTGTATTTATTGTGACATTTATTGTTTTTGTGAAATTATAAAAAAGAGTGGTGAATTATATATTGGAAGAAAAACAGAGAAAGTAGAATTTA
The DNA here is from genome assembly GCA_949292525.1 of uncultured bacterium. Taxonomy (GTDB): domain Bacteria; phylum Bacillota_I; class Bacilli_A; order Acholeplasmatales; family Anaeroplasmataceae; genus CALUXS01. The sequence continues at coordinate 1,358 of CASEZJ010000018.1, read as the reverse complement.
AAAAAACTACATCTGAGTTAAATGAAGCTATTATAGATATTTGTGCTATTTTAAATAAACATGGTCAAGGAGAACTATATTTTGGCGTGAAAAACGATGGTGAAGTTTGTGGTTTAAACATTGGAGATTCAACCGAAAGAGACATTTCAAGAAAAATATTTGAAAAAATAAGGCCACAAATATATCCGACTATTGAACTCAAAAATATTGATAATAAAAACGTTATAAAAGTAACTTTTATTGGCTCTTCTAAGCCATATTCAGCAGATGGTAAATATTATATGAGAGTGGCTGATGAGAGTAGAGAATTAACACCACAAGAATTATCTATTTTAATTATGAATTCGTTTAATCAAGATTTTGAAAGATTGTGTTCAAATGACACAATAAACGATGTCGATGAAAATGTATTAAAGTTCTTTTTTAAGTTGGCAATTAATTCAAAAAGATTAAATAATATGGTATATGATAAGGTAATATTATTAAGAAAATTAGATTTACTTTATATGGATGATGTTCATTTAAATAATGCAGGCAGACTTTTATTTTCAAAAAATATGCCTATAAAATTAAAATTAGCGACACTTGTAACTCCTGAAAAAAGAACTTTTAGCGATATGAAAATTATAGATGGTAATATTTTTGAACTTATACAAACAGCACAAAAATATGTTGAAGAGCATATTAATTGGTCGATTAAAATTGATGGTTTAACTAGAAAAGATATACCAGAAATTCCAATTGAGGCATTAAGAGAAATAATTGTTAATAGTTTTGCCCACGCTAATTATTATGTTTCAAGTTATAATGAAATAGATATATACCCTAATAGAGCGGCAATATATAATCCGGGAGCTTTTCCAGATAATGTTACCCCATTAGATTATATAAATAATAATTTATCTTCAAAAATTAGAAATAAAATAATTTGTAATGTTTTATATTTAGCAAAAATAATAGAATCTGTTGGAACAGGGTTGAAAAGGGCTTATGAACTTTGTGATAATGAAAATATAGATATTTCTTATGAAAAAGAAAATGATGGTTTTTGGTTCTTCTTTAGTAGAAAAAATAATAATATAACAGATTATGTAAGCGATTTGTCTGAAATTGAAAAGATAGTTTTAGAAGAAATTAGAAAAAACCCACAAGTAACAAGGGATGGTTTAGCTAATATAACAAAAAGGAATTCAAGAACAATGCAAAGGGTTTTAAACTCTTTAAAAAATAAAAATATTATTAAAAGAGTTGGCGCTAATCGTAATGGTTATTGGGAAGAAATAAAAAAATAAAGGATCATCATTTGTACAGAGTTGTTAAATAGTGTATAGCATTTCCATCTTTGAAGAAAGGGAATA
>CASEZJ010000017.1 GCA_949292525.1 uncultured bacterium | reverse complement strand
AGAATATGTGGAACTATTTTTTGACATCTTTTTAATTCTTTATGACCTGAATCAAATAATTTCTTTAAACCCATAAGTTTAAACTCCTTTCTAGATTTACAACATAAAAATTATACACTATTTAAAACAATTTTTAAAGAAGAAAGAAAAACATTCATTATTTATTACATGTAGATAATTGTATAGATATAAATCAACTTATAAATGACAATATTATTTAAAATATAAGTGATAAAAAAATAACGCCACTTCTAAGTGGCGTCTTACTATTTAGTCTTAGTTTCTATGATCGCATAATCTCCATCATCACGTAAGTAAATTACATTTGTTTTATGCGTACTACTATCTAAATATACGAAGAAATCATGGCCTAATAATTCCATTTGATCGATTGCTTCTTCTTTAGACATTGGCTCTAATTCTATATCTTTGCTCTTAACTAATTTAGGTTCTTTTACATTAACCCAAGCTTGTTCAACATCTTTGATTGCTTCTTTATTTGTACGATCACGTTTTGTTTTATATTTTCTAATTTGGCCTTGTAACTTATCAATTGAAATATCGATAGCTGCATAAATATCTTTTTCTTTAGCCTCAGAACGCAATATTGCACTCTTAGTTGGTAATGTAATTTCAACCTTATGGTATGTAGGATATACCTTGCATACTACTCTAGCTACAACATCATCATTTTTAAATTGATTTTCTAATTTTTGTAGCTTTTTTTGAGCATAATCACGATTAGAATTAGATGGCTCAAAACCGTTTTTACCAACAACTTCAACTTTTAACATAATATTGTCCTTTCAGAGCGTAGTTTATATTTAGTTATCAAACTAGGCTACACCCGAAAGATAAAAATAGCTTTTATCTTCTAGCCATATTATAACATTAAAACGCTTTCATGACAAGCTTTTTAAATAAAAGAAATTATTAAGATGTCACATTGTTCTAGCTTAGCGATTACATTATAAATATTTATTTTTTGAATATTAAATTTATCTTCTAAAATAAAGAAAACATTCTTTTTTAAAAATCTATTTACTACTTTACTATATTCCTTAACTAAATAATCAATAAGGGCTAAATTTAAATTGTCATAAATATGTAACACTTTTAAATTTAGCCCATTGTCAAGAGGAATTATTTCCTCATCTAATTTTATTATTATTTGTTTAAGACAATCTTGGCATAAATAAATAGTCCTTTTTGTAAATAGTTCATGAAACACTCTTCTAGGATTAAAAAATTTATTACAAGATTTACAATACATTTTATCTACCTCTATATAATGATAGACAAAATAAATTAAAATTTTATATCTACATCTTCTCTTTTTGTATCTTCTGCTAAAAAATATTCTTTTTCGTGATATTTACCACTAGTAATAAGACTATTAGGGAAGGTTTTAATCGTCTTATTATATTTTGCAACATTAGAATTGTAATTAGATCTTGCTGCTTGAAGATTATCTTCAATATCTTTTATTTCATTTTGAAGATTAATAAATAAATTATCAGCTTTTAAATCAGGATAATTTTCAATTTCTAAGCTTAAATTTTTAGTTGCCTTACTTAATTCATTAGAAATTTGTGATTTTTCTTTCATTGACATATCAGTATGATAATTACTTCTTAATTTAACGATTTCTGTCAATGTTTGAATTTCATGTTTTGTATAACCTTTTATCGTATCAACCATTTTATTTAAATCATCAAATCTTTTGGTTAAATAAACGTCAATTCTACTGTTTGCTTGTAAAATATCTTGTTCTAATTTAATAATTTTGTTTTTAGTACTTATATACCAAATTATTGCCCCAATAACAAATAATAAAATTATTGAGCCCATAATTATTCCAATTATTAATCCTGTCATTTAAATCACCTCATCAATGCTTCAATTTCTGTAACTTTATCTAGTTTTTCCCAAGTGAAATCAACATCATCTCTACCAAAATGGCCATAACATGATGTCTTTTTATAAATAGGTCGCATTAAATTTAAATGTTCTATAATGCCTTTTGGGGTTAATGGGAAAACTTTTTTAATGATATTTACTATTTCTTCTTCACTATATTTACTTGTGTTAAACGTATTAACTGCAATTGATGTTGGTTCTGCCAAACCAATTGCATAAGATAATTCAACCTCTAGACGTTTAGCTATTTTACTAGCCACTAGGTTTTTAGCTATATATCTAGCCATATAAGATGCACTACGATCAACTTTTGATGGATCTTTACCACTAAATGCGCCACCACCATGACATGCGCTACCGCCATATGTGTCAACGATTATTTTTCTTCCCGTTAATCCACTATCAGCAGCTGGACCACCAATAACAAAACGACCAGTTGGATTGAATAAAAATTTAGTTTTGCTATCTATTAATTTATTTGGAATTACTTTTAATACTACTTCTTCCTTTAAATCTTTAGCTAATTGATCCATATCAACATCAGGATTATGTTGACTTGAAATTAGAATTGTATCAACTCTAACAACCTTATTATCATCATCATATTCAACTGTAACTTGAGTTTTACCATCTGGTCTTAAATAAGGAATTGTTTTATTTTTTCTAACTTCAGTTAAGCGATAAGCTAATTTTTGAGCTAAGACATAAGCTGTAGGCATAAATTCAGGAGTTTCATCAGTTGCATAACCAAACATCATACCTTGATCGCCTGCGCCTTGTTCATGTTTATCATCATCAACACCTAAAGCAATATCGGGAGATTGTGGATCAATAGCGGTTAAAACAGCTAAGTTTTCAGCATCAAAACCATATTTACCCCTAGTATAACCTATGTTTGTAACTGTATCACGAACTATTTTTTGGACATCGACATAATGGGTTGTTGTGATTTCACCAAAAACAAAAACCATACCTGTTGTACAAACAGTTTCACAAGCTACTCTACCAAATTTATCATGAGCTAAAACGTCATCTAAAACCGCATCGCTTATTTGATCGCATATTTTATCAGGATGACCTTCAGTTACAGCTTCTGATGTAAATAATTTAGCCATTATAATACCTCCTTTAAGGCTTTAGTTAATTGGTCAGCACAAGAAGTATTACGTGGGCCACAAGTATTTCCAGCTAACCTTTTAATAACCTCTTCTATTTCCATTCCTTCGACTAATTTACCAATGGCTTTTAAATTGCCATTGCAGCCACCTACATATTTTAAATTGTAGATACGACCATTTTCATAATCAAAATCAATTTGTCTTGAACATACTCCACTTGGAGTATAAGTATGATGTTTCATCAAAAATCCTCCTTAAAATTATCAAACATATCTCTAAAATCTTCACTATAACGTAAAAAGCGATCAAATAACAACGGATCAAAATAAATACGATAAACATTTTCTAATAAGTTAATAGTATTATTATGATTTATTGCCCGCTTATATGTCCTAGCACTTCTTAAAGAAATGTACATATCACATAACATAACGACTTGATCTGAAGCAGCTGTTGACTGATTGTTTTCAACAATCAAATCAGCTGCACCTTCTAAATGAGCTCTAATTATATCTTCTGTTTTACGTTCTAATTGTAAACGTCTTAAAACTAAACTTGCTAATTTAGATTCTTCCGAAAGCTTTTTAAATCTTTCATCGCTAGCTAAATCAGCTGGTATATCTAAATCTATTTTAGCTATTAAATGAATATTGGCATATTTTTTAATTTTTAATGCTTCATCTTCAACTAGACCATTTAATGTTGCTAGTTTATAACTCATCTCACTTAATAATAAACCTTCATTTTCTTCCGCTTTAGTTCTAGGTTTAGGATTTAGTGCTATTTTAAATAAATCTGAAACTACATCGTTGTAGTTTTTTTCTACTTCTTGTCGTCTGATTAATTCTTTTTTTCTTTCTTCTGATAAATATTCAGTTATCGAAACAGATATATATAAAACCAACATAAATATTAATAATATAAATGTTCTTAATATTATATCACGAAATTCATATGACTTTAAGAAAATAATTAAATAATTATCTTCAGCAGTCAAATTATTATTAAATATAATATTATAAGTTATACTAAAATGAATAATAGTTAATAAAACTATAACCCAAGGATAAACTGATCTTAACAATTTTTTTGATTGATAGAAAGAACATATAATTAATGAATAATATAATAATATGTAACCAGCTTCACCAAAAAAAGAATTAGATAAGCCGGTTTTTAATCTGGTGTAAATAAGTAAAGCCGATAAGAACATATAGAAACAACAAATATACATGGCGATTTGTTGTCTTAAATAATTTTCTTTATCTTTATATATCATTTTCTTTAATGTTCTATTTACTAAATATGTTACTGGTATACATAATATTGTTAAAAACCAATTCGATCTTTCACCAATTGAAACGATAGAAAATATTAACGTATAGATTAAATTTGATAATAAAACTATATTTTTTATTACAACATTTTTTCTAAATAATACCAACACATCTTTAGTGATATCTATATTTGATTCAAAGCCAAACAAATTATTATATAAATTAGTTTGTCTAATTTTCTTTAACAAAATATCACACCTCTTATATTATGTCATTTTCTTTAAAAATTCTTTGTCCATTTAAAAAATTATTTATATCCATTAATTTTTTACCTGCTGGTTTAATTTTTAAAATACTTATGGCCTTATCTTTAGTTTTAATAAGCATTTGTTTTTTTAAGCTTATTATTGTACCTGGTAATAAGTCACTATTATCATCAACAATCTTACATTCTAAAACTTTATAAGGTTGATCCTTATATTTAAAATAAGCACCAGGAACTAAGGCAAATGCTCTAACTTGATTAAAAATATCTAAACTATTTTTATTAAAATCAATTATTTCTTCTTCTTTAGTTAAAACATATGAGAATGTTGCTTCTTCTTCATTTTGAGGTATTCCTTTATTTTCATAATTAAAAATACTTGGCAAAGTTTCTTTTAATAAATCTCTACCAATAATACTTAATTTTAAAAATAAGGTTGTTGAATTATCGCTAGGTAAAATATCTATTTCCTTTTTGGCATACATTAAACCAGCATCCATCTTTTTACTCATTTGCATGATTGTAACCCCAGTTTTTAAATCGCCTTCTAAAATAGCTCTTTGAATTGGGGCACCACCTCTTCTTTTAGGTAGTAAGGAACCATGAACATTAATATTAAATTTAAAATTATTTAATACTGCGCTAGGTATAAATAAACCATAGGCTGCTGTAATTAAACAATCAGCATTATATTTAAATAACTCTTCATAGTTATCTTTCAATGTTTCAGGTTGGAAAACTGGTATATTTAATTCATTAGCTTTTAATTTAACTGGACTCATAATTAACTTATTATGTGAACCATAACTATCTTTTTTTGTTACTACTAGAACTACTTCATACTCTTGATTAAGCATTTCTAAGATTGGCACTGCAAATTCAGGTGTACCTAAAAAAATAATTTTCATAGTTTTTAATCACCTCAAATATAAGTTATTTTTAAATATACTGTAACCGTATTTAAGATTTCATTTAATTTATCTAGGTCTATTGTAGCATATTTTAAATATATTTCATAATGATATATATTATTAACTTTAAAATAGACTGCTTCACTAGGACCTAAAATGATTACATCTAAAGTTTCTAAAAGCTTTGCTAAAACATTTGCTTCTGCAAGTACTTTATCTTTATTATTAGAACTTAAACAAATTTTTAAAATATTTTTAAATGGTGGATTATCTAATAATTTTCTTTTAACAATTTCATTTTGATAAAAGGTTATATAATCATGCTTTTTCACTGCTTCAATTACGAAATTATCAGGGTTATAAGTTTGAATTATAACTTCACCAGGCTTATGTCTTCCTGATCTACCACTTACTTGTTCTAATATAGCAAAATTGCTTTCATTTGCATCATAAGTTGGGAAGAAAAAGCCTAAATCAGCATTAATAACTCCAACTAAAGTTACATTTTCAAAATCTAATCCTTTAGTAACCATTTGCGTTCCAACAACTATATCTACTTTATGTTGACTAACTAACTCATAAAACATATTATAATCGTTACCTATACTATCACTATCTATACGATATAACCTCGCATCTTTAAAAGTATTAGCTAAATCAGAGATTATCTTTTCTGTTCCAAGTCCTACATATCTTATCCTTTTACTTTGGCAATTAGGACAGATATCTACATTGGCTGTTTGATAATTACATAAGTGACAAACCAATTTGTTTTTGTTCCGATGGTAAGTTAGTGGAAGATTACAGTTAGGACAAGTTATAATTTTACCACAATCTCTACACATTACCGCACTTGCATAACCTCTTTTATTATAGAATAAAATAACTTGTTCATTTCTTTTTAATGTTTCAGTTATTTTTTCTTTTAAATAATTAGAAATAGTAGTCGTGTTTCTATTTTTCAATTCTTGGCGCATATCAACAAGACTAACATTAGCTAATTGTTTATTATTAGGCCTTTTTGTTAATTTTAGTAACTCATATTCTTGATTTAGTGTCTTATAATAAGATGTTATTCTTGGGGTAGCTGAACCTAATATTAATGGGATATTGTGATATTTAGCGCGTATTTGAGCGATAATTCGCGCGTCATAACAAGGTGCATTTTCCTGACAATAGGTATCTTCTTGTTCTTCATCTATTATAATTAAACCTAAGTTATTTAAAGGCGAAAAAATAGCTTTTCTAGCGCCTAATACTATTTTAACTTCTTTATTTTTAATTTTTTGATAACTAGTAATAAGTTCTTGAGAAGTTAATTTTGAGTGTATAATTGTAACTAAATCTCTAAATACTTCTTTAAATATTGCGGCTATCTGGGTAGTAAGAGCAATTTCAGGAACTAAAACTAAAGCCTCTTTACCTTGGCTTAAAACTTCCTTAACCGCATTAATATATACTAAAGTTTTTCCACTACCTGTAATTCCATATAATAAATAAGTTTTATATTCTTTATAATTAATTGCATCAAGGGCTTTTTGTTGTTCTAAGGTTGGAATAAGTTCTCCTTTATTTAAAGATAAAATTTTAGGATTAGCTAATATATTTTCTTTTTTTAAGCTAATAGCCTTTTTATTTAATAATAAATTAAGATTACTTTTATTATAACCTAAAGTTAATATTTCATTTTCACTTATATATTTATTAGACTCTTTTAAAAAAATTAATAATTCATTAGCTTTTATACTTCTAGTTTTTACATCTTTAGCATATTTATAATAGGTTTGGGTTTTTAATTTTTTTGATTCTGCTTTTAATTCTAATTCTAAATTACCTTTATTAACATCTTCTTTGATTAATTTTAGATATGGTAATAAATCTTTAGTTAATATTTTTTCATCTTTTTTTAATAATTTATTTAAATCATAATTTAGGTTAGTTCTATTAATAACTTTTATTATTAACTTTTGGCTTAATTTATAATTATTAGGTAACAATAAACCTATTGCCGCTAAATAAGATGAATGATATTGTTTTTTAATATATTTTATTAAATATAATGCTTCTTCATTTAAAACTGGAATTAAATCAATCACTCTTATAATTGATTTCAAATTAGAAAAATCACTATCTTTTATAATTTCTAATACATATCCAACTACTAACCTGCCATTAAAATTGACAATTACTCGTGAACCTACACTAACATATTCTAGTTCATTTGGAATTATATAATCAAATAGTTTATCAACCATTTGATTGTTCACATCTACTACTACTTTTGCTACCATAATAAACCTCAAAATAAGCCGATGTTTTCTTTTACTTCAACAGCCATTAAATCAGCTCTAACAAAGACATGGGCTAATGATTTAAAGACGGCAAATAATATGAGTGATTGCGGAATCAAATAGACTAGATTTTTAGGTAATGCGATAAATAAAAACCTAGTAAAATACATGTCTAAATTATGGTAATTAGCTACAATTCCCATCCAAATTGTTCCTAATATAGCGTTAATAAAGAAATTAACTAATAATCTATTAGTGAAAATTTTAAAAAATGAAAGTTTTCTTTTATAAAATAACAAACCGTTAATTAAACCTGTTAACATACTAGATATAGAGTAACCAATAAAATAAGGATATGCTGATGGGAAAATAATAAATTCTAAATTATCAACTAAAAACCCCATTAACATTCCAGCTACAGGGCCATATAATAGACCACCTATAGCTAAAAAAACATAACCAAATGAAATACCTAAATCGCCAAAACCAGAAGGTAAAGTCAAAAGCTTAGTTATTAAAGTTAAACTTAGTAAGGCAGCCATCATAACTAGATTTTTTAATTTTTTTACTTCGCTAAAAGCTTCTTGCCAATATTTTTTTGATAAGAAGTTTTTGTAAACAAATTTATTATCATATTCAATTTTAGTTACTTTATGCTTTAGTATAAAAGGTATAAATATTATTAATATTATAATTGCTGGTAGAAAACTCCAATAATAATAATTGGCTAAATTTATAATATAAAACAATGTATAGAAAGAAAAATAGCCTATGATAAGAACTATTAAACTAAACATCAACTTATACATAGACTAAAACCTCCTTATTGTAATAACCATTCACTAACTAGATTAAACCAACTAGCTATATGTGAATTAGCATCTTCGCTTTTAGCTACCGCATCACTAGTAGCTAAAGATAAACCATGTCCACCTGTATTATAAAAATGAGCCTCAAAATTTAAGCCTAATTTTTGATAAGCTTCAATTAAATATAAACTATTCAAAACGGGAACTGATTCATCAGTTATTGTATGCCAAATGAATAATTTAGGACTGTTTTTATTTACATTTAATTCTTCAGAGAATAAATCTTTTTTTGCTATATCAGTACCTAATAAATTAGCAAATGAACCTTGATGAATACATTCCTTCTTTGCTGAAATAACTGGGTAACATAAAATAACACCTAATACATTTGTTAATCCATATAAGTCTAATTTATTTGCTAGATGCATAGCTAAATGTCCGCCTGCAGAAAAGCCGTTTAAATATATACCAGTCACCTTAGTTGGGACTGTTTTAATCGCGTTTGCTATATTTTTAAACAGAGTTTTATAATCATCTAGCGTTTCACGATAATGAAAAACAATGACATTAAAACCTAGTGCATTATATTTAAGCCCGACATTTTCGGCTTCTCTAGGTGAAGTATGATCATAACCACCACCAGGAAAAATAACTATTAAATCACGGGGCTTTTCATCAATAAATAAGGTGGTGTAATAATTTTCTTTATAATAATTAACTTTATTCATTTTGTCCTCCAAAAAGTATTTGTAGAGGTTTATATCTACTAATAAATCTACTTTTTTAGTTATATTATAGGCTTTTTCTTTTATTGTTAATAATTTTTGATAATGTTTTAGTGCGGCAATTGGTCTTTTTTGATAAATAATAGGTCCATAATATAATTCTAAGTAATTATAACTCTTTTTATTAGGCTTAGCCAATAATATTTCATAATATTTATTGTTATCAATTATTGCCTCTTCTTTAACGATCGCATAACCTAATTGAGCTAGATATAATCTAACTAAATTATTATCACCTTGAGGAGATAATAATAAATCTTTACCTTTAAATTTAGCTATACTTTCACTAATAATCTTATTAATCATTAATCCGCCCATACCACTTATTATAGCTAGATCAAAATCTATATTAGCTTGTTTTAGTCCATCAGATAATAAAAAAGAAACCTGATTAGAAAGGTTATTCTTAGAAATATTAATTTGAGCTCTTTCTAAAGGTTCCTTGTTTATGTCTATAGCATAAGCAAATTCGATATCATAATTACTTAAAGCTTCAATTATAGTTAAACCATGATCACAACCAATATCGCAAATCACCTTATACCCTTTTGTATAAGATGCTAGTAGAGATATTCGTTTACTCATGAACCATAAAATCTTTTAATTTTTTTGAACGTGATGGGTGTTTTAATTTTCTTAATGCTTTAGCCTCAATTTGTCTAATTCTTTCTCTTGTAACTCCAAACTCTTTACCTACTTCTTCTAGAGTTCGTGGTCTACCATCAATTAAGCCAAAACGTAGTCTTAAAACTCTTTCTTCACGATCGGTTAACATTGTTAAAACATTATCAATTTCTTCTTTTAATTTAACGTTAGTAGTATATTCATAAGGATCAATAGCTTGTGGATCAGGAACAAAATCACCTAATGATGAATCCTCTTCTTCACCTACCGGAGCTTCTAAAGAAATCGGTTCTTGAGCTATTTTTTGAATTTGTTGTACTTTTTCAACTTCAATTCCCATTGCTTCAGCTACTTCTTCAGCAGATGGTTCGCGTGATAATTGTTGAACTAATTGTCTTTGTACTCTAACTAATTTATTAATTGTTTCTACCATATGAACAGGAATTCTAATAGTTCTTGCTTGATCAGCTACAGCTCTAGTGATTGCCTGTTTAATCCACCAAGTAGCATAAGTTGAGAATTTAAACCCTTTGTTATAATCAAATTTATCAACAGCTTTCATTAAGCCCATATTTCCTTCTTGGATTAAATCTAGGAATTGTAATCCTCTTTGCGTATATTTTTTCGCTATAGAAACAACAAGTCTTAAATTAGAATTAACTAATTTATCTCTTGCTATTTTAGCTTCTTCAATTTGTTCAACTAATTTTACCGGATCTTCTCCACCTAAATTACCTGAATCTAATTTTTTTTGCGCCTCGTTACCTGCAACAACTTTTTTAGCAAGAATGGTTTCTGTTTCAGCATCAATTAAAGGAACTTTACCAATTTCTTTTAAATACATTCGAACTGGATCATCAACTTTAACAGATGGTGGAAGTGTATCAAATTTTTCAATATCGATCGGCTCTTCTTCAACTAAGTCTTTAATATCTGGCTCAGTTTCAGCAAAATCAGCTAATGCATCTACAACTATATCCGTATCTGTTACTACGTCTATTCCTTTTAATTGTAGTTCTTTTTCTAATTTATCATAATCTTCAGAATCAGCTTCACAATAAGCTAATAAATCTTCAACTTTTAAGATACCATCATTTTTTTGAGCCTTTTCTTCTAATTCGTTTAAAGCTTTTTCAAAATCCATAATCTTACTTCCTTTCATAAAGTTTTCGCATGTTAAATTTTTTTAAGGTTAATTCTTTTTGCAAATTTTCATCCGTTTGTTTGTTTATACTATTTTGCAAATTATTCAATTTTCTTTTATGAGCTTTTTTAGCTATTTTATTTAAGCATTCATCTAAATCTTTTTGATTATATTCTAAATCCAATCTAGCTTTAAATTTATCACTAGCTAAAATCATTTCATAATAATTATCATATAATTTTTTTTCTTTTAAAATTATATTAAACAATTCTTCATTATATATCTCATTATAACTATAAAAATTCATTAAAGTTTGCCATAGTTGTTGATATATTTCTGAAACCCCTAAAAAATTGTTATCTTTTTCTAAAAAATCATCAATTTGATATGCTATTTCTCTTTTACTTTTAGCATAATCAAACAATCTTATTTCATATATTTTAAAACCAATATCTTTTTGACTTTCTTTAGGCTTAATACTTATCTCATTAGGAGTTATATTCGTTATATTTTTATCATAATCATTAATTAATGAAGAATATGAAACTCCTAATTTACTAGCAAATAAATTCAAATATTTGTCAGTAATAATATTAGAATTATACATTTTTAAATATTTAAATAATTCTGTTTTAACTTCTTCGATTTTAAATATATCATTAATATCTAATTTATTTGTTAATTCATTAAAGTAATATTCAATAAAGCTAACAATGTGGGTGTTGAAATATTCATAATAAGTTTTTAAACCATATTTCTTAACATATTCATCACTATCTTTAGTTTTATCTAGTTTAACTACGCTAACATTTAAATTATATTTATGCAGTAATGTAAATGCTCTAATTGTAGCAGTAACCCCAGCATTATCAGAATCATAACACAGAATTACATTTTTTGTTAATCTTGTTATTTGTTTAATTTGCCCATCAGTTAAACTTGTTCCCATTGAACAAACAACTTCTTTTAAACCTGCTCTATAACTAGCTATAACATCCATATAACCTTCATGTAAGATTATACGATCATTTAAAGTTATCTGATTAATTGCTAAATCAAGATTATATAAAAGCAAATTCTTTTTAAAAACAAGGGTTTCTGAACTGTTCATATATTTAGCATTACTGCTGTTTGTATAATCCCGTCCAGAAAAGGCTACAATATTTCCTTTTACATCTTTAATTGGAAATGTAATTCTGTTAATGAAGAAATCTTGATATTTATCGCCATTATTTTTTACTAAACTCGCATCAACCATATCTAGTTCTAAATAGTTAGATTGTTTTAATAAATTATAAAGTGTATTCCCATCTTTAGGGGCTAAGCCAATACCAAATGTTTTAATTGTTTCTTCATCTAAGCCTCTACCCTTTAAATAATCTAGGGCTAATTGACCAGTATTAGTACTAAATAAATTTCTAGTAAATAATTTTTCAGCTAAATTATTTAAATTATAATATTTAAGTTTAGCTAATTCTTCTTTAGTGTCAACACTATTTAAATCGATTTTAATATGATTAAAATCAGCTAATTCTTTAACTGCTTCTAAAAAGGAAATATGTTTAATATCCATTAAAAATTGAATAGGGTTACCACCTTTACCACAAGAGAAACAATGAGCTAAATGTTTTTCTTGTGACACGCTAAATGACGGGGTTTTTTCATTATGAAACGGACATAAACCTTTATAGCCTGAACCAGATTTTTGAAGTTTTACATAAGGACTTACTAAAGCATACATATCAGTAGCTTCAATAATTTTTTTAATTTCTTCTTTAGCTACTGCCATATGTTCCTCCTTAGTTATAACTTAATTCGTTCTTGTAAAAATCCTTCTAATTCATCAACTTTTAATGTGATTTGATTCATTGTATCACGATCACGAACTGTGACTGTATTATTATTTATTGTTTCGTCATCTACTGTTATCGCAAAAGGTGTACCAATCGCATCATTACGACGATATCTTTTTCCGATATTTCCTGCCTCATCATAGTTAATAGAAAACTTTTTACTTAATTCATCATAGATTTCTAAGGCTTTTTCACTATGATTTTTCTTTATTAATGGTAATATAACTGCTTTATATGGTGCTAAATATGGGTGTAATTTTAAAACGATACGGCTATCTTTTTCTAATTCTTCTTTATTATATGCAGAAAATAAAATAGCAAGCATCATTCTTTCTACGCCTACACTTGGCTCAACAACATAAGGAATATATTTTTGATTGGTTTCAGGGTCTAAATATTCTAAATTAACTTTAGAATGATTCATATGTTGTTTTAAATCATAGTCTGTGCGACTAGCAATACCCCAAAGTTCACCAAATCCCCAAGGGAACTTAAATTCGATATCAGTTGTAGCATTAGAATAGAAAGATAATTCTTCTTGTTCGTGATCTCTAAATCTTAATGCATCTTTTTCAATACCTAAATCAATTAAAAAGTTCATACAATAACTACGCCAATAATTAAACCATTCCATTTCTGTACCTGGTTTAGTGAAAAATTCTAATTCCATTTGTTCAAATTCACGGGTTCTAAAAATGAAGTTTCCTGGTGTAATTTCGTTTCTAAAACTTTTACCTATTTGGCCGATTCCAAATGGTAATTTCTTTCTACTAGTTCTTAAAACATTTTTGAAGTTTATAAATATACCTTGGGCAGTTTCCGGACGTAAGTATATTTCTGATAAGCTATCTTCAACAACACCTTGGAAGGTTTTGAACATTAAATTAAATCTTCTAATATTAGTGAAGTCATTATGCCCGCATTTAGGACAAATAATATTGTTATCTTTAATATAATCAACTAATTCTTGATCGCTAAAGCCATCGGCATTAACAGCTCCGTTTGTAGCTTCTTCAATCAACTTATCTGCCCGATAACGACTACGACAGTGTTTACAATCGATTAATGGGTCGGCAAAATTAGATAAATGGCCTGAAGCTACCCATACATCTTTATTCATCAAAATGGCTGAATCTAAGCCAACGTTTAATTTGTTGTTTTGCACAAATTTATTCCACCATGCATCTTTGACATTTCTTTTTAACAAAGTTCCTAAAGGACCATAATCCCAAGCGTTAGCTAAACCGCCATATATTTCACTACCTTGAAATACGAATCCTTGTTCTTTTAAAAATGCTACTAATTCTTCTAATGAAATTTTTGTCATACAATCACCTTTTTTAACAATATATCAAGTTATTTTATACTAAAAGTATAAAAAAATCAACTAAAATAAGTCATTTTGACCATCATTGATTAAATTTTTTACTAAATATAAACCTTCATTATCTAAACTAGATGTTATTATCAAATCACTAGGTTTTATATTTAGGATAGAAATTATTAATTCTTTATTTTTTTTACGATCTTTATTTTTAACTTTATCAGCTTTAGTAGCAATGACTTTAATATTAAAGTTGTAATATGCCAAGTAATTATACATTAGGACATCATCTTCCGTTGGCTTATGTCTAAAGTCTACTAATAAAAAACAAACTTTAAGTTTAGTTGTAGATTTTAAAAAGTTTTCTATCATTATGCCAAAACTTTTTTTCTTTTCTTTTGATACTTTAGCATAACCATAACCTGGTAGATCAACAAAATAAAATTCTTCATTTATCAAATAGAGATTTATCGTTTGTGTTTTACCAGGATTTTGGCTTGTTCTAGCTAAATTTTTCTTATTAACTAAGGCGTTTATAAAGCTAGATTTACCGACGTTACTACGACCACAAAATAAATATTGATTTATTTCTTTATTGGGTAAATTATCATAATTTACAATTGAAGTTATATATTCTGAACTTTTAATTTCCATATTTTATCTCTAAACATATTTTTTCATTAATATGTCTAAATTCCTCCTCATCTAAATAACATGTACCAATATCCGCATGACTTTTATCACCATGACAATCGGAACCAGCACTAATTATATAATTATTTTTTCTAGCAATATCTTTAATATAAAGATAATCAGTAATACTCATATTTGGGTAAATAGCTTCTATTCCATCAAATGGTAATCCTATAATTGCATCTAGGTTTTCTTTTTTATATAAAATTGGATGAGCTAAAATAACAAAACAGTTATTAGCTCGTAAAAAATTTATGCCATCTATAACACTCATTTTTGTAGTTGGTATATAAGCTTCAGACTGATTTGATAAATAAAATTTAATTTCTTCTTTTGTTAAATTAGGATTTAATTCAGCTAACATTCTTGCCATATTTCCTCTTGTCACAGCGCGAATGTCAGCATTTTCAAGTAAAGCAAGTAAATCAACTTTTAAATTATAAATTTTATTTAATTTATCTACCATTTTAATTGCCCGGTTTTTTCTTTTTTCTAAAAAATCATAGGAATAATTTATTAAACCAGGGCTAATAATATTATTCTTACATAAACCGACTAAATGAATACTTTCATTATGATAAGTAGATAATTCAATGCCTTTTATAATGGTAGGACAAGAATTATTAATTAAACCTAGTACACTATCATGATCTGTAACTGCAAAATAATCTATATTATTCTTATTAGCTTTTTCTTTTAATTCAGCTATTGTATTAATTCCATCGGAATATACTGTATGATTATGCAAATCAAAGCGCATTTTATCACTCCTAATATGTAAATTATAACATGTTTTTATTTGTTTTTCATTATTTTAGTGCTATACTTTAAATAGACTTATTTTTAAGGAATGAAGGTGTAATGGTGAAAAAACTAATTATAAAAATGATTGAAAACTATCAAAAAAATATTTCACCATACACCCCACCAAAATGTCGATTTATTCCTACCTGTTCAGAATATGCTAAAGAATGTTTTAAAAGATTTAATTTTTTTAAGGCAAGTTTTTTAACAATTAAGCGGTTGTTAAAATGTAATCCTTTACACAAAATTTCCTATGATCCAGTCCCTGAACCTAAAATCAAGAAAAAATAAGGTGAAAAGTTATGCAAACAGAACGTTTTAGTAATACGGATTTGAAAAGGTTGATAGTCCCTTTATTGATTGAACAAACTCTAGCCGTTTTAGTCGGAATGTTAGATGTTCTTTTCATTTCTCGTTATGGTGATGCGGCTACTTCTGGTGTTTCACTATCAGATATGATAAATGTTTTACTTATTAATATTTTTAGTGCTTTAGCTACCGGCGGAGCTGTTGTCGTTAGTCAAGCTCTTGGAAAAAAAGCTATCAAAGATGCTAGATTATCTGGTAATCAACTATTATTAATTTCTCTTATAATAGGCTTGTTGATAATGACTTTAACGCTATGTTTAGGCGATAGTATTTTAGCATTATTATATTCTGAAGTTGAACCTGAAGTTATGGAAACCGCTAGTCAATATTTGAGACTAACTAGTCTATCTTTTCCTTTTTTAGCGGTTTATAATTCCGCAGCTGCGTTATTTAGGAGTCTTGGTAATTCTAAGATTTCAATGATCGTTAGTTTTATAATGAATATTATTAATATTGTTGGTAATTCAATTTTAATTTTCGGTTTTAATTTAGGGGTAGTTGGGGTTGCAGTTCCTACTATTATTTCAAGAGCTGTTGCTTGTATAATTATTTTATCATTACTATTTAAACATGATTGTCCATTAAGAATTAGCTTGAAGGAAATTTTTATTCCTAAGCTAAATTTAATTAAACGGATTTTTACGTATGGTATTCCATCCGCTATAGAAAACGGTTTATTTCAATTAGGGAGAATATTAGTTGTTTCATTAATCGCCTTATATCCAACTTACCAAGTTTCAGCAAACTCAGTCGCTAATACATTTGATTCACTTGGATGTATTCCCGGTAGTGCAATGAATTTAGCAATGATTACTGTTATCGGTCAATGTATTGGTGCTAAAAATTATAAAGAAGCACGCTATTATACTAATAAATTACTTAAATGGTCATATATTATGACAATAATTTTGAATGTAATAATTTGTTCAACAATTTTCTTTACGGTAAATGCTTATAATATTAGCCCTGAGGCAAAACAATTAACTATCTATTTAGTATTAATTCATGATGGCTTGGCTATGATCTTATGGCCAATAGCCTTTACACTTCCTAATGCTCTAAGAGCTAGTGATGATGTATTGTTTACGATGGTAGTTAGTGTATTTTCAATGTTTGCTTTTAGATTAGGGTTTTCATATGTATTCCACTACACCTTACATCTCGGAGCTTTAGGTGTATGGATTGCAATGATTTTTGATTGGTTATTTAAGGCTATTATCTTCTTAATTCGTTATAAAGTCCGTAAACTTGAACCAAGAAAAATGCTCATAAATAAAGAACAGACCAGCTAAGACTGATCTGTTTTTTTGCATTTAAATATTGGATTTAATAATAAATGTCTATGCATAATCTTTGGAAAAACAATTACAAAGAATATTGTTGTAACGATACTTGAAATAATATCACTAATCATTTCGGCATAAAAACAGCCCATAACACCTAAACCAAGTGGTAATAGGAATGTTGTAGATATGATTAAACACTTTCTAAATAAAGAACAAAAGGCTGCGGCTTTAGGTTTAGCTAAAGCAGTTAAGCAATCAACAAAACAATATTGAAATGCAAGAGGAATAATTCCATACATGAAAATTCTTATGCTTTCTATTGTGATATTTGAAATGTATTCATCATTAGTAAATATTTTAATAAATGGCTTAGCTATAAGAAAAGATAGGCCAAAACTAATCGTACAAAAAATAATGGCAAAAAGTAAGATGTTACGTTCACCATGCATTAAACGATCACTTTTGTTTGCTCCATAATTAAATGAAATAAATGATTGGGTTCCACTTGATATTCCTAATAATGGCATAGTTATTAATTGAAAAAATGAAGTTGTAATTGTAGAAACCGTTAAATATGTATTTGCCTCAAGTCCAGCTGCTTGTTTAAGTGAAGCATTTAGACAGATATTGACAATACTATCAGTAGCTAAAATAATGAATGGTGATAATCCCATAATCATAATTCTACCAATTAATTTTAAATCATAATTGCCAAAATTTATTCTAATTTGGGTTTTCCTTAATAAAACTATTAAAGTATACATAAAACTTGCAAATTGAGCAATAACCGTAGCTATTGCGGCACCTGCTACATTCAAATTAAAAGTAAATATGAAAATCGGATCTAATATAATATTTACTATTGCTCCGATTAACATAGTTTTCATGCCTGACATACTATTGCCTTGACAGATTATAAATTGATTTAATCCTAAAGCCATTATCGCAAATGGAGCACCTAATAAATAGATAAACATATATTCATGAGCATAAATAAGGTTCTCATTTGTTGCCCCAAAAGCCAATAAAAGTGGGTCTAAAGCACACAGTGTAATAAGTGGAATAATTATTGATATAACCAACATTGCTAAAAAACCATTTGCTAGGATTTTATTAGCTTCTTTTTCTCTTTTAGCTCCTAAATTCATTGCTAATAAAGGTGCTCCACCTACGCCAATCAAATAACTAAAACTCGTAAGTAGGGTAGTGATAGGAACAGAAACACCTACACCACCTAAAGCTATATCACCAATTTCTGATATGTTTCCGATATACATTCGATCAACGATACCGTATAAAACATTTACTAATTGACCTAACATAGCTGGAATTGCTAATTTAAAGATGGTTTTATTTATTTTATCATTACCTAAGTCAATGCTTTTCATTTTATTTTCCTCAAAATTCTAAGTTTAGCACTATGAGAACGGTGGTTATTTACTAATTCTTCTTCTGATGGTAAAATTGGTTTTTTGTTTATAATTACAAAATCTGGTTCAGGTATATTAGCTAATGGTAGATCTAAAGGTAAATTGTTAGTTGATACTTCCTTAAAAATATGTTTAACTATTTTATCTTCTTCTGGTTGGAAAGTTATAACTGCTATTCTACCATTAACGTTTAATAATTCTATTGCTTGTTTTAAGCTTTCTTGCAAGGCTTTAAGCTCATCGTTAACTTCTATTCTTAGTGCTTGAAAAGTTAATTTAGCTGGATGGCCTTTTTGTTTTAATACCTTTTGTGGTAAAGTCTTTTTAATGATTTCTACTAGTTCAAATGTCGTATTAATTGCTTTTTCTTCTCTAGCTTTACAAATAGCGTTAGCTATTTTTTTCGCATTAGGTTCATCACCATAACTGAATAATATTCTTACTAAATCATTATAAGAATATTTGTTTACTATATCAGCAGCCGTTAGGTTTTGACTTTGATCCATACGCATATCTAGTGGCGCATCTTCATTATAGGAAAAGCCCCTTTCTTTCATATCTAATTGAAAACTTGATACACCTAAATCATATAATATGCCATCTACTTTATTTACACCATATTCATTTAATTTGTTTTTTAAATTACGAAAATTACTCTTAATTAACGTGTAATTATGACTTATTTTTTTTAATCTTTCATCTGACCTGGTCAATGCATAATCATCTTGGTCAAATGAATAAAGATGACCTGTAGTTAATTTTTCTAAAATTTTACTACTATGACCGGCTCCACCGCAGGTCATATCTACATAAATTCCATTTTCTTTTATATCTAAAGCTTCAATGCTTTCATTTAATAAAACTGACACATGTTTAAACATATTTCCTCCATAAATAGAAAATAGATGCCCCTAGCATCTATTTCTATCCGACTATTTCGCAATTATTCTGCGTTCTCTTCTGTTGTCTTTACGATAACAGCTTTGCCCTTATAATAACCACAATTTGAACAAACTCTATGTGCTAAAGTTAATTCACCACAATTAGGGCATACAATCATACCAGGAACGCTTAATGCTTGATGAGAACGTCTCATTCCCTTCTTCATCTTAGATACTCTACGAAAAGGTACAGCCATATTTACACCTCCTACAATAGATCCTTAAGTGATTTAAAAGCTTCATTAACGTATTCAGTTTCCTCTTCGGCCTCACTAACAAAAGTTTCATCTTCTAAACTTTGACTCATTGGTTTATTAATTAAAATGTTAGTGATAATTGCCTCTTTTGTATCTAGAGTTTGGCCGTTAAATTTAAAAGATTCATCATCATCTAAATATGAAAAGTTCTCACTAAATTCAATATTTAAATCATAAGGAATTTCTTTTAGAGAAATCGAACTTTCTAAAATTAACTTTGTTTTAACAATAAAGTCAATCTTATATTTTTCGTCGCTAATATAACGTATTATTCCAGATACTTCTGTATTAGAAACAGCTAATATATCTTCAATACCAACTAAATCAGCACTTAAATCTAGTATTTCACTAAATTCATAAGGAAACTTAAATTTTTGTAATTCAGCTAAAGCAAACTTCATCTTAAATCACCTCAGCTTGTTTATTTTATCAAAAATGTTATCTAAAAGCAACTAATTTTTTTGTTAATTATTATTTGAAGTGACATTTTCTGGTACTTGACCTTCACGGGCCATAGTTTGCTTAAAATTAGTTGTTACTTCTTCTAGATCCGGATAATTTCTAAAGCCTATTTTAAGTAAAATTGGACATAAGATACTCGAAAATAAAATTAAACAAATTGTAGCGATCATCGGATCTATACCAAGCACTTCACCAGTTTCACTTGTCCAAATTAAACTTTTACCAGCCGCATAGACTGCAAGAGCAACCTCACCTCTTGCGATCATGCCAGAACCAATTATATAACTATCACGAATATTGTGTTTTGTAGCTTTTCCTGCTATACCACAACCTATTATTTTTCCTATTATTCCAATTAAAACAAAGCATAACGCGAAGACTAAATCTATTGGATGGAATTGACTGAAATCAGCTGAAATACCGATATAGGCAAAAAATATTGGTGAAAATATTAAGTAGCCACTAGTTATTATTTTTTTATTGATATATTCTGTATCATCAATACCACTTAACATTAAACCCGCCATGTATGCACCAGTAATTGCCGCAATACCAAATACTTGTTCAGCTAGGAAACTATAAATTAGGCATAGTGCTATTGCATATATTCCTGTTCTTCTATGATGTGGGTAGTGTTTACCTAACCATTTAAATATATATCTAATAATAAGTCCTACACCAACCGCAAAAACAAAGAATAATATAACTTTAATAAAAGTTAACCAAATCGGAATATTTGCCCCACCTGTTGAACCATGTAAACTAGTTACAATTGATAATACTAATATGCCTAAAACATCGTCAATAATCGCCGCACCCAATATAATCGTTCCAACTCGACTATTAAGTTTACCAAGTTCACGCAATGTTTCAACTGTAATCCCAACTGAAGTTGCTGTTAAAATAGCTCCAACAAAAATTGCATTAAATACGGCATCGCTGTTAGTAATATCACCAAATCCATTAGGCATAAAGCACATCGCTATTAAAAATCCTAATACTAATGGTACTAAAACACCTGCACAAGCTACAATTGTAGCTACCACACCAACTTTCTTCATTTCTTTTAAGTTAGTATCAAGGCCACTAGAAAATAATATAAATATTACACCTATTTGGCTAAATACGTGTAAAATATCCATTTCTTCTGAGCCTAAACTGATTCCTAACAAGCCATTAAATTCTGGAATTCCAACAAAAAATGCTGGTCCTATTAATAAACCGGCTAATACTTGACCTACAACCTGTGGCAAGCCAATTCTTCTAGCTAATATACCTAATGACTTACAGGCAAATAAAATTATAGCTAAACAGAATATAACATGCATATAAGGTTCTGGTTCTGTCCAAAAATAATTATTTGCTAAAAACATTTTCATTACTTCCTTTACTCAACAAAAAGTATTATATACAGCATTTTAATTTTGTCAATTTTAAAATTGAAAAAAAGCGCCCTAAAAGCGCTTATTTTTGGTTAAAGTTTGTTTAATAGCTAAATCCCAACCTTCTAGCAATTCATTTCTTTTAGAATCAGACATTATTGGATAAATACGATTATATTTACCTTTTTGTAAATCTTTTAATGCTGTATTATTAGCTAATGATAATAAATAATACACACCTAAACTTGTTCTTTCAATATTATCTGGCCTGTTTAGTTCTAAATTCAAAATGTCTGCTTGAAATTGCATTAAAAAATCATTAACTGAGGCTCCACCATCAACAAATATATTATTTAAATTAAATTTATCTTTAATAAGTTTTAATACATCATTAACTTGATAAGCTATTGCTTCTAAAGAAGCTCTTACTAAATGATTCTTATTAACTCCGCTAGTTATACCTGTTATTATCCCCCTAGCATTACTATCCCAATATGGGGCCCCAAGACCAGTAAAGGCTGGTACTATGTAAACACCAAGGCTATCTTCTACCATTAAAGCACATGATTCACTTTCTTTAGCCGTTGTAATTAAACCTAAACTGTCTCTTAGCCATTTAATTAATGATCCACCATAAAAAACACTACCTTCAGCTACGTAATCTATTTTGTCATCATACATAACTCCTATTGTTGTTATTAAATCAGGATTAGTATCTTTAACTTGTTTTCCTAAATTTGTTAAGATAAAACAGCCTGTACCATAAGTTATTTTCGTATCACCAACATTAACACATAAATGGCCAAACAAAGCAGCTTGTTGATCGCCAGCAACCCCCATAATTGGAATTTCTTTTTTAAAAATAGAATTTTTATCTGTATAACCAAATAGATGTTTTGACGGGCATACTTCAGGTAATATGCTTAAAGGAATATCAAACATATCTAATAGTTCTTTATCCCATTTCTTTTCATAAATATTATAAAGCATTGTTCTTGAAGCATTAGTAATATCGGTTTTAAATATTTTTCCTGCTGATAAATAGTACATTAAGTAAGTATCTATAGTACCAAATAATAATTCACCTTTGTTTGCCATATCTAAGGCATGAGGAACATTATGTAATAGCCAATATATTTTAGTAGCCGAAAAATAAGGATCAATTAATAGACCTGTTTTTTCTTTAATTGTTTTTGTTAATCCTTGTTTTTTTAATTTTTCACATAAATAATTAGTTCTTCTACATTGCCATGATATAGCATTATAAATAGGTTTACCATCCTTCTTAAAAACTACTGTAGTTTCTCTTTGATTAGCGATACCTATAGAAATAATGTCATCACCTAGATTAGCTAAGATATTTCTAACACTATAATTTAGAGCATCAATTATTTTACTAATATCTTGTTCAACATATCCCGGCTTAGGAAAAATTTGATTGTATTCTTTTTGACTGATTGCTAAAACATTACCAAATAGATCATATGCTATAGCCCTAACTATTTCATATTCACCTCTATTTTTTTAGATCATCAATATACAAAATATTATTGCTTTCTAATAATTCTTTAGCTATCTTAATATTGTTTTCCGCAATAAAGTTATGATATTCTTCAATTTTATTAATATATCGCAAATAATCTTTAAATCGCCTATATGCTCCTTTACCATAAGTTAAAGAATAAGCATATTCTTGATCGTTATGAATATATTTTCTAACAAATTCGCGTAATAGCTCTTTATTATTCACCTCAAAATAGTAAGGCATAGCTAAAATATTACCTGTTTCTAATCTTTCTTCTAATTCTTCATCAGTTTCTAAAAAATCATTTTGCATTAATATTTCATTATTATCTAAATCAATATATGTCCTTGTATCTATATTTTCCATTTCAATTGCATTTACTACTAAAGATAATTTAATCATTGTTATAAAACCCCGTATAAAAATTTTTATAAAATTCTAATGCCAAACTATTAGGCTTAATTTTGTCTAAGGCTTCTTTAATTCCAAACCAACTATAATTATCAACTTCATAATTAAGCTTAACATTTTTATTATTAACTTCTACTAAGACATTAATCATCAGTGTGTTACTTTTACTGAAATATTTTGTTTTTAACACTTTTAATTTATTAACATCTAAATCAACTTCTTCTTTTACTTCCCTAATTGCCGCTTCTTCGGCACTTTCCCCTCTTTTTAAATATCCTGCAACTAAAATATAGTCATTACCACCATATTGTTTAATTAATAAAACATCATTATCATATTTAATTATCATACTACAAGCTACATTAAAATGGGGAAAATATAGTTGTTTACAATTAGGGCAATAAGGTATTAAGCCTTCATCTTTAATATCTTCTAATATTAATTTAGTGCCACATAAAGGGCAATATTTATAATCACCGCTCATAAAACTCTAATATATCCTTATAAACTTCTTCTTTATTTATTTCTTGTAATATTTCATGTCGCATTTTTGGTAATATTATTTTATCGATATTTTTGTATCCTGCTTTATTTAAAGTCTTAATTGATGATTTAATTCCTCTTTCATATCCTGTGCAAGGATCATCTTCGCCACAAATGAATAAAATAGGGTTTTCTTTTGTGCTAATATATAGATTACTTTTATGCATTTGATTAACTAAAGTAAATAAAGTTAAATATCCATTATTAGTAAAACTAAAACTACAGTGCGGATCGTTTTGATAATTTTTAACGTTTTCTTCATTATAGCTTAGCCAATCTACATTAGTTTTACTATTTTTCACTTTTCTAGCAAAGGCTCCTAAACTTAAATTATAAATTAGTTTAGAGCTCTTTCTTTCACCCTTACCTAAACATAATATTTTAGCTAGAATAATACCTAATTTAGTACCTGCTTGATAATTTGGAGCACCTGATAATACTATTTTATTAACTAAGTGACTATTTAATTGCATGAAACAGCGAGTTTCAATCGTACCCATACTATGAGCAAATAAATTCAATGTTAAATTACTTTGTTCTTTAATATAGGTAATTATTTCTAATATATCATTTAATAATGTCTTATCACCGTTAGGGCCAAAATAACCATATGTTATATATTCATTTCTAGATGTTCCGTGTCCTCTTTTATCAAATGTGTATACGTTATAATTGTGAGTATTTAAAAATTTAGCAAATTCATCATATCTTTTAGCATGTTCAATCATTCCATGTATTACTAAAATGTTTGCTTTAGCATTATCTATTAGGTATTCATTAATTGTAATTTCTAAACCATCATAATTGCTTTTAAATATTTTTTGTACCATGTTTGCACCTTCTTTTAAATATTATACAACAAAAAAAAGAAGGCATAAAGCCTTCTTAGAAACTATTAAGAGAAATTTGCATCATTATAAATTATAGTTCCGTCTTCTAATTGAATGTATAAAACACAACCTTTATAGAAATTCTTATCATTCCAGTTACATGGAGCAATAGCCATAGTAACTTCTTGGTTCTTATAATCTAATAAGAAGCCATATTGATTAGCATTTGACATGTATAATTCAAATTCAGCATCACCATCAGTTAGATTTAATTTACTATAAAATTGATTTTCATAGAAATTAATTGTAGCTTTTACAACATATACTTCAGTAGTATGATCTACGTTAATATCATTCGCAACAACGTCAGCTAAATATGCTAAATTTTTATCTTTTATGAAGTAATCAGTAGGGATTTCATTATCACCATATAAATTTACTAAAACTTCAACATCAACTATACTTGTTTGACCATGAACTGTTGTAGTATCTTTTCTAAAGTGTTCACGACGGCCTTGAATAATTACTTCATCACCAATAGATAGCGTTGCAAGAGTAGCTTCTGTTGTTATAATAGCTATCATAGCTTCATCATCCATTAAATAGAAACCAACTCTATTAACTAAAGACGGACCAACAATACCTCTTACTACAACTGTAGTATCTTCTTCAGCATTAATTGCATCAGTTACTGAAATATAATCAAAATCATCTAATGATCTAATTTTAATTGTATATTCTTTAGTTGTCACTTTGTCATTGTATTTAACTTCTACTTTCACAACAACATCTTTAGCTGTTGTTGCATCAATATTCATAACAGTTTTATTATCTTTAGTTGTAAATGTTATAGCATTATCTGATGCAGTATAAGTCACGCTAACATTTTCGAATCCTAATGTAGCATTAGATACAACTGCTGGTAATTCTAATGCTGGGTTTGCATAGTATGTATCAACTTTGAAGTTATCTGCTACATAATATTCCATAACCATATCAGTTGTTGTATTTAAATCAAATTTATAATTTTCATCAATTACTTCGATAGGTAAGAAACGTGGTAATACACCGGCTGATGAAGATTTATAATTTAATACCATTAAATATACTGTACAAACCTTACCATCAAATTCTCTTAACCATGTAAAATCATCACCACTAGCTTGAGTATATGTATATGTACCTGAAGTTTCATCAATATCAAAGAAATAGAAGTTTGTAAAATTATGACCTGGTACTTCTTTAACTAAAGCATTAACTTTAAATATCTTAGAAGTAATATTTTCATCACTTGGATCCATATTAACCAATGTTTTAACTGTGCTTTCCTCTACCCATGATTTATCCCATTCATTATCACCTTTATCATTTTCTAAAAGTGTACAATTAGCTAATTGGATACAACCATCATAGCCAAATTTTGCAGCACTGCTAGATTCTTTATCTAAAATCCAATTGTCGCGACTACCTGCAACTTGAATCTTATTACCAACTTTAACACTTACTGCAACTGCTGCATCATAGATGTAAATAGAACCAGTTTCATCAACTAAAATAAAGCCAATTGGATTATGGTTAGCATTTACTGTAATTGAAGCAACTACACCTTCTAACATAACTTTTGTTCCAACTTCTTGATTTCTTGCTTCAGAAATTGTCATTTCTTTATAATCAGCTGGGTCAAATGGTTTTTGATTAGATTCAAATGAAATAATCCAACCTGAATAAATTTCAGGTGTTTTTCCACCATATAATTGAATGTTAGCATATAATACTACCGTGTCACCAGCAACTGGTTTTTCGTCTAAATCAGGATATCTCTTTTCACCATCAGCACCATAAGTACCATAAACCATCATTTGTCCTGTTCCATCTTCAATAGTCATTTGTCCATATGCTGGGTTATCGATACTTACAATGGTGGCCTCTACATAAAATCTTTCTTCAGAAGGAGATTCTACATAATCATTACACATTTCAATTAATTCAGCTATTGTATAGTATTCCTTATCAGTAGAGCTACCCTTTTCTGCCCATTTTGCATATAATGTCATATTAGAAGTAACAACATCTGAGCCTAAATTAAATGGCTTAGTTAAAGCACTATCTTGATACCATCCGGCAAATGTATATCCATCTTTTGTTGGATTTGCAGGAATAGTCATTTCGCCATCTACTACTATTACATCTTCAACACTAGTACCACCATTAGTTTCAAATGTAATTCTATATCTAGTTTCAATATGATTAAACCAGATAATCCAACCAGATTTAATTTCTGGAGTTTCACCGTATTGTTGAATAGTACCATATAAAATAACTTGATCACCAACAACAGGTTTTTCTGTTAATTCTGAATATCTAATTTCTCCATCAGCACTATAAGTACCATAAACTAACATTTCACCTGTTTCATCTTCAATAGTCATTTGACCATATTCTGCATCACTAATTTCTATAACAGTAGCTATTACATAATATCTGTCATTTGATGGTGCATCAGTATAATCCGCACACATATCAATTAATTCAGCAACTGTATAAAACTTATCAGCGATGTCAGGTTTTGGATTTGCTTCACTCCATTTTGCATATAATGTAGTGTTGCTGTCAACTGTCTCAGTTTCGAAATCAAACGGATCAGTTAAATCGATATCTTCATACCAACCAACAAATTCATAACCTTCACGTGTAGGGTCAGCTGGTCTAGTCACATTACCATCAGTAGTAATTGCACTAATTGAAGAACCTCCATTAACTTCAAAATTTACAGTGTACTTACCTTTTTCTTCTTTACAGGCAATAAGTACAAAGACACTAAAAATCGCAAGTAATAGACCTGCTAAGAGCTTTTTATTTTTCATTTTATCCTCCTAGATTTTTAGCAATCAGTACCTGGTTTTAATTTATCGCGAATTGCGGGGGGCAGCATACTTTTGTTTGCCACGCTTATTTTAACAAATAAAAAATATGAAAACAATATGTAAGGGGAATCTTAAAGATTAATTTACAATGTTATTACGCTTTTTTATTATTAATATTTAGAAATACTTAGTATTGAGCGTTGTATGAATATGGTATTAAATCACAGGCTTTAATCTTTTAAAGTAAACCATTATCGTTAATAATAACAAAACAATTGTGGCATATAATCAGATAAAATTTGACGACAATTACCGCAATGTGAAATAACTTCACCATCCTTACCATTAACAGCAACAATTGTATCAAATAGTCTTTTTCCATCGGTTATAGCCCTACCTAAAGCAACTTGTTCAGCACAAGCACCATGAATAGAATAAACATTTACACCTACATATATAGTACCGTCTTTACATCTTAGTGCTGAGCCTACTGTATGATTAAAGTTTAAGCCGTCATAATTTTTTTGTATAGTTTCTTTAGCTTTTTCTATTAATTTGTAATCTTCTTCATTTAGTTTCATTTTAACCTCATTTTTTATTAGTAAATTATTTTTCTTCCTATATAATTATGTCTTTTTCTTGTGTGTCGTAATAATTTCATAACTAAGAATTTTTATAAACTAATTCTTACATTTTCATATAATAACAACATCTATGGATGTTAAGCTTAACTTTATTTGGGTATATATATTAATATTTATAATCATAATAAATGACCATCCTTAATTATTATTAGTAAATCATTGTACTTGAGGACGTTTTAATAATTTACATCCACAAGAAAAATTATATATTCATCTCGTTTTCCGATTTTAGTCCCCATCACATTCCGAGGCATTATTATATTTGTTCTTTTCGTATTCAAAGATAACTAATGCGCTAACTATATCAGCAAAATATATGAAGTGTAAAATTGTACATCCAAGGTATATCAGTTTTTTGGTTTTAAAGAATTTGTCAATTAGGAAAACAATATTTGGAGTCCCTTCAACAAGCAAGAACAAATATGTAGTCACTAAAGATGTAGCCCATACAAATGGAGCCATGAATATCAAAAAAATATTGAATGTCCCGAGCCAGAATATTTCCCAAAACACAAAATTGATTATAAAGAAAGGTATCAAGCCTAATTTAATTTTCAATGTCATCACATTAGGGAATCGATCAGTCATTTCTCCTCTTTGCATGATGCACAAAATAAGATTGACGAATCCAAGAGCCAAAACCGCACCGATTATGCCCAAACAAGCTAAGAGCATGCTTTGAAGTAGTATTGTATTAGATTCACTTTCTTCTAAGTTAATGCTTGCAAAAGTTACGATTGCTATAAGGAGTCCTGCATAAAGATATAGAATAACTTTATCCACAAAATAATCTTAATTCTTTGCAATTTAATCACCAACCATATAGATTATATCTTAATTCATTACCAAAAACCACCATCTTATAGCAAAAAACAAAGACATAAAGCCATAGTATCTTTGAGAATATCAATGCAATCCATGTATTTTAATTATATATATCTCGTTTGCAAAACAAAACGTAATTGTCCTACCTCTACTCACTACCACCTTTTCGAGTACCGTCATCCAAAGTCTATCTTCCCATTCGTCTATTACTTCTTTACATACTTAAACTTTGCAAGATGATATAAAGTCATGGCGATTGAGTCTGACTGCTTGATGCTTTTTTTCCTCAATCAAACCTTAATAACTTTCCCTTGCTTTTTGATATTGGTATTTAAGCTCTTTGTTTTTTGACTAATCGTCTTAGTACTGCTCCTTATTAGCATTTTTCCTAATTAGGTTCTAGACACGCTTAGATATAATAAATATTCTAGTACTACAAAAAATTTCTAGGCCAAAATCGAGCCCTTAATTGCTTTTAAATGAGATAAGGAAAATCAAGCTCGATGCTCAATTGATGTTAAATATTTGTTTAATTTTACAATTTTGACACAAAAAAAGGCTTGATAAGCAATATTACTTTATCAAACCTATGCTTTCAATTTGACTAGAAAGACCAATTGTGATGCACTTGCGACCCCTATTAACAAAATGCAACCCCCTTAACAACTTTGCGACCCCTATAAAAGGTGTTTATTACAATTGCACTTACCTATATTTACCAAAGTACTCTTCTTCGCCAGCTTTTCTAGCTTTCACTGCTTCTCTTTTAGTTTTGAATCTCCCAAGAATATGAGCTTTTCTTTGAAACATAATCTGAGCAACCCATAGTCCTCTATCTTTATCAAAGTGAACTCCTCGAACTCCAGAAGTGTTATTTTTATTTAGTTTCCTATCTTTTTTAATACCACAGAGCATTGTTCCATCAACTAGAAAGACATTGGCTTCTTTGACTTATCTTGTTAAAGATTTTCAAGGTATTAAACGTATTTCAAAGGGTAGAATAACAAAAATGGATAGTCTAAAAAATACAAAAAGCAGTCTGGATTTATACTCGCAAATATTTAATTTAGTAAAATGACCACTACCGCTACCATTGCAGCAATAGACAATAAAGCGATAATGAATGCACAGATTGCATAGCCACGCTCTTCTCGATTAAATATAAAAATAAAATTAACAACAGTATGAATTAACTGACCGATCACGCCGTCGATCAAAAAAAGAATCGCAAACGTAGCGCATGCAATCAATAATAGCAATCCCCCTATAAAGGTTTCGCTGAACATTATTTCCCATGCCTTTAAAACGCCCCAACCAG
>CASEZJ010000016.1 GCA_949292525.1 uncultured bacterium | reverse complement strand
GTCCTTTCGGCAAAATCCAAGTCTCTCAAAATTCTTATAAAGCCTTCGCTTCTTGGCTTGCTGATGCCTTTGAAGAAATTTTCCTCTGTTTGCCCGAAATGTAGTCCACCGTAAGAAATAACCTCTATTCTATCGTTATAGACATAAACTGATGGCACCCCGCCATTTAACCAGTCATTATGAGCAAGCGCGTTATAAACTGCTTCTCTTAAGCAATCTATATCAACCAAGCTTTTAGTACTTCTTGTGGTCGAAGATATTTCCGTAATGCCCCTATTTTCGGCTTCGAGCCTATACATCAATTTCTCGACGGCCGTAAGCGCGCATTAGTTGCCAAAATCTACAGTTTCAGAAAACGATGACTTGTCATTCCCATTATATCTTGCGTAAATGAATCCGATGTGATTTTTGTCGGAAAGCAACTCGGCAATCTTGTTAAATCTCCCATCTTTAGTTAATAGACCAAGGTTAGAAGCAAAAGTATCATCGTTCAGTGTCATTCCAACCTCATCGTAGAAAATTTTCAGTTGTCTAAAAGTTAAAGGATTATAAGTAGCTGATGTTTCTTTCAACAAATCTTCATTCGTAAAAGAATATTTCCATCTTCTCTCTATCTCTTCTTCGCTCATAGGAGTTGAGGAGTTTCCATCTCTATAAAAACATCCAGTCGCACTTCTTCCTTCTTTCTTAATGTAATAGAGTTTTGTTCCTTTAGTTACTTTAACAATAATGATTGTTTTATCTTCTTCTAGTAATGAACCTATTTCACATAATCCTTCAGTAGAGGGAAGAATCTGATCACGAATGATGTCTCTTATTTCTCTCATTGTTTTGTTAACGTTAGAAACACCTAAAACATCACCATTATCATCAACACCAATATAAATAGTTCCATTTCTAGTATTAAGAAAAGCAACAACTTCTTTAGCAAAGTCTTTATTTAGCGCTCTTTTAAGTTCTATACTTTCAGATTCTTGAAATTTCATTATGAAAAACACGTGCTTTCTTAGCTATGCTAATTATACTTGAAAACGAGCTTATTTTCTAGATTCTAATATATAAAAAAGACCACCTGGCTCGATAAGGACCAGATGGTCATAAATGAAATAATATTGTTTGCCTAAATTTGGAAGTTAGATGATTCCTTTTGCAGATTTACCATCTTATTGAATTCGCCTTTTCTTTCTATTAGGTCGCGTGGATTTCCTTCTTCCACTATTTTACCTTTATCTAGAACGATGACCTTATCGGCATTTTCGATGGTACGCATTCTATGGGCGATAACAACCACGGTCTTCCCTTTCGTGGCATTAGATATCGCCTCTTGAACGATGGTTTCGTTTTCCGCGTCTAGTGATGCTGTCGCTTCATCAAGAAGAACGATAGGAGCATTCTTTAACAAGGCCCTAGCAATAGAGATTCTTTGTCGTTCACCACCACTTAATTCAGCACCGTTTTCGCCGATATACGTATTATATCCGTTAGGCAATTTGGCAACGAATTCATCACAATTGGCTTTCTTAGCTGCTTCGATAACTTCTTCATCACTCGCGTCCTTTTTCCCTATACGGATGTTTTCCATGATTGTATTGTTGAATAAATTTACATCTTGAAACACGATGGAGTAGTTTTTCAAAAGGCACTCTGGATCAACATCCTTTATCGATTGACCATCGAGTTTGATATCTCCGCTGTCAACATCCCAGAACCTAGAACAAAGTTTAGATATCGTCGACTTTCCGCAGCCGCTAGGACCAACCAAAGCGGTGACTTCGCCTTGCTTAGCAGTAAACGATACCCCATTGATGACGCTTTCATCTTTATCATAACCAAATTTAACATCTTCAAATACGATATCATATTTAGAAGGTTTAAAATCATCCTTCCCAGTTTGAATAGGGCAATCGTAGAAGTCATTCATTCTTTCGATATTCAGGAAGGTAGAGTTAATTGCTGCCAAGTTCTGAAGTGCAGTCGCCATTGGCTCATAGAATCTTGAAACAAGAAGCAAGAACATGAAGAAGACCATCATATCCAATGTTCCACCAATAAGAAGGGCTGACCCAACCAAGGCAGTTGTTGCGATGCCGAATTTAAGAATCATCTGAGCAGTTACGACAAACAAGGCCACCCCTAATTCGGATTGAATATGGAACTTCTCAACTAATCTTACATTCTTCTTTATTTTTTGCATATATTCACTTTCGGAATTGGTCGCTTTCAGATCCTTTATCGTCTCAATGCATTCCTGAACATTATTTTGAAGTTCTAAATCAGCTTTGTCTTTTTTCCTATTGAAATAGTTCTGCGCTCTTTTAGAGGCAAATACGATAAGTATAGAAACAGGAACCACCCATAAAGATGCAAGTCCCATTCTCCAATCCATAATGAATATTGGAATCATAATGATGACAGTCGAAATCATCGATCCATAGAAGCTTGGCATGAAATGAGAAAAGCTTTGCTCTATAGCCGTCGCATCGTTCATGATGACGTGAGTCATATCCGTCAAATCTTTATGCGAGAAGAATGACAAAGGCAGTTTTCTAAGCCTTTCCGCCAATGCTATCCTTCTCTTCCCGCTTTCCTTATAAGTGAGAAAATATGAACAATGGTATTGGACGTAATAAATTAATCCCAAGACGACGATTATTCCCAAAGAGCCGAATGCAAACAAGTAGTAATGGCCAGTCGGTATACCGTCCCCTAACAAATCATCGACCAAGATGTATAGAAGCCAAACCGGCACCATCAAGGCGATGTTGCTTAGGACGTTCATTATCATCGTCTTTATAAAATCCTTTGCGCCCTGTTCGGTCAGGGCAAATTTATGCATGAGATACTTAAGCATTTTTCACCCTCCATTTGATTGATATTTGATAGTCATTCCACATGTTCGTGTAGATTCCGTTTCCCTTGATTAAAGATTCATGAGTCCCTTCTTCAACTATCTTTCCATCATTAACAACAAGGATTTTGTCTGCGTTTTTGATGGTAGAAAGTCTATGGGCAATCATGATTACCGTCTTGTTTTTGCTTAGGTTTTGGAACGCCTTCTGAATTAGATATTCGTTTTCCGGGTCGGCAAAGGCGGTCGCTTCATCTAAGATAATGATTTTGGAATTCTTTAATATCGCTCTAGCCAAAGATATCCTCTGCATCTCTCCTCCAGACAAATACGTGCCCTTTGCACCAATAACCGTATTCAATCCATTCGGAAGTTTTGCGATTATGTCGTCGCATTGGGCAAGCCTTAATGCTTCTTCCACCTCTTCCAAGGTCGCGTCCTTTTTGCCCATCTTCACGTTTTCCAGGATGGTAGTTTTTAAAAGCTTTGAATCCTGAAAGACGTAGCTAATCTCATCCATCAGCTTTTCCTTGGCTATATTTCTTACATCCACTCCGCCGATAGAAATAGAACCTTTTTCGACATCATAAAATCTATTGATGAGGCTAGCTATCGTGCTTTTTCCACCACCACTAGGACCGACCAAAGCGGTGATTGAGTTTTCTTTAGCAACAAAGCTAACTCCGTCAAGAGCGTAATTCTCTTTGTTTTTATATTTGAAAAAGACGTTATCAAATCTAATCTCATCGCCTTTTGGCATTAATGGATTATCAGCTTCTTTCAAAGGTTCAATCGATAAAATTGAGTCCACTCTTCTTAACGCATCCTCGACTATCATGGTGTTTTCAGACATATACATGACCCTTAAAAGAGTCGTCGAGATAATCGGAGTAAAGACAATATAGAAAATCAAATTCAAGATGAATGTCTGGTCGGTTGCCTTGACCCCACTCATGATGAGCGCCATCGCGATAAGGAAGGCAAATACGGAATTGACGCATATCTCAAAGGCAATCATTGGGCCTCTGCATCTCTTCGTATAGGAAATGCAGAAATGAGAATAATTGTCGATTGCCCCCTTGAATCTCTTGAAGGTATAGATTGATTGGTTAAAGGTTTTGACGATTGGAATTCCCCTAACATATTCCACACCCTCATTGTTCATGCTTTCCATGGCGTTTTGATATTCGGCCATGTCTTTCTTCATCTTTGGCCCGACCATCTTGAACATGCATAAGAAGCCAAGAATGATAGGAATCAAGGATACAAGCCCAAGCCTATAATCAAAGATAAACAGTATAACTATAATTGCGATCGGCATGAGCATAGCCTGAGCCATGTCAGGAAGCTGATGCGCCAAATAGGTCTCGGTCGCGCTGCTGGAATCTAAAATGATCTTTCTTAGCTTTCCACTACCTTCCTCTTCGATTTCGCCTACAGGTATCGTCGTAAGATGCTCGGTGGCCTTTATTCTCATGTTCCCGGCGATTCTAAAGGCGGCGATATGCGAACACATCAAAGCGCCTGGCGCAACCTGAACGACATCCCTAATGATGAAATAGATATATACAAATGGCATGATTGCCAGTACGCCACTAATAGCCGAAAATACTAACGATAGATAGGTAAGTATCTTGTGTTTTCCGGCATATCCCATCAAACGTGGGAACACTTTTTCCTTTTTCATTTTACCTCCTTGAAATCCAAACCAAGCAATACGGACCAGCCGGCTTCGTTGAAAGCGTAAATTTCATCCGCATACTTAAGAGCTTCTTCTCTTTTCATATCGTGTTGGACTACCTCAAAAATGCTTGCAAAAAATGATGTGCAAAGGATATGAATCAAATCTTCGCTAGGTTCTCTTACCTTGAGCTTCTTGTCTTTTAACTCATTGATGAAACGATATGTATTTTCGACTTCAATATCAACCAAGCTATCGATATAGAATTCATATTTAGAGCCTTTGCTTTTGCAAATAATGATCTTGAAAGCATCGTAGTGGTCATAGATATAATTGATCATGACATGAAGACCGTTTTCAGTATATGAGCCCATTTCCGATACTTGGCTTTTGATCTCCTTTTTTGCAAAATCGTTTTGTATCCTCTTAAACATTGTAAGCAGTTCTTCCGCTTCGTTGCCGACAACGGCATCAAGCATCTCCGCCTTATCAAGAAAGCGATAGTATAATGAACCTGTTGTAAGATTTGCTTTTTTAGCAATATTACGCATTGATGCTTCATTATAACCAAGTGAAAGAAACTCTTCTTTAGCAGCTTTAATAATTTCTTTTAATACTTCTTCGTTCATATAATACCCCCTATAACACCGTTATTATAACACTGTTATAATTTCTTTACAATAAAAAGGTTAGCTATTGCTAACTTTTTTTAAAAAATGAAAAGTAGCCTCTAATTATAGAAGTTAATCTACAATTTGCTACTTTCATTACTAATATTTATATACTTCTATTTCTAAATCAGAAGTAGGATATGAACAACATGGATGGAAATAACCTAATTCCTTATCGACATCATTTTGAGAATTTAACTTAGTAGTAGCTATATTGCCTTTAATAATCCTGCTTCGGCAAAAACCACAACCACCTAAATGGCACTTACTTCTTATTGCAATACCAAATCTTTCTAATGCATTTAAAACTGTTTCGTCTTCTTTAGCTTTAATATTAAAGATTTCATCTTCCATATGAACAATTAAACTAAATTCTTTATTACCACTATTAAGAGTTTCTGGTGATTTCTCTTTACGAATATATTTTGATTCTACATTTAATTTTTTAAGCTCTTCATCTAAAAAATCAAACATAGCATTTGGTCCCGAAATAAATATACTATACTTATTATTTTCTGGTATATATTTTTTTATAGTTTCAGCTGTTAAAAGACCATTTTCACAACCATTAACTTTTTCATCCCTAACAACATAAACTACTTTAACTTTATCTGTTGATTTTGTAATAGCATCAATGTCATCTTTTAAGATAACATCAGTTAATTTATTAACTCCATATAATATTGTTAAATTAAAATTTTCAATACCATCTTTAATAGCATTAGCCATACTTATAAAAGGTGTTATGCCTGTACCACCAGCTAAAGCAATTACATTTTTAGCATCTCTAATTGAATTATATGTTAAAAAACCAGCCGGGTCAGTAACAAATAAACTATCACCAATTTTAGCATTATCAATCAAATAATTAGATAAAAAACCACCATTTTTTCTTTTGATAGTTATACGATATCTACCATTTAAAGCTTCTTTTGGAGATGAAGAAATGGCATAAGCACGGGAAATTATGCTTTCTCCTACTTGATAATAAATTGAAATATAACTACCTGCTTTAAAATAAGCTAATTTCTTAGTTTTATTTGAATCACAAACTAAAATAAAGCTTTTAGTATCTTTATTATGAGTGATAATACTTTCTATTTTTAAATATTGTTTTAAAGGATGATAATAATTAGCCAAATCATTAACAGGATAGTGTTTAAGTGGTTTAATATTTGTATTAGCTATAGCCTCTAAACGATTACGCTTTAAATTTTTAAATTTAAGCATATCCTTTAAACCAATTAATGAGACTTTTACTTTCATTTTACATATCCTCCTTCATATCACCTAAAGTTAATTTAGCTACTAAATCACCTGATAAATATGATGAATTATAACCTGAACTACGCATTGCATGACCACCGGCAAATCTTAAACCTTTTAATATTTTTTCATCATACATTGTTGTTAATCTAGCCATCATATTATCAAGATTAGCTGTATAGTAACCATAAATTGAACCATCTGGCGTTGAAGTATAACGCGCATATGTAAGTGGAGTAGCAACTTCTATTTCTTCAATTGCTTCTCTTATTTTACATCCCGTGGCATTTTCAAAATTATCAATAAATTTATTAGCTATTTCATCTTTTAAATCAAAATAATTACTTTCATTTATAGCTTTATCAAAAACTTCACTGAAATAAAGAGAAGTCATATACAATATAGTAGTTCCTTTTGGTGAACAATTTTCTAAAGCATTGTTGAGAACTACTGTAACTTGAGAATGATTATCTAAAGTTAACATTTGGTTATAAGCTTCTCTAGTATTTAAGCTATCATAAATAAAATAACTATAACTATTTAAGCCTAATTCTTCTTTTGATTTATTTAAACCTAAAAAGATTGATAGTCCCCTACCTGATAACTTTCTAAAACTTGATAATTTCAATTGTTCTTCAGGAATTAAAGTCTTATCTTTTATTAAAGATTCATAAACCATATCTGGTGATGCATTAGATATGATATGTTTAGTTTTAATAACTTTACCACTATCTAAAACAGCTCCCTTCACACCATCTTTATCTACTAGTATTTCCTTAACTCCATCACCATAATAAATCTCTCCACCACTTAATTTAATTTCTTCAGCTAAAATAGAACTAATTTGATGGGAACGTTCTACTGGAATTTGTGCTTTTAAAGAAATATAAAGATAGACCATAATACAATAATGAACAAAACCAAGTTCATCAGTAGGAGCTCCTAAATATGACCAATAGGTATTAATTATCTCTTGAGCTTTTTTAGGCATTTTAATTGCTTTTAAAACAGTATCAACACTATAACTAGCAACTCGCATAAAATTAGGATAATTTTTCATTAAAACTTTAGAATCTGGTTTTCCATGACTTTCATTCAAATACTTAGTTGCTTGTTGAATTTCTTTTCCTAGTTCAAAAAAAGTTGTAACTGATTTTCTAGAACCTGGTACATATTCTTCCATTTTATTAATGAAATTATCAATTCCAAAAGGCATTTCATAAGTTTCCTTAGTTTTAGCATTAATAACTCTAAATGCTTCTGGTACATCAACAAAATGTAATTTATCATATACCCCTAATTCTTTAAATAGAGTATATAAATTACCATGCTTTTCCTCATAGCCTAAATCACAAAGTTCATGTAATGAAGCTTCAAAATAAAATCTTCCTCTTTTAAACCCTGTAGCAAAACCACCCGGTAAAATATGTCTTTCGACTAATAAGACTTTTTTCTTACTTTTAGCAAGCCTAAAAGCGGCTACTAATCCTCCATTACCTGCACCTATGACAAGGGCATCATATACATTTTCATTCATTTTTAATCACCATCTCTTATTAAAATACTATAATATATTTTTTATTTAATATAAAAAGAAATACGTCATAGTTACTATAATTTTAGCACAATTTTATGAATATGATAACTATTTATTAAAAGAATAAAATCTTAATTGAAGGGTCAAAAGCTAAAGTCAAAAAACCTAGTAATAAGGGTTGCAGTGTAATAGTGCACACCTGCCGTTTCAAAGTGACCTCTAAAAATGATGGTTTTTCATTAAATTTTAGGTATTTCTGCTACCACTATTACAACGACACAAATCTCTAAAATGTCTTATTTATGGGCAAAATCAAAAAAAGTCTGAACACCCCTAGTCATTTAATAAGAATGTATCAGACATATCGTTCACTTATGGAGCCATAGATGGGAATCGAACCCACATCATCTGAATGGCAATCAGATGTACTAGCCATTGTACTACTACGGCGCATGTAGAATTATACCATAAAGCAAATTAAAGTCAATAAAAAAAATAACTTTTTTTGACAAAGTTAATTTTTTGAAAGAAATATATACCTTAATTATTATATTAATGCTATAATTATACTGTTTTTGAAAGGATTAGATAATATGTATAATAGTAAATTAGATTTACTCACTACAGAAATAGCAATTAAAAAAATAAAAGATTCATTTGAAAAAGAACTAGCATATTCTCTAAACTTAACTAGAGTTTCTGCACCTCTTTTCGTTTATGAAAATAGTGGTTTAAACGATAATTTAAGTGGGATAGAAAGACCTGTGTCTTTTGACTCACCTAGATATAATAAAAATATAGAAATTGTTCAATCTTTAGCTAAATGGAAACGTATGGCTTTAGCTCATTATAACTTTAAACCTAATACAGGTCTTTACACTGATATGAATGCTATTAGACGTGATGAAATACCTGATCATTTACATTCAATTTATGTTGATCAATGGGACTGGGAAAAGATTATTTCTAAAGATGACCGTACTATTGATTTCTTAAAATCTGTTGTAATGACTATTGTTCATACACTTCATTTAGTTCAAAAAGATATTATAAATACTTATCCTGAACTAACACCATATGTAATTGATGATGTAGCATTTATTACTTCTTCTGAATTAGAAAATAAATATCCTAATTTAAAACCAAAAGAAAGGGAAACAGCTTTTGCTAGAGAAAAGAAAGTTGTTTTTGTTAGTCAAATAGGTTGGCCTTTAAATAATGGTAAACCACATGACGGGCGAGCTCCTGATTATGATGATTGGTTATTAAATGGTGATTTATTAGTTTACCATCCTATTTTAGATGAGGCCGTAGAAATATCTAGTATGGGAATTAGAGTTAATAAAGAGAGTTTAATAAAACAATTAACTTATAAAAATAATTTAGAGCGTTTAGACTTTGATTACCATAAAGCTATAATTAATGAAAACCTACCTTTAACTATCGGTGGTGGTATTGGTCAATCTAGAATTTGCATGTTGTTACTGAATAAAATCCATATTGGTGAAGTACAATCCTCTTTATGGCCTGATGATGAATTAATAAAAGCTAAAGAAAAGGGAGCAATTTTACTATGAATTATTTATCTAGACAAAATAAAATTCTAAACAATATGGCATTTAATTCAATTTTTGTATTATTTAACAAAATGCCTAGTGAAGATGCCAAAAAATATGATTGTGATCGCAACTTCTTCTATTTAACAGGAATTAGTGAATACGATGATATCCTAG
Organism: uncultured bacterium; assembly: GCA_949292525.1. Taxonomy (GTDB): domain Bacteria; phylum Bacillota_I; class Bacilli_A; order Acholeplasmatales; family Anaeroplasmataceae; genus CALUXS01. Next base: position 18,254 of record CASEZJ010000016.1, on the reverse strand, counting down.
TCTTTATTAAAACTGAAAAAGCAACTAAAACAAAGCTATATATACATTCTATAGATTTAGAACAAGAGCGTTGGACTGGTAAGACACTTCGCGAAAATGAAGCTAGGGAGATATCAGGTATAACAGATATTGGTTTAATCGAATCTTTTAAACGTGATATTTTAAGTTATATGAATAACGAAACCTTGATTTATGTTTTAGAAGCTGAAGACGAAACAAAAAACTATAATTATGTAAATTATTTTAAAAGAGAATTTAATAATTATCGTTTTGCTAGTGGTAACTCTTTCTTAAAAGAATTAAGAACTATCAAAGATAAGGAAGAAATAGAATTAATTAGAGAAGCTAATATTATAACAAATTATGGCTTAAATGCGATTTTAGATCATTTAAAACCTGGCTTAAAAGAATATCAAATCGAATCCTTCTTTGATCAAGCCATTAAATATCACGGGGCAACTGGTCATTCTTTCCCAACTATAGCGGCTAGTGGTATTAATTCAACTTGCTTACATTACAGTGCTAACACAGATACACTAGAAGATAATGATGTTATTCTATTTGATCTTGGTGCTTCACTTAAAACCTATTGTGCAGATGTATCTAGAACTTATCCAATTAATGGTAAATTCAGTGAACAACAAAAAAAGGTTTATGAAATAGTTTTAAACGGACAAAAAGAAATTGAAAGATTAGCTAGACCTGGCTTTACTACCAAAGATTTAAATGCAATTTTAATTAAATATTTTTATAAACAACTAAAAAAATTAGGATTAATCAAAAAAATTGAAGAAGTTAGAAAATACTACTTCCACGGTGTCAGTCACCATTTAGGCATGGATTGTCACGATTATTGTAATTATGATGTATTAAAACCAGGTTGTGTAATTTCAAATGAACCTGGACTATACATTCCTGAATGGAAGATAGGCATTAGAATTGAAGATGATTTATATATAACCGAGAATGGAAACATCAACTTAAGTGCAGGAATAATAAAAGAAATAAAAGATATCGAAGATTATATGGCTAATAGGAGTAAATAATGTTATATTTTAAAAACGATTACCAAGAAGGCTGTGCTAAAGAAATATTAGAATCTTTAACAAAAACCAATCTAGAGCCAACTGTAGGATATGGATTTGACCAATATTCACAAGCTGCTGAAGCAAAAATAAAGTCATTATTAGATGTGGATTGTGATATTCATTTTTTAGTTGGGGGAACACAAACAAACCTATGTGCAATCTCTGTATTAAGGCCTTACGAAGCCGTAATTTCATGTAACACTGGCCATATAAATGTTCATGAGGCCGGGGCTATTGAATTAACTGGTCATAAAGTTATCACCACGAATAACATAAATGGGAAAATGGACTTTATAGATCTAGAAAAGAAAATCACTGAACATAGTGATATTCACATGGTCATCCCTAAAATGGTTTATATTTCTAATTCTACAGAACTTGGAACTATATATACAAAAAAAGACTTGGAACAATTACGTAAAATATGTGATAAATATAAACTTTACTTATATATCGATGGAGCGAGATTAGCTCAAGCTTTAACAGCTAAATCTAATGATTTAACAATAAAAGATATTGCTAATTATGCTGATATGTTTTATATTGGCGGTACTAAAAACGGTGCTTTATTCGGTGAAGCTTTAATAATTAAAAATAATGAACTAAAGCCCCATTTTAAAAATTTAATGAAACAAAGAGGGGCTATCTTAGCTAAAGGTCGTTTATTAGGCATTCAATTTTTAACTTTATTTAACAATGATTTATTTTATACTTTAGGTAAACACGCAAATACAATGGCAGATGAATTAAGAAATATTTTCACTAAATATAAAATTAAACATTTTGTTAACAATGATACTAATCAAATCTTTCCTATCATTAATAAAGAATTATATAGCTATATAAAAGATAAGGTGGAATTTGAAATTCAAGAAATTAAAGATGAACAACTTGTTGTTAGATTTGTTACTTCTTTTGCTACAACAAAAGAACAAGTAAAAGATTTTGCTGCTATTTTATCTAATTATTATAAATATTAAAAAGGGGGTTGTGAAAAAATTTCACAACCCTTATCTATTAATATATCTATTTAGGAATTCTTTTGTTCTTTGTTCTTTTGGATTATTAAATATCAAGGAAGGATCACCTTGTTCTACAATATAACCATTTTCCATAAAAATAACTTTATTTGAAACGTCTTTCGCAAATCCCATCTCATGAGTAACAACAATCATTGTTAAACCTGTTTCAGCTAATTTTTTCATAACTTCAAGTACTTCCCCAACCATTTCAGGATCTAGGGCACTTGTAGGCTCATCAAATAAAATGATTTCTGGGTCCATACACAAAGCACGTGCGATTGCGACTCTTTGTTTTTGACCACCTGATAATTCTGATATTTTATAATTCATTCTATCTTGCATATTAACACTAGTTAAATGTTTAATTGCTTTTTCTTTAGCTTCTTCATATGATCTTTTTAAAACTTTTGTTTGGGCAATAATACAATTTTCTAAAACATTCATATTATTAAATAAATTGAAACTTTGGAAAACCATCACTATTTTAGATCTAATATGATTAATAGTTTTACTATCAACTACAATATTAGGATTTTCTAATATTGCGTTTTTATATCCTTCTTCATCATAAAAATCTCTTTTTAGGACTGGATTTTTCCTTACTTCTTTAAATTCTTTTTTAGCTACTTTTAATTTTTCTTTAAATTCTTTTTCTTTATGTTCAATTAATTTATTAGCCCAAATAGCTACTTCATCTTCTGTTCTAATAAGCTCATCATTAAATTTATTTAATGCTTCATTATAGGCATTATAGTCAACAAAATCATCTTTACAAGCATCAATATTAAAATAAACTTCATTATTAAAACTAAGATTTCCTCTTGTTGGTGTTTCAAGTAAGTTTAAACATCTAAGAAAAGTTGATTTACCACTACCAGAAGGCCCAATAATAGAAATCACATCGCCTTTATTGACTTCTAAATTAATATCTTTTAAAACTTTATTAACACCAAAAAATTTAGCTAGATTAGAAACACTTAATATTGGAGTACTCATTATAATTCACCCCTTTTAAATCTAAATGGATTTAAACTAAATTTAACACCATCTAATTTCTTTTCAACTAATTTTAAACAAAGACTAGCTATTAAAGTTAAAATTAAATAAATAACAGCTAATATTAAATAGCATTCTAAGAAAGCATAATTTGTAGTAGCTATATCATTAATACGGTAAAACAACTCTGTAACAGCTATGACATTTAATACTGATGAGTCTTTAATATTAACAATTAATTCATTACCAATAGTAGGTAAAGCGTTGCGAAGTGCTTGAGGTAAAATAATAGATATTGATGTTCTAGATGCTGACATACCAAGTGATCTAGCTCCTTCTTCCTGACCTTTATCTACACCATTCATACCTGAACGAACAATTTCACCCATATAAGCAGCAGTATTTAAAGTTATAACAATTAAACCAGCAAATAACCAACCATTTAAAACATTATTAATAGTTCCAGGTAAGTTAATTAAATTCCAATTAATACCAATGGCTTGACACCCATATTTAAATATTAAGGCTTGTACCATCATTGGTGTTCCTCTTAAAACAATTGAATAAATATTACATATTCCTTTAACAATGTTTTTTAAAATTTTAATAGCTAAATTATCTAATTCTTTTACTTTTATTCCTTTACCATAGGCTAAAAATATGCCTAAAGTTAAGCCGATAACCGTACCAAAAACTGCTAAAATGATTGTTGATAATATACCATAACCAATAAAATCAAAGTTTTCAGATAAAGTTTTAAATAAACGATTAAAATTTATCATTATGCAATACTGCTAGCAGAACGAGTTGCTGCAGCCCCCATCATTTCTTGTCTTTGGGCATCAGTTAACTTAGCTAAAGCGCCATTAATTTCATCTTGTAATTCAGTATTACCTTTTTTAATACCAATTGATACCTTCATGCCATTTTGATCTTCTTCAGATAAGAAGGAATAATCAACATATAAAACTGATAGGCCACCTAAATTAGTCATAGCTTCAACTACTGGTAATTCAGCAGGCATCGCAAACGCATTACCTGATTTAACATCATTTGCGGCAAGTGGATAAGTATCTAAGGCACTAGCATGAATAATTGAGTTATCTACACTACTAAAATAAGTTTCGATAAAATCATCACCAACAACACTCTTTTGACATACTAAAACTCGGCCTTTAAACACTTCAAGAAGCTCTTCATAGGTTGCCGGATTTTCTTTACTATTACCAGCAAAATAAGTATTTAAATCATCTGTTGAGATTAAAAAAGCTAAATCACTAGATAAATAAGGATCTGTAAAATCAATAGATTCTCTTCTTTCTGCAGTATCAGTCATACCAGCAAGTACCATATTAATTTCATCATTCATTAAAGCAGGAATTAATGAATCCCATTCTAGTTTTTTAATTATGACTTCTTTATCTAATTCTTCAGATAAATATTTAGCAACCGCAATATCATAGCCATCAACAAATTGATTTGTACCACTAATTGGCAACGTATAATCATTAGCACTATTAACAGTCCAATTGAATGGTTGATATGCGCATTCCATACCAATAACAAGTTGATCATTAGTAACTTCTGTGTTAGCACAAGCAGTTAAAGCTAAGGCACTAAGCCCCCCTACAAATAAACTTTTAAATAATTTTTTCATTTTCTCTACCTCTATATTTTTATATTTAAAAATAAAAAATGCGTCCACATTGTAGACGCTTAATAGACTTAATATAACTTAAAAACATTTAAGCGCCTCTACTAAATAATTAGTAGGAGTGAAGTAGATGTTATCTACAACCCCACGAGCTATTTATGCCTAAATAGTCGTTCGGCAAGCTTACCTTTCCTAAAATTCATAGGATGCCTCCTCCAATTAGTACTCTTTTGTCTTGCTCCTCTTATCATTTTTTATTTTTATGGCAATATTATAAACTTTTTTAACTACTTGTAAATAAAAATCATTCATTAAAACGTTTTCAATATGATATTGTTACTTCATTTTTCTAAATCACTTAAAAATCTTTTTAATAAAAAAGTTAAAAAATAGGGAAAAGTATAAAATTTATTATTAAAACCAATATTATTTTCACATAATTTAATACCATATTTAATATTATCATATTTATCAATTAATTTATTTAGTGATATAGTACTAGAATTACTAGCTTTAACTTCTATTGGTATAATGTAATTTTTATTTCTTGTATTTTCTACTAGTCCAAATCATGGGGTTCACTATACTATTGTGGATTTTTCATTTTTATAAAAAAATAGATCAAAGCCAGCTTTTACTAACATATCTCCTGCCATATTTTCATACAATCCACCTTTATAAGTATTAAAATTTCTATTACTTCTTAAATCATATGAAGATTCCTCATCTAAAAAGGCAACTAATAAGCCTGTATCCATAAAATAAATTTTATAATTTTTAGGATCATAATTAGCTTTTAGAGGCAATTCTAAATCCTTTATCAAATAACAAATATTAATAATACCAGAATCTAACAGCTAATCAGTAACACCTATATATTCTCTATTGCGAGAACCATGATTAATTTTAGTAATTTGAAATTTTTTGTTATCCTTCCCTAAAAAAGTTTTAATATTTCTAAAAGTGTTTAATATTTTTGTTTGATCTAAACCATTTGCATATTTTCTAATATCTTCTTCATAAGCCTTTAAAATTTGTTTTTGCAATTCTAAAATCCCACTATAGTTTTTGTTGGTAACAAACATTTCAACAACTTTAGGCATACCTCCTAAAACCATATATTCGTGAAATGCATTTAAAAAAACTCATTTCAACGTTAGATAGTGGAATAATATTTTTCATTTTATAATATAAATTTTCAATTGTTTCTTCACTATATCCTTTTGCCCATAAAAATTCTTCAAAATCTAACGAATACATGGTATATTCTGTTTTATAACCAACACTAACTGAATTGTTGAGCTTAACTTTATTAAATAATAATCAATTTTTCTTTTCAGCATATTACATCACCATGTCTTGCAATTTTTATGTATTTTTTACAGCAAAAATACATTTTTTGTAATGTTTTACAATGCTTTTTAACAATTTTTCGTAAATATGGTGGTTTTGTTAACGAAACATATATAAAATCTTTACTGTTTTATATAAAAACTAATAACAAAAATTATCATTAATAATATCATCTAATAAAAAAGGTAAATAATAGAATGGGATAGTTAATATTTTATTTGATTCATCATATCCATAATTGTTTTTTGATACTTTTATTGCCACATCAGTAGGGTTATGTAATCTAAAATTTAAAATACTATTTAGTCTACCTTTTCCTTTTTTTACGTCTAAGGGTATAATTCTGTTATTAATATTTAATATGAATTCTAATTCATAATCATTTTTTCCTTCCAATAAAATAAATCTATTCCTCTATTTTTTAATTCTGAAGCTACATAATTTTCATAATAAATACCAGATAATATATTATTATCTAATAAAAAAGAACGGGCACTTAATTTACTTTGATATGTAAAAATTCCCATATCTGCTAAATAAAGACGATACATTCCCTCTTCACTTGATATTAATGGTGGTCTAACTATTTCTTTTAAAGAATTAGCTTTATATATAACCATACTTGTTAATAACCAAGATATTGGATTAATAATATCTCTGTTTTTGGCATTTTTAATGACTTGAGAAACTTTAAAATTTTTATTTTCTTTATTTAGTTGACTAAAAATGTTATCGAATAATAATCTTGATCTTATTATAGCCTCTTTACTAGCTTGATATAATTCCATATCTGCTAAATAATTACCATAAATTTCATTAATAACTTTAATTGATTCACTAAAAGCCTTTAATTTGTTTCCTTTGTTATGTAAATATGTATCAACAACTTCAGGCATACCACCTAAAAATAAATATGTATCTAGTATTTTTAAAATTTCTTCATGTATTTCTTTATTTATTACTTCTCTGTTTTTATATTTATCTTTAACATAATTATAAATATCATCATCATAATTCATTAAAAATTCTTCAAAATCTAAAGGAAACATCATTAAAGTATTAACTTTACCAACTGGATATAAAAAGTTCTTATTACTATTCCTATTAAGTTTAATTCTTACTAAAGATCCTGTAGCTATAACTTTTATATCTCTTCTATTTTCACAAAAATGTTTTAACATTTTAATAATAGCTAAACATTCTTGAACTTCATCAAATATTAGTAAATTGTTATCACTTGGTTTAAACTTATATCTTAATTCAAGATATTCAAGTAAGCTTTCTAAACTGTCATGATTAGAAATATAATTAACAAAATTATAATCGTTTGAACAATCTATTCTTAAATATCTATCTTTATAGTATTTTTTGGCAAATAATTCCAAAACTAGATATGTTTTTCCAACTTGTCTAGCCCCATAAATAATCAGTGGCTTTCTTGTCTTATTAGAATTCCAATCAAGTAAATAATCTAAATATTTTCTAATCATATTACACCTCTTTTACACCTTTTAGGAGTTTTATTCAAGGCTATTTTACACCTTTTAGGAGTTTTATTCAAGGCTATTTTACACCTTTTAGGTGAAACAAAAAACAGGACTATCTAAAGCCCTGCAAATTAACTAATATAATAATATTCCGTATTCATATTAATAAATAACTTAACCAATAATAAATAAACAATAACAATTAAAGGATAATAGACTATTTTAATAAATAAATAGTCTAGATTTATATCATTTAGAAACGTTGCTAAAACAACTTCATATATTACATAAGATGTATCAGAATAATTAAATATATCTTTAGCTATAAAGGCATGTATTATTACTAGTGTAATGCCTATAACATAAGGATATTTATAGCCTCTATTAAAATAAATAGTGTTGGTGATTAAACCAGCTATAAATAACAATGTGTGATTAAGTCTAGCCATTTCTAGATAAAATCTTGTGTTATGTAAAAAAGATTCAGGTGCTATAATATTCGCAACCGCATAAAAGAAACCACCTAATGTAGCTAGAAAACTTGCAAATTCTCTTAATCCCTTCCATCTTGTTAATACAGCTATTGAAATTAAGAAATAAGAAACTGCTGAAAATTCAACTGGGTATTGATTGTTTTTTTCAATTACTAAATGATAATAATATTCAGCAATTTTATATATTAATAAATATATAACTATTACATATAATATAATTTTAAGAAGTTTTTCTTTAGGTGCTAAAAGATATATAAGTATAGGTACAAATATAATAATTAAAGTAAATATCATTCTAATACTATACATATCTATCCCTCAATATAGATATACTTGGTGTTTCTTTATACCAATAATGTTCTTCAGGCTTTAGAGCATAGAAATTATATGGTTCAAAGCCTAAAACATTGCTTGAAGCACGTGTCATTGCGATTAACATTGTTTCTCTTTTAGCTTCATTGTTAGTCATAAAATCATCTACCATGTCTGTTTTTAAATCAAGAGAATAAATATAAGGATCTACCCTAAATTCTTCTAATAAATTATCATTAATATTTACGTCTGATAAATTAGGACCACCACCCATTTTCATGATTGGTAAATTAACGTAAATAGTATTACCATCTTGTAAATGATAAGTGTCTTCTTTTTCAATTAGAAGTCTTAAAGGTAAGTAATTATCATCAGTAACTTCAACACTTCCAACACCACCATGGGCTAAAATTAAGCCGGCGATATCTTGAAATAATAATGATGAATAATCTAGGTTATCTATACTTTTCCAATCATAAAATCTATTATCACCACTTAAAGTTAAATTAGTAGGATATGATGTATATGCCATTTTATTAGGGAATAATGGTATATATTGGCCTAGTAATAAACTAAATAAAGATGTTATATTACTTTCTAAATATGAACCATTAGAAAGCGTATCAAGCATAATTGCTGATAAGCCAGAATTTGCAAATAATGTGTTTGTAATAGTTAGATAGTTATCATATTTTTTATTACCATTAAAATCATATAATTCTACTTCATTGCTTAAGGCATCTTTTATTATTTCATTATTATTTATTATTTCTTCTTTAGTATATATTGGCTCACTAAAGCCAAAAAATGCTCCACCAGGTGTGTTAAATAATGCCGCATTAGTAAGTATTGAATCAGCCTTATAATCTTTATTCATAACATTAGATGATGGACTTAAATAATCTTTATTTAATAAAGAATTAGAATTACCATAATATATTCTTTTTTCTATATTAACTCTTACTCCTTTATTAGAACCAGTCTTAACTAAAAACTCCATGCCATTTTGTAATAAACAATTATCAATATTAACATTTGAACTAAAACTTCTAATAACATTTCTACCATTTTCTATTATTGAATCAGTAACATTAATATTATTACCATTCAACTCCATTACGGTACCACTATATTCTAAATTATAAAAATTATTACCATAATCACAATTTTTTAAATGAATATCAGAAACACTTAAATTATTGCCATCAACATAAAGACCAATATTATCTTGACCATATAAGGCATATATAGCATAAGTATAATTAGTTAAGCCTAAACTAGAATTAGTTTTAGGAGCTCCAATAGATAAATAAATTAAAGGCCCTCTAAATAAATCACTACTACTAAGTATTGGTACCTCAATAGTTGTATTACCACTACTTATTTCTTGTCTATCACTAGGATAACATAAATTATGCATATTAATAGTAAAACCATTGCCATATAAATTACTTTTTAAATGAATACCAGCTACGACAGTTGTAGAAACAGGTTCAGCAATTTCATTCCATTTATCTATAAAATCATGATTAAAAGTAGTTGTAAATTTATATACTTCATTATTAAAATTAAAACTACCATTTTCATAATTACCAAATAAAACTGTATCATTACTTTTTAAATTCATGTTACTATCATAAGTATTATTCAATGATTCTAAATTAACTCTTAAAGCTATATCTTTAGGCTCATTACTAAAATTGGTAGCCATAAGTAAGTCATTATAAGAATAAACATTAACCCCATCAATTACTTCAAATTCTAAACTACCAGCTAATGTTGTTAGATTATTTTCATCATAAAGTTTTAGATAGCTTTTACCTGTAGCTAATACTCTAATTTCTTTATTATTAAGATCAACTTCTAAATTGCTAGAACATTCATAAGCTAAATTAGTAGGGCTAGTATTAATAAAATCAATATTAAAGGTTTCAACATCAGTAACTAAATTTAGATCATCAAAATTAGCATAATCTAAATTATATAAACCAATAATAAATTTATCAGTTATACTTTGCCCACTTGTTGATTTAACTAAATTTATAATAATAGCTCCATCATCACCTACAATTGTAGCTTTAAAAGATTTAGAAACAGTTCCTTTTTCATTTTGACAAGTAATAATTACTTCACCTATATTTAAAAAATATAAATAATAGTCATTACCTACAAGCCTAACTTCGGCAATAGATGAATCACTTGATAACCAAACTAAATTATTAGAACTTGCAAGTGGTAAAGACTTGTCATAAATTGCTTCAGCTTCTAATTTAATTCTTTTATCTTTTAAAATAAATGCTTCATTAGCTTTATAATTAAAACTAATATTTGTTATGTCTTGTTCTACTTCTCTAATTTTACTACTAGCTCCAACAAAAGCTATAATAGCAATTAAAAAAGGAATTAAAAGTAAAATTAAAATAGCTTTCTTTCTCATAGGCTCACCTCATGATTAATGAAACCATTAAATATTCTTTTCTTATAATTAATAAATAATAAAGCTAATGTTATAATTAAAAAGCCAATAATAATTAAATAATAATAAGTTTCAGTTAAATTAATAAATAAACTTAAAACAAAAGAAATCATAACATAAAATATTGGCAAGATAAAATCTAATAATACTGATATAAAGCCGTTTTTCATTTTTAAATCTGTATATATAGAACTTAGATTTAATATTATTAATGTAAGTAGACCTATTATTAATAAAAATAAAAAGCTAAGTCCTGTTATTTCTTTACTAATCACTAAAACTAATAAAGAAACTAAATAAAATACACTAGATATAACATAAGGAACAACCATTTTTATGCTTAATTGTTTTACTGGACTAATTGGTAAAGTCTTTATTTTAATTAACATTTGTTTTTCTTTTTCTAAAGCTATACTAGATGATGAATTAATAACAGAAATAAATAAAATAATTAAAATGGTATTAATTGTTAAGTAAGCATTAGGGTATAAAAACCTAATATAATTTAAATTACCGGTATTAAATATTAAATGAATTGCACTAATAACTACATAAATTAATAATGGTTCAACTAATATTAATGATAAATAACTAAAGATACCATCATCATTATTAAAACTTAAAAATAATTCTTTTTTAATTAAAGCCTTAGTAGGACTTAAAAGCCTTACTTGATGATCTAAATAATGTTTATTATTATTAGAATTTTCTTTTAAATAAAATGCATAATATAATTTAAAACAAATAATGCCAATAAAAAATAGACTAAAAATAATACCTAAACTAATTAATAAATTAGTTAATTTTGAGATATTTAAATTAAAACTAATTAAATTACAAATTGGATAAATATTACTACTAATATTAATTAAATTATTAATACTTGTAGTATTAAATAAGGTGTTTATTCCTTCATTTCTTACTAAATTAACAAATAATTTTAATAAAAATGCATAAATAACAGCAAGGGAAAAACTAATAATAATTGTGAATATAATTAATATTATTTTATTCTTTTTTATTATATTAAATATAAATCTAAAACAAATACTAAATAATAAACTTAATCCTAAACTAAATAAACTTAAAAATATTGTATTAATTATAGAATAAAAATAATAAGTAACACTATAATCTAAGTTAATTCCGTATAATAAAAGAACTAAAAAACTAGTAAATAGGGTATAGATAAATATTCTTAAATAGATATATAATAATTTACCAAATAAAATACTATAAATATCAATAGGTCTTGAGGTTAATAATATTTTTTCATTTTTATTGTTAAAATAAACTCTATTAATATCTTTAATACTATATGTAGCTATTAATAATGTAAATATAGTTATTAAAATAACTAAAAAATAACGATTAAAATTAGCAAATACACTAAGTCTATCATAAAATAAATTATATGTATAACTTAGAAATATAACTAATATTAAAATCCATAATATTGAAAATAAAATATTGATTAATCTTTTAAAACCTTTATTTAAAAAGAGACGGCTAGAATATAATTCTCTTAAAAAAATACTAAGAACCATTATAAGCCTCAAAGAATAGATCTTGTAACATATAACGATATCTTGGTTCACTAGCTAAATCGTATGTCCCAACTATTAAGCCGTCTTTAATGATTGCGACACGATCACATATTTTAGCCACAAGTTCAATGTTATGGCTTGTAACAAAACATGTTTTACCAGATTCTGTATATTCTTTCATCATTTTAGATAGTTCATTAGCCGTAAAGGCATCAAGACCTACAGTCGGTTCATCTAAAACCCATAATGAAGGGTTATGAATTAAGGAAGCAATTAAGCATAATTTTTGTTTCATACCATGACTATATTCTTTAATTTGTCTATTTAGATCGTAATCAGATAAATCTAATCTAGATTTTAAATAATTTAAATTATTAATATAATCTTCTTCTTTAACTTTATAAACAGATGCCATAAATTCAACAAAACTAAACCCTGTCATATCGTCATAGCAAATAGGCTCACTAGAAACATAACCAACATTATATTTGGCTTTATTAGGCTCTTTTTTAATAGAATAACCATTAACTAATATATCACCACTATTGAATGGTTTAATACCTAACATACATTCAATAGTTGTAGATTTACCTACACCATTTTTACCTATAAAGCCAAATAATTCACCATCATATACTTCTAAAGATATACCTTTTATTACTTCTTTTTTACCATATGATTTATGTAAATTATCAATTATTATTCTTTTGTTATGTTCCATAAAAGGTATACCTCCTTAAAGTTATTTTAATTTGAATGTTGAATTATAATGTGAATTATTACTATCAAAAAATTTATCAAGACTAAAATTAGTACCATCACCAGGGACAAATGCGCCATGATAAAACATATATGTCGTATTATTATAATTTATAAGATTAGTTATTGAATTATATGCGACTTGTTTAAATCCACCACTTAAACTATCATTTGAGTTATATGTCAAAGAATTAGTTTTACATTTATAAAGATTACTTATTGACTCATCATTAAAAATATATCCATAATAGCCACCATTAGATTTTATCAATCCGGTTTTAGAATCATAACTTTGACTTATTGTTGATATCTTACTTGGATTACTTATATCCACAACAACATAACCATTTGAAATTAATGGCAATATATGATATGAGATTATATTCAACCTTTGGATACCACCATTAGTAACAAAAGCGGTGTTAGAATTTAATCTATTAGGTCCTGTTTTGCATGTTTTACCATATAGATTAATTTTTATATTTTTATTTAGATTTTCTATAGTTTTTTCAAAACTATTAAAGTTATAAATATTTATTTTCCCGCCAAGTTCATATTCATGACATTGCTCAATACTGCTATTATAATTAAAATCAAACTCGCCATACACATCGCAAAGCGAACCAATATTGTTTATTTTATCCCAAAAATCAATAGATACGCATTCTTCTTTAACTACATTCCCTTTATTGTCTTTATAAGTATAGTTAAAAATATCTTCGCCATACCCATCACTACCACCATTTTGTTTTCTAGTATCTATCCATGACTTCGCTTCTGAAAAGCTATACATTTTATCTAAGAAAATCAAACCACCTACGCTTTGAAATTTTGATTCGGGTTCAATCTCAACTACAAGTTCCACCTTGCTTGCGGTTTTAATAGAACTATATGTTAACACTATCTTACTGTTATAATCTACAAACAAATAGCTTCCCGGCATAAATACTAAACATTGGCTTAATGTTAAAATTGAATTATATAGATAAAATGAATAATATGGGGAAATATAAAATTGAAATTTCCCAAAGTTGAATCCAACATTTACTCCGCTATAATCAACAGAAAAACTTATATGATTATAAGTTATGTTAGTATCGTATACATAATATTTAATTTTAATATTAACCAAATTAGATTTAACAAATGAACTTGTATAACTATCGTCATAACTCACTCTTCTTATTATTTTTGCATTACTACCATTAGATGAAGTTTGAATCATAAAACTACTATCAGGGCCAATAAGTGGTAAATCTTTCTCCGTTGCATTAGGATTATCAGCACCCAAATCTATTCTCAAATTTCCATATACTTTAGCCCCATTATTAATTATAGTGTTACAATTTAAATATGGCATTTTATACATCGTAAAAACTGCAGAATTATAAAAATATGCAGTTGCCATTGAATCTTCCCTGTAATGATCTTCAACGACAAATGGAGAATATAAAGTAGCACCACTTTCTAAAATTAAATTTCCATTACCTTTAGAATCAGTAATTGAACCATATGATCTTAATGTGGCACCATTTGCAATAATCAAATCATGACCATTTAAATCTATTTCTGAATAAGACCCTATAATAAAACCTTGAAAATTAATTTGTGACCATTCTTGATTATTACCATAATATCCAGTTGTTCCACCCAAATTAAAGGTTCCATTAAATATAACATCATTATTTAAAGTAAATTTTGTGACACAATAATTAGTTGAATTATTAGTTGTTGTATTCCCTACGTTTGGCTTATATTGAGAAGTATCATTACTAGTTGTTTCCAGGCCTATCGTTTTATCACCAATTATCTTGATGCTACCCTTATCCCAAACTATCCCTTGAGTTCCTTGTTTTTCAATTTTAGTATTTAAATAGTTATCAAGATCATTATAGGAATTGACAATCTTATCTTCATACTTATATGAAGGTAATGCAGAACCTGACTTCTTTATAGTCTTTATATAAGAATTCATAGTTCCATTATAGGCATATTGATTTAAAACTACATTATTATCAATAGTTGATATATTTTGATTAAGTCCAATATCTAAACTTTCATAATAGCTAGTTGAACCTGTATATGAACTAGACTTTGACGAAGTAATGCTTACATTATCAGTAACCTTCAAGTGGTTAGCTAAATTATATGTGCTACCATTCATTGTACAAGTATATGAATAATATTGACCGTTAGTGGTATAATACGGTGCATCCTTTAAACTTAAATTATAACCACTATCAACATACATTGTTTTAACTACTGTATCATTATCGGTAAATGTAACTTTATATTTGCCTGTTTCAACATTTGAAATATTAGTTGATATTTTACTGTCAATAATCAAATAGGCTGCAAAACAAGTAGTTATAGATAGACCTAAGATTAAAATTGTTAAAAAAATTATTTTAAATTTCTTCATCTACACTACCTCCTTTGCCTCACAAATTAATTCAAGCTGTTCGTTTATTGAATTTAATTTAGCACCATTAGCTATAACATTAGAAAAATCTATAATCAGTGTAATGCCTGTTATGTTTGATGAAGCAATATATGCAAAATAATTATTATCATAGATAGTATTTCTAGATATTGGCATAGCAGCTATATAGCTGGTCCCATTAAAAGAAACATCAAAATAAGAAAATTTATCATTTATATACATATAAATATTAGGATTTAGATTATATAAAATAGTATTACTTTTAACATCTAAAGTAAAACAAATGTATTGTTGTGTAAAACGTGTGTAATAATCTGTAATGTTAAACTTAACTTCAATTTTTGCATCTTCTTTAACTATAGTATAATCATTACGATCATAGGGCAAACCTTTTGAACTAGTAAATGTAACAAGATTATATTTACCAATACTAGCACTTGAAGTTTTTACACTAATATTAGAAACACTTGTTAATAATTTATCTTCACCATTAACTATAAAACTAGCATAGCTAATGGTTATAACTGAAATTATTAACATTATCAAACTAATAGCTACGCCTAGTTTTTTCATTATGATCTCCTTTCTACTCACTTATTTCTACAAAACAAGCATATAAAGTTAAATTACTTAATACAGGTGTTAAATCAGTAAATCTTTCTGCATTAACATTAGTGTTACCGCTTTTAGAAGTATACCAACCTACAAATTTATATCCTTCTTTATAAGCGATAGGTATATCACTTAATGCCACATAATCTCCTCTTTGACATGTTATAACATTATTACCAGTTATAATAGAACCACCATTAGCTGTGGCATTAAAAGTTACTTGACAAGTATCACCACTTAAGCCTAAATCAGCAACTAATTCCCAAGATAATGAAAACATACCATCATATTGATAAAATCTAAAATTAGCTTTATCAAAATAGAAATCACCGTCATTTGGGAATATTCCTAAACTCATATTATTAGGTTCACCATTTCCACTATACCAAATTGTTGATTTTGGCTTAGTGAAGACAATATCATTAGTTTGCCCATCTGTATATGTAATCGTTAGAATATATTCTAAATTGTTTTCGCTAGCCACTATACTTTCAATTCCTAAACCAGTATCCCCTTTTTCTCCTTTAGGAATTATTATTTCTTTTTTTGTCCCATCAGTCATATTGATTTCAAGTAAAATATTACCTGTAGTTCCATCAATACTATTGGTTATATTTGAAATACCAAGTGGATCATTAACATTAAATTCATATTTATTTTTATTAGTTTCAATAGTTACTGTAGTAGTATGTTCATTTGGTTTATATGTAGAATAAATATTAGTTATATCTTCTAAATCTAAGGGGATTTCTTTTGTGGTTTCATCTGTAAATGTTATAAGTAATGTATTATTTTCTATTTCTTCAATACTTTCTATACCTACACCTGCTAAACCTGTTTCACCCTGTTCCCCTTTAGGAATAGTAAATGTAACTTCTGCTTCATCTTCATCTGTAAATGTTATAGTTATTTTAGTTGTGCCATCTTCTTCATTATATTCTGCTACTATATCTTCAATCATTAAACCTTCATCACTACCCATAAAGGCACTACATGATGTAATAAAAAGTAAAGATATACTTAAAATAAATAACATTAATATTTTTTTAAGCATTTAAATCACCACCTATTGGCAAATCTAATAAATTTAAAATCCATAAATATTCATTATTATCTTTAATATATTTTTTATATTTTAATCCACAATATGAACATTCATTTTTTGTTAATATTTCACCACAATAAGGACAACTATTATTTTTATTTAATAAGCTATATATTAAAGTTAAAATAATATCACTATAATCTAAAATACAAACAGGCGCCTGACACCTTCGCCCTTTGGCGGGCCTTCCTCTGGAAGTCCGCCCCTGCCGACCGGCAAACATTTTCCCATTCAGAAAGGGCGGTGATCCCATGAAAGCTCTGACCGGAAAATCCATTCTGGAACAGGCCGCCTTTGGCCCCCTGCGCGTGTACCACCGTCAGCCCTTTCAGCTGACCTTCCTCTCCCGCCTCCCGGTGGCGGACGAGATGCACCGGTTCCAAACCGCCCAGCGCCGGGCCGTGCTGCAGCTGGCCGACCTGTATGACCAGGCGGCGGTGATGGTGGGACCCCAGGCCGCCTCCATCTTCGCCATCCACGCCATGCTGCTGGAGGACACCTCCTTTGTGGACAGCATCCAGTCCATCATCGAGACCCAGTACACCACCGCCGAGTACGCGGTCCAGGTGGCCAGCACCAGCTTCTCCGCCGCCTTCGCCGCCATGGAGAACTCCTACATGGCCGCCCGAGGGGCGGACCTGCGGGACATCTCCAACCGGATGATCCGCCTGCTGCTGGGGCTGAAGACCCCCGACCCCCTGGGCAGCCGCCCCGCCATCCTGGTGTGCGACGAGCTGCTGCCCAGCGAGATCTTGGCTCTGGACTGGAAAAAGCTGCTGGGCCTTGTGGCCTGGCACGGCAGCACCGACAGCCACACCTCCATGCTTCTGCGCCTTCTGAACATCCCCGGTCTGGCCCAAGTGGAGATCAGCCAGGACTGGGACGGCCACTGGGGCCTTCTGGACG
>CASEZJ010000015.1 GCA_949292525.1 uncultured bacterium | reverse complement strand
AAAAACCTCAAAAATGAGGCTTTTTGTGCTGAATTTAATAAATATATATTTTATATAGAAAATTATTAAATTACAGCTTGATTTTTCTTATCTAATTTTATGCTTATTATATCGACACCAAGTAAAGCTAAATCAGTATAAACTGTATCCATCAACATATAATCATATTTTTTATTCTCAACCATATTAAAGGCTTCTTCATAACTGATATTAGTTTCTTTTACGATTAATTTGGCTAAATAATCAAAATATTCCTCTAAGCCCTTATTAGTAGTAATACAAGCATGAAGCCTTAAATTAACATCATTCTTATAGATAATGAGTTTATCATTTTCTTTATAAACCTTAATCATACTTTTAGGCATAGGAATATAACCATTAACTAACATAAAAGCATTCCATCTTCAATTTGTTTTGTCCAATCTAAACCAGGTTGAAGTTTTGAGTCAGACCACCATGAGATGTTATTTTCGGTTAAAAAGTTTTCAATTTTTTTAAGTTGTTCTTTATCACTTGATTTATGTGATATGAATACATTGTATTGAGCCATCTTTTCCCCTCCGTAAACAATTAAATTATAGCGTTTTTTCTAATTATTGCAATAAAAGAAGATTGCATTTTTAAAAATTAAGACTATAATATTACCGTTATTTAAGGGGGATATTTTAATGGAAGCTATAAAAAAGTATATTCTACCATTTTGTAAGAAGAATTTTGTTTTATTAATAGCTATAATTTTAGCAATTATAACTTGTTTTTTTGTACCAATTGATAGAGAATATTTAACTTATTTTGATGAAAAGAATTTAAAAACTCTAGCTACTCTTTTTTGTACGCTTGCCGTGGTGGCTGCCTTAAGGAATATTCACTTTTTTTCATGGTTAGCTGATGAAATAATTAAGAAGTTTGGTAATACTAGAAACGCTATTGCAGCTTTAATATTTATTACTTATTTTGGCTCAATGATTATGGCTAACGATATGGCTTTAGTTACTTTTTTACCGCTTGGTTATTTTGTTTTAGCAAGTTGTAATAAAAAACAATACTTTGCGTTTACATTTATTATGCAAAACATTGCGGCAAACTTAGGTGGTATGTTAACTCCTTTTGGTAATCCCCAAAACTTATATATTTATTCTTATTTTAATGTATCTTTAGGTAATTTCTTAAAAACGATGGTTATTCCTTTTGCGGTTGCTTTAGTTTTAATTATTGCGGCTTGTTTTGTTGTTAAAAAAGAACCAATTAAAGTAGAATATACTACACTTAATAAACCAGCTCTTTGGCGTTCTATTGTTTATTTTGTTTTATTTATAGTGGCTATTTTAATAGTTTTTGATGTTTTCCCTAAATATTATATTGGCTTAATAATTGTTGTTGTTGGGCTATTAATTGTTGATTGGAAGTCTTTTTTAGGTGTTGATTATGGCTTACTTTTAACTTTCTCAGCCTTTTTTATATTTTCTGGTAATCTAGCAAGAATTGATGCGGTTAAGAATTTATTTGAAATGTTGTTAAATAAATCAGTTTTAATTTTTTCAACCCTTTCTTGTCAAATTATAAGTAATGTCCCATCCGCAATATTATTATCTAAATTTATTGATCCAACCCAATATGATGCGTTATTAATAGGCGTTAATATTGGTGGACTTGGTACACCTATAGCTAGTTTAGCTAGTTTAATAACTTTAAATTTTTATCGTAAAGTAAATCCTGGTCATACTAAAAAATATCTAGGAATGTTTTTAGGTATTAATTATTTATTTTTAATAATTTTATTAGTAGTATCTTTATTTATTGTATAATGAAAGCCGTTAAGGCTTTTTTTGTTTGCTATTTTTTAGTTAATTTGGCATAATAAAGATATAAGGAGGCTAATTTCATGAAGATTAATGTTTTTCCAATAGTATCAAATTTACATGAAAAAAATTATATAAACAGAGAAACAAAATGGTTTTTAGCAGATATTGAAACTAAGTTATCTGCAAATATTAAAATTGTAGAGCTTAAGGATTTTTATAAGTGTGATCTACCTTTAATTTTAATTCAAAGTGGAGGCTCTGAAAAAATCTTTTTAGATAATTTAGCTAAATTAAAACCACCATTTTATCTTTTAACTTATGGAACTAATAATTCTTTGGCTGCTTCATTAGAAATATTATCATATTTAAAAGATCATAATCTTGAAGGCGAAGTATTACATGGTAATGTAGATTACATTGTTAGTAGAATCAAGAAATTAACATTTAAATTACCTTTTGTAAGTCTTGGTGTATTGGGTAAACCTAGTGATTGGTTGATTGCTAGTGAGGTTGATTATGAGGAAGTATTAAAAAAACTTAATGTTAAATTAGTCGATATAGATATGGATGAAGTAATAGAGGAATATCATAATATTAAATCAGTTAATCTTTTAAATGAGTTAAAATATGAAGAAAAAGAATTAAATAAAAGTAAAGCATTAATTGAAGCCCTATTAAAAATCAAATATAAGTACAAATTATCAGGTTTAACGATTAGATGTTTTGATTTATTAGATTCAATAAAAACAACGGCTTGTTTAGGGTTAGCTTATCTTAATAGAGAGGGAATAATTGGTACTTGTGAAGGTGATATTCCTAGTATGTTAAGTATGTATATAACTAATATAGTTTGTGGGTCTCCTGGTTTTCAGGCTAACCCAAGTAGAATAGATGTTCTAAATAAAACTATGGTTTTTGCCCATTGTACATTACCATTTAATATGACTTCATCTTTTGTTTTAACTACCCATTATGAATCAGGAATAGGTGTAGCGGTTAAAGGCAAGATGAAAGAAGATGTTGTTACGATATTTAAACTTGGCCGCAATTTAAAGGATTATTTTGTGACTACAGGAAAGATTGTTAAAAATTTAAATGAAACTAATTTATGTAGAACTCAAATCGAAATTAGTGTAGATGAAAATATTGAATATTTTTTAAACAGACCATATGGTAATCACCATATTATAGTTTATGGTAACTACAAGGATGATCTTGAGTATTTTATAAAAAAATTTTTATAAACATAAAACAAAAAAGACTGTAAATACAGTCTTTTTTTGCTAACGTATAAGTTATTATAACAGGGGAAATTTATGCTCTATCCGCTTCTACGTAGGCAAGAATAAAAGGACCTATGGCTTTACCATCATCCGCTACAACCTTACGAGTGACATACATGTCGTAAGTACCTACATTAGTATCGGTTTTAGAAGCACTAAGACCAGCCCCAATGCAAATACCACCTAGGGTATAGTTGTCACCCTCTGGTTTAAAATAAGTTTTACACATTCCTTCAAAAATGTCTAAACCTATTTTACGATAAGATTTATCTAAAGCATTTAAGCGAACAGACTTTAAAATAGTATAACATACCATAGCTGTACCACTAGTTTCTAAATAGTTTTTACTAGCATTAGGCATATCTACAACTTGATAAAACATCTTGCTATCTTTATCTAGATATAATAATAGACCATCTATTGTTTCTTTTATTAAGTCTTTTATTTCATTTCTTAAGAAATCATCATCAATAATTTCATAACAATCAATTAATGCCATAACATACCAGCCACAAGCTCGTAACCAAACAATTTTAGATTGACCATTTTCTTTACTTGCCCAAGCTGTTCTTTCTTTATCATCTTTATACATTCCATCATAACCGTGAACATTTAAATGACGTTTTTTATCCCAAGTAACTTCAAAGGCATGTTTTAATTGATAAACAATATCATAATAACTACGTTTTTCTTCATAACGTTTAGTGTATTCGGCAAAGAATGGTTGAATCATATATAAGCCATCAAGCCAAATTTGATTATAATATTTGATTTTATGCCAGAAATTACCTTCTACACGTGGGAGTTTTCTAACTTGGGTGTCCATAAAAAAGTTTATAGATTTTAAATATTTAGGATTTTTAGTTTTATCATATAATAGATATAAAACTTTTGCCATATTACATGGATCTGAATCAATACCATCTTCAGTGTAAGTGTTTAGATTATTATAATAATATATTTTAACACTTCCATCTTCGGCAACTAAAGGTGAAATAAAGTTTTCAATATAATTAAAGATATTTTCGTCTTTTGTATATTCATATAAACCAGCTAACCCAACCATCATACAACCATCAATATATGTCCAACCAGGTTTTTTTAGCCCAATTAAAACCTCCTTATTCCATAATGGTTTTTCAATAGTTGAATTATCAAGTAAATATTTGATATAAGAATTGATATTACTTTTTAAATTTTTATCCATTTTATCACCTCGCCAATATAATAGCGCTTTTAATTACTTTTTGCAAGCATAAATTTATAATTATGTATAAAGTATATATATGTGAACGTTAAATAAATAAAGTTCATACATATAAACTAAAGTTTGAAATATGTAAAAAACATTGCAGTAAACAAGGACAATTGTTATAATTTTTTTGAGGTGGATTATGAATAAAAAAGAAATATTAGATATTTTTGTTGAAAAAACCCGTAGATTATTACAAAAATATAATGGTGAATTTGTTGAACCAGCTAGTTTTAACAACAAATACTTTAAAATGACAGATTTAAAATGGACCCATGGCTTTTTAACGGGGATGAGCTTATGGCCTTATGTAATTACTAATGATATATTTTTTAAAAATATGGCGTTTAAGCAAATCGCTGATCTAAAACACAGATTAGTTACTAACCCTAAAGATTTTGATCATGACTTGGGTTTTTTATTTAGTCTTTCAGCTAATGCTACATACAAGTTATTTAATCTAAACAAGGATGTTGTTATACGTGCTGCCGATGCTTTAATTTATCGTTTTGTTGAAAATGCTAAAGTTATTAAGGCTTGGGGTAAGATGGATGATGGTAAAGATGTTTTAATTATCATTGATACTTTTATGAACTTACCTTTATTATATCAAGCAAGTTTAATTACTGGTGATGATAAATATAAAAAGATAGCTCTAGCTCATTTAGATACAGCTATATCTACTCTAATAAGAGAAGATTATACAACTTATCATTGTTATTTATTTGATTATAATACTGGTAAAAGAATAAAAGGTAAAACTCACCAAGGCAAATCAGATGAATCAATGTGGTCAAGGGGGCAAGCTTGGGGTATTTATGGCCTAATGCTTAGTTATCGTTATAATAAGGAACGGAAAGATTTAGTTCATAAGGCGGAGAAATTGTTAGATGTTTTTGTAAATAATTTGCCTGATGACTTCATTGCCCCGTGGGATTTTAGTTATAGTGATACCAGCAGGGTATTAAAAGATAGTAGTGCTAGTGTAATAGCTATGTTAGGCATTTTAGAAATGTTAAATTGTGATATCGTTACTACTAATAATAAAAATAAATATCAAAGAATTCTTAATAAAATGTTAGACGCTTTAATTAGTGGTGATTATATTAGCCCTTTATCAGCAACAGATGAAGATGGTTTATTAAGACACACAGTTTATGGCTACCCACGAGCTGCGGGTGTTAATGAATTTTCAATGTGGGGAGATTATTTTGTTTTTGAGTTATTTATTAAATTGAATAAAGTTGTATCATATGATTTTTGGTAAGAATAGTTTATAAATAGATAAAAGACAGGAAAATTAAATCCTGTCTTTTATCTTTAAATATAAGTTATAAGCTATTTTTAAATGTCCGATTTGACTAGGATGTAACATATCGTAAGAAACATCACTTAATTCCGTCATTAAATCTGTCATATTAATTAAAACAAAATTATATTTATTAGCTAATTTTTCTAGTATTTTGCTGAAAGATATATTTTTTTCTTGATAAGGAGCTTTATCACCAAATATTTTAAATTGCTTAACAAAAAAAGTAAGTGAGGAAATCACAAAAACTTTTTTCCCTTTTAAAGAATTAAATAAGTAATCAACTCGCTTATTAAATTCATCTTCATCCATATAGCCACGCATATTACAACCAAGTTCTAAAATATAAAAATCAGGATTTAGTGTAGCTAGATAATCACATGTAGTTTCTTCACATAAGCAATTGCCGGATAATCCTTTATTGTAAGAATCTACCTTTAAAAAAGTTGTTGATAAATTTGCGTATGAATAAGCATTACTTAAAGAACCAGCTCCTTCTGTAAAAGAAGAGCCATAATAAACACAAGTTTTTAAATTAGAATTGTATTTTTTAGCAGATTTGTCATGTAAAGTTATTTTACTAAGTTTATATCCTGGTTCAAGACGGATTCGGAATAAATTAGAAGGATAAGTTTTACCTTTAGGATTTAATTCTATAAACCTATCATGAACAACCTCTCTAATTTCATTTAGCCCGTTATGAAGATTGATCTGTTTTATTGAAAAATCACCGATATATAAGGACAAAAAACCTTCGCCTTCAATTTCTAAATCGATTAAAAATTTATTTTGATCACTTAAATATCTAATTTCTACCCCAGCCATATCATAAGCTTTTTCTTGTCCACCATTATGTCCCATATAACCAAGTTTGTTAATAATATCAATTGGGAATCTAGTGTAGTAATAAGATTCATGGTAGGCATTAATTAATGTATAGTCCATTTTAGTCACCTCTTTAAAAGTTTAACACCTTATCTAAAAATGTCAATATTTTGTTCATATATACAACCAAATTGCAAAAATATGAATTTTTGTATTGACAGCGCTTTCAAAGAGTGTTAAACTTTATGATGAACACAAATATGTGAAAATAGTTCACATATATATTATTTTTAATAAATTATGTGAATTAAGTTCATATATAAGAACGAAAGGAGACGTATGACGAAGAGAAAATTTATGATGATAGATTTAACTATCTTTTCGATCTTGGCTGGATTAAGCGAGTTTTTCAGTGGATTCTTATTTAATTATTTTAATTCTGGTTATTATATTTCCTTAGCAATTATGATAACTATAATTGCGATAATTAGATGGTCATTTTGGGGAGTAATACCATTATTAGTTAGCGGAATAGTAGATATTATTATGAACCAAAATTATATTATGACTGATAAACCACTTGAGTTAGGGTATGCCATATTATTTTATGTCATAGCTCCTTTAACAATCCTGTTTGTTTTGTTTTACGTTAAAAGAAAAAGAAGAGATGAACAAATTAATACGACGGCTAAATTTATACTTTATATAATTATGTGCTATTTGCTTTTAATTATTGGAAAAGGAATAGTTATCTTAATTATTGAACATACTTTTACTGGTTTTGCTGATTATTTTGTATCAGTTTCCTTATCCTTAGTAATTTCATTGATTCTATTATTAATTTTTAAAAGTAAAACAGACTTGATAAGAGATATGGATAGTTATATTGAAGAAGTACAAATGGAGGAAAGATATGAACGACAACATCTTAAACAAGAAAGTTAGTCTAAGGCCAAAAGAATATTTGTTTAACATAAAAAAGAATTGGCAATTGTACCTGTTGTTATTACCGATAGTATTGTGGTTCTTAATATGGGCTTATAAGCCGATGTTAGGCTTGATAATTGCCTTCAAAGATTATGATGCTGCATATGGAATGTTTAACTCAAACTTTGTGGGTTTTGATAATTTTGTTACTTTGATTGCTGGTGGTCAAAGTACTCAGTTTTGGCAAGCTTTTAGAAACACTTTTATAATAAGTGCTTATGGTTTGTTGTTTGGGTTCCCAATTCCAATTATATTAGCTTTATTTTTTAGTGAAATTAATAGTAATTGGTTTAGAAAAGTAACGCAAACAATAACGTATTTACCACACTTTTTATCAGAAGTTACAATTACAGGTATCGTTATTCTTTTGGTTTATAACGGTTCACGTTCAACAGGTATTATAGCGAGAATAATGATTGAATTAGGAATTGTAGAAAACCCAATTATGCGAATAATTGAAACTCCTTCTTTCTTTAGACCAATATACATTATAACTGGTATTTGGAAAGAATCAGGTTATGATTCAATAGTTTATTTTGCGGCTATTATGGGTATTTCTCCTGCTCTATATGAGGCTATTAGAGTTGATGGTGGTAATAAGTGGCAAGAAATTAAGTATGTCACATTACCGGGTATGGCTCCGACTTTAATTATTATGATTATAATGCGTATTGGTAGAATGTTATCAGTAGGTTATGAACGAGTTATTTTATTATATAACGCAAACACATATGTAACTGGTGATGTTCTTTCAACATTTGAACAGCGAATAGGTATTATTAGTGGTAATTATAGTATTGGGGCGGCATCTGGTATTTTTAATAGTATTATTGGTTTTGCTTTAGTTGTAGGAGCTAATACTATAAGTAGACAAGTTTCAAAAACTTCATTATGGTAGGTGTAATATGGAACGTTTATCAAAAAGTGAAATTATATTTAAAGCTTTAGCTTATACCCTGGTTGGAGTATTTGCCTTACTTACTTTATATCCAATAGTTTATGCATTTAGTGTGTCTATTTCTGGTCGTGGGGCATATGAAGCAGGTCAGATTATATTATGGCCAAAAGAAATAACACTTGTTGCATATCGCGATGTAATTAGCGATAAAGCTTTCTGGATTGCTTATACTAATACGCTATTTTATACCGTTTTTGGTACAGTATGGTCTTTATTAATTTCTTTAACAGGAGCATACGCATTATCTAAAGATAAATTACTAGGAAAAAGAAAATGGAATTTCTTATTAGTATTTACAATGTGGTTTAGTGCAGGTATGGTTCCTTTATATCTAAACTATACGCAAATGCATGTAGATAATAGATGGGGTATGGTTATAGCTTTTGGTGTTCAAGCTTATAACATTATCTTGTTAAGAAATCAATTCTCTAGTGTACCAACAGAAATTGAAGAGGCGGCAATAGTTGATGGGGCAAGTGAATTTCAAGTTTTTCGCAAAATATATATACCAATGTCATCAGCTACTGTAGCTACAGTAACATTATTTTATGCTATTAGTCGTTGGAATGGTTATTATTGGGCAAGTAGATTAGTAGATAATGCTGAAGAATTGCCTTTACAAGTTTATTTACGTAATCAAATAGAAACATTCCAAGCTTTACAAGATACCGGACAAGTAGATTTGCCGTATGCAATGGATAGCTTTATATATGCTATTATCATATGTTCAATTATACCGGTATTAGTAATTTACCCTTATATTCAAAAGTATTTTGCTAAGGGTGTTAATTTAGGTGGTGTAAAGGGCTAGACCTTTTATAACATAAAAAATAAGGAGGATAAAATGAAAAGAAAAATTTTTGCAACGTTAGGTTTAGCATGCCTAACAGTACTAGGACTTGCCTCATGTGGTGGTGATGAAGCAAGTAATAGTTTATCCATCAATTTAGCGTATGGTAATGCGAATCGTGGTTTATTATATAACCAAAACACTCCTATTACCTTACAAGATGGAACAACAGTTTCAAGTGGAGACTTGAAACCAGTATGGCAGTATATTGAAAAAGAATTAAGTATCGATATCACTGTTGATGGTTCTTCAGCAAATAAATCTGCTGATATGATGAGTCAAGAAGCTACAAACGGGTTTAAAAACGCCAACATTTATGGTGGGACAAACTTAGCTAGTGATTTTATGAATTATGGCGCTAATAATGGATTCTTTGTTCGTTTAGATGAACATTTAAATGAAATGCCAGAATTTGCTGCTTATCTAGAAACAAATCCAGATATTAGAACAGCTATTACAGCCTATGATGGTCATATTTATCACATTCCATATATTGCAGAAATTGGTAACTATGCTCGTTTATATCATGTAAGAAAAACTTGGATTACAGATTTATTAGATGAAGCAAATCCAAATTATGATACAGCAAGTGAAATAGAAGCATCTTATGAACCATTCTACACTTCAAGTCATCCAAGAGCTAAATCAATAAGTGGTTTACCTACTAAGAAGACTGATCAAAACATTATTGAAATCATGAATAAATTAGAAGTTAAAAATGGTAAAACTTTAACAGAAGCCTTAAAAACATATATCAAAGATAATTATGATTATGATAAATTATCAGATTTCTATTTATCAGTAGATGCAGCTTATGACATTGATGAATTAGTTGCATTATTCCGTTGCGTTAAAACTAACCCTGTCTATTTAACAGGTGTAGCTGATGCTAAAACATATCCTTTCTTTACTCGTCAAGGTTCATATCGTGAAGAAGTATTAAGATTTGGTACATATTTTGATGGCGTTAAAGCTCATGGCTCAGATTCATATAGCTCAAGATGGGCATTTGATGAAAATGGCGATCCATATTACACATATGGTACAGAAGAATTCTATAACGTTGTAACATATTTAAAGACATGGAACGATGAAGGCCTAATTTATGGTGATTCATTAAGTGATGGTAATAATACAGCTAACGATAGATCATTATTATATGGTTCAGATAGCCAACAAAATCAAAAGAATTTTGGCTTCATGTGTTATGACTTTACGGCTTCAACAACAGCTGATTCATTAAATAAAGATATCGTTGCTATTTTACCTCCAGTAGCTGAAGTTAATGGTGTATGGCAACATTATGTAGATAATACTAGAGTTATTAAACCAGATGGTTGGGCAGTAGCTTCAAGTTCAAGTAATGAAGAATTAACACAAGCCTTCAAATTATTAAATTATTTCTTTACTGATGAAGGTTATCAAGTACAAAACTATGGTTTACCAGATATGATTGATCAAACAAAGAAATTTGAAGGACCAGATGGTAAAGAATATCCAGCTTATACTTCTTGGATTAAAGAACAAGCAGATATCCATGCTAAAGGTGATTATTCAACATTCTTAAGAGATGTTATGGGTTCATTAATTCCAATTGGTTATCAAAAGGAAATTGGTTTTGAATATCAATATACTTCACAACGTGGTCTTGATGCGGTTGCATTATATACAGAAGCAGGTGTAGGACAACCTTCTTATGCAGGTGAAGGTAAACAACCTACATCAGGTGGTAACCCTAATTATTATAAATTGATTCCACCAGCATTTTCATTAAATAGAAATCAACAATCTCAAGTTCAAAATCTTTCTATCGCAACAGATACAAACTTCAGTGAAGTAATATTCAACATTATTCGTGGCTTAGACCCTAGTGAAGTAGCTGCACCACAAACATATGCAGAATATTTAAAATATTTCAAAGATGCTGGCCTAGATACATATCAAAAAGTTTATATTGATGCATATAAAGTAATGTCAGGTAGAGAATAGAGGCATTTGCCTCTTCTCTTTCCAAAGAGTTTTAGTTATAAAACTTTTTGGCAAGGGATGGAAAATTAAGGAGGAAATATAATGAGAAAAATGTTTGTTTTACAAAAAGTTATGTTTGTACTATTTATTTTATTAACGGTTGCTAGTTTTATCTACACTCTAGGATTTATGACAGATTATAAGGATTTTCAGTATTTATTTAAACCGGTAAATCAACCACTTTATGAATTTCACCATGAAGTTTTAATTCCATTTAATAATACGATATTTTATATTTCTGTAATTGGAGTAATAATGATTATTGTAGTATTTATAGCTAAACTTAATAAATTATTACCAAATATACTTAATTTATGCTTAGGAGTTATTGCTAATATACCATTAATATTAACTTCAATATATAGTTTAAGTAAATTAAATGGTATTAAAGCTGAATATAATGGTTTAGATTTTAGCAATGTCCAAAGTGAAACTTATTCTGAATATATTCCCACAACTTTAGCGTTTGATTTAGGTAATACATTATATTTAATTGGAATTATATTTTCTATTTTATTTATAGTCGTAATGGTTATTAATTTTTTAATAAGAAGGAGTAAATTAAAATGTCTAAACTAAGTAGAGAAGAAAAAGAAAAGATAAGTAATTATACTTATGATGAAGCGGTTCATGCCTTATTTGCCATAGATGGTCAAATTATAGATTATAAATTAGAAATTGCGGCTAAAGTTGAACGCTTAAAGGCTTTGAAAAAAGGTAAAGAAGATGAACAAATAAACAATATAAAAAATCTAGCAATTCAAATTGAAAAATTAAAAACTACTTATATCGCTTTAAAAACTAATGAAGAAATGACTTATTTTGAGCGAATTAAAAACAGAAAAGAAATCAAAGAACAATTAAAAGTTCTTAAATTGAAACATAAGGTAGCAAAAAAGTTTGCCGTGGCTAAAGATTATGAAAATTATATTGATACACACGCTGATTTGACAAAAATTGATGTAGAAATTGCTACTATAGATAATATTAGTGAAATTACTAAAATTAATGCAGAAATTAGTGCATTAAAACAAACATTAAAAAAATATAAAAAAGAAAATAATGAATTAAGAAGAGCATTAAAAATCCAAAAGATTAAAACAGCTAGATATTCACGTTTAGCAGAAGAAAAGAAAGCAATCTTAACATTAGATAAAGTTAAAGATAAAGAAAAGATTAACGAGCTAGAACAAGAATATCATAATAAAAAAGGTAAAGTATTAAAATACCAAGCAAACAGCTTATCATATTGGTTAATGTTATTAGTTGTTTTGTTAGAAGTTATTTATATTATCGTCTTTTTAAACTCAATGTATGTTTCATATATGGAGTTCCCTGTTTTAATTATTAATTTAATATTCACTTTGTTCTTATTTTTGTCAGCTATGAAAGTCAAAGTTTATAATAAAACATGGACGATCATAAATTTCATTTTTAGTATTTATTTAATAATTAGAATATTTGTAGTAGTACCTTTTGTAGCAGTAGATCATGAAGCTTTACTAGATGAAAGTGGCCAAATAGTTCAAGCCGCAATAAGTTATGCCGATTTAAGAACTAAACTATATGTGTTAAGCGGAATAATGTTAGGATTAGTTTTACTTGCTAATGTAAGATCATATTTAAAAATAAGAGAAAGAAATTTACATTTAGACTAGGAGGTTAATTATGGCAACAGTAGAATTAAACAATATAAATAAAATCTACTCAAACGGAACTCAAGCTGTTTATAACTTTAATTTAAAAATTAAAGATGGCGAATTTATAGTTCTTGTTGGACCTTCTGGTTGTGGTAAATCAACAACACTTAGAATGGTAGCTGGACTTGAGGGCATTTCAACAGGCGAACTATTAATAGATGGTATTAAAGTTAATAAATATGCTCCTGGTGATCGTGATGTAGCTATGTGTTTTCAAGATTATGCTTTATATGGTAATATGAGTGTATATGATAATTTAGGTATATCTTTAAAATTAAAACATAAAGATAAAAC
The DNA here is from genome assembly GCA_949292525.1 of uncultured bacterium. Lineage (GTDB taxonomy): Bacteria > Bacillota_I > Bacilli_A > Acholeplasmatales > Anaeroplasmataceae > CALUXS01. Next base: position 11,185 of record CASEZJ010000015.1, on the reverse strand, counting down.
TACAATTCATACAAAAGTAGATGAAGTTGCAGGAAGCCTAGATTTAATGCAATACTTAAGGAGATTGCCTGGCCAATTATCAGGTGGTCAAAGACAAAGAGTATCTTTAGGTAGAGCGGTAGTTAGAGCACCTAAGGTTTTCTTAATGGATGAACCGTTATCAAACCTAGATGCAAAATTAAGAGCTAAAACGCGTAGTGAAATAGTTAAATTACAGAAAAAGCTTAATATTACGACAATTTATGTTACTCATGATCAAATTGAAGCTATGACAATGGCTGATAGAATAGTAATTATGAAAGATGGTTATATTCAACAAATTGGAACTCCATATGAGGTTTATCATGATCCTGTTAATATGTTTGTTGGTGGTTTTATTGGTACGCCTCCTATGAATTTCTTTACAGGAAAGATTCAAAACAATTTCTTTGTTAGCCAAGACTTAAAAGTAAAAATAACAAATGAAAAACTTGAAGCTTTAAAAAAACATTATGGTGATTTTGAAGGTAAAGAAGTAGTTATTGGGATAAGACCTGAATATACTTCATGTGAAAATGCAGTTATGAATTTGAATAAAGATAGCATTGTTAGTTTGCCTATTACTCATAAAGAGTTTTTAGGTAAATATTATGATGTAGAATTAGCATGTGATAATAAAAGTTTAGTCGTTAAGGTAGATGCGCGTAATGACTTAACCAAAGATAAATTAGATGTTGCGATAATGGAAGATAAAATTCATTTCTTTGATTGTGTAACAACTAAGAGAGTTGATAAGGAGTGATTTATATGACACTTATTGAAGAACAATTAGAAGTAATTAAAGCAAGAAATGAAGTATTAAATTTAAAAAAAGAAATCATTATTGCTAAATATGAATATATTATTAATAAACCAGAAAATAAACCTGGTATTAATAAAAATGAATATAAGAGTAAAATTGAAAAATTAAAACAAATAAAAAAGGAAAAAATCAGTCAATTAAAAGAAGAATATAAAGCTAAAAAAGCAGAATTTAAAGAAAAATATCAAGAATTTAAAAATAACGTTAAAGTTAATACTAAAAATGATGTTTTAAGTAAAATCGAAGAAAAGAGGTTACTTAGTTTAACTCCAATTCAAGACCTTGAATTTGAGAATGTAAATAAAGAATTTACTACTTTAAAGAGATTTAAAAGAAATTATAAAAAATACGATAATAAAGCTATCTTAACCAATGAAGAAAAACGTGATCGTAAGCTTAATAAACTAGATTATCTGGTTGAACATAAAAACGTAATGAATGCCTATAAATGTGGTTTAAAAATTAAGAAATATAATTATAAAACAAATAAAACAAATGAAGAAGTAAAAAGTACATATAAAGAAGAAGTAATTAATTTCCGCTGCCAATTAAGATTTTTTGATGACTTGCATTACATGAACAACAAAATTAAACATGTAATTAAAGAAGATCATTTAAGTCTAGGTAGAATAATAGTAACTATATTTTCAGTTATAAGTTTAGCTTTTTCTTTAGTTTATATTAGAGCTATTCAACAAGTAGTTAATACTTGGACAGGTTTATTTATGTTTATGTTTATTTTGTTTGGTTTAATCTCTATTTTTAATGTATTTAGATTAAAAGAAGCTTATTGTTTAAAAACATTTTTTGTAATTGCAATTTTAATTCTAACAATTGCTAGCGGGATTATATTAATTATACTTACATTAACTAGTACCCAAAGTGGAATTAAATTTAGCCTAGTTTATCAAGGTGTAGCCTTAGTTTGTATAGTTAGTATTGGTTATGTTTTAGGTATAATTAGCATATTAGCTGCTTATAATAAAGAAAAAAGACAATTTAAAGAAAGTTCTGAATTAGCATGAAAAAAATAGTAGAGAAGATTCGTAATATAGATGACAAATATAAAATTCTCTTTTTTAGATGGTGGTTTAGCGCAGCAGTTTGCTTCTTTATTGCCTGGGGATTAAGCTTTGGTGAACAAGAAAGTACCTTTGAGTTGATCTTTTTCTTAGGTTTAGCTATGGCAATAGGTAATCTATTTATTTTTAATCCTATTATATCTAGTGTTTTTGATATAAAAAGAAGAGGTAAAATAGCTAATAAAAAAATGAGTGAAAGAACTATTTTAGAAGGTGTGTTTTATTTCTTAAGTGAATGTTTTAAAAGCATGTTAGCTGTTTATATTGTGGCTTGGATATATGAAGGAATAAATTTATTAATTAATTATATTAAACAAAATCCAGATAACAAAATTGAATTTGGTATTGAACCAATAATGTTTGGGATTATTTTTACGATTATTTATCTTTTATTAGGACTTCTCTGGGATTTAGTAATTAAATTATTTGATTTAATATTTAGGAGAAAGAAAAATGATGTTATACAACAAGAACAAGAAACTAGATCCGAAGCTTAAAACTTGTTTTATTGAATACACAAATACTTATTTTAATATGCCATTGCCTAAAAGGCATCCTAAATGTTCAACAACTTATTTAGGGATGGCAATAATTAATTTAGCAGTGGCATATTTAATGACTAGTGAAGAAAGATATCTAAATAAGGCTAAAGAAGTTATGAATGCAGTTTGTAGTTATAAAAAATGGGGTAATGCTCATTTAGTTAATGTTGATTTATCTGCTTCATTTATATTATTTGGTTTATCTTTAGGGTATGAATATTTAAGCCCTTATTTAAATAAAGAAGAAAAAAATAAATACTTCAAAAATATTAAAGAACATGCCTTTATTATTTATGAATATAAAAAGAATAATTTAGGTAATGGTTGGCCTACAAATTATTGGCAAAACCATAACTGGATTAATCATACCGCAATTCTTTTATCAGGTTATGTATTAAAAGAAAATGTATTAATTGAAGAAGCCTTAACTGACTTCGAAACAGTTTATAAAAACATGGCAGATGATGGCTCTAATTATGAAGGCGTAAGTTATTGGCGATATGGTGGTATGTGGTTATTCATAGCTGCTTGGTTAATTAAGGAGTTAGGCTATAATGATTACTTTAAGGAATCTAAATATTTAGAAAACACTTTTTATTATCGCTTATATCAAAGTGACTCAACATTGTTAAAACAATTAAACTTTGGTGATTGTCATGATAGATTTAGTTCACATTCTTTATTAGTATATTATTTAACTGCTGATAATTATAATAATCATTATGCTAAATATTTAGCAAATTTAGTTCTTGATAATATTTATCAGGAACAATATTTAAGCCATATTAAGCCAGGGATTATGCCTGAACTTGGTCTTTGTTGTTTAGCTTATTCTGATATTTTGCCTAAAAAAGTTAATGATTTGCCATTATTTAAATATTTTCCGGATTTAGGTTTAATTTCTATTAGATCTAGTTGGGGTAAAAATAGTACAGTGTTTTCTTTAAAATCAGGTTATCCTGGTGGTAAAACGCAGTGGTTAAATGGTGATTTTAAAACTATGAGTTTATCCCATCACCATCCTGATAATTTATCTTATATTTTAACTAAGGGACAAGATTATTTTGTTATTGATGATGGTTATAACAGAAATATTTTAGAACTGAATCATAATTCTTTATTAGTAGATAACAAATTATGTGATGTTATGAATGTTAATGATGTTTATTTAAAAAGCATTATGACAAGAACAACTTTAAACCCTAATTATAATCGTTTAGATTATCATGGTGGGATTAAAGATTTAATCTATGATGATTATTTAGTTTTTGATGCTTATTCAACTAATACCTATCCTCTTGAACTTAATATGCAAGAAGTTAAACGTTTAATTGTAATAGCTCCAAAAGTTAAATATATATTATTTATAGATGTTTTTTCTAGTTTAGATAATCATGAATATAAAACGATAATAAATAGTGATTTCATACCTAAAACAAGAGGTAAGATGGCTAAATATCAAGGTGCATTTAACAAATTAAATCATTATGTCGATAGTAATAATAAGATTAAGTCAGAAAATTTAGTTCAACAAATTAAAAGTATTATGACCACCCAAGAACCAGATAATTATGTCATTACTAACCTTAATACTAGGACTTATAGTATAAATGCTAGTGATGGTTGTATTTTAGAAATATTTAGTACTAATGCTTTAAAGATTAAAAAAGAACAAGATTATTATTTAATTAATGGAGAAGATAAATTATATCTAAATATACCATTAGAAATTAGTGATGCTAGAGGTGTTTTAAAAACTAAAGATAAGATAATAGTTCTAGATGGGTCTTATTTAAAAAATAAAAATACAACATTCTTAAATAAAGATAAAAAAGGCAATTATATAGTTGAGGTAATAAAATGAATTATTTAAATGAAAGTTTTAAAGATGATATTAAAAAATACCCTAAATATCAAGAAATGATTAAGCAAATGCAAAAAGAAGTTGATGAATTTGCAAGCTCATTTCATGATGATCCAAATATAAATAGCGAATGGGGACATTATTATTTTTGTAATAATGATGGAGGAAGACTAATATTTGACTTAAATAAACCTCATAGTCATGTTTGTGAAGTTTGTCATAAGGAATTTAAGAGTGAAATTTATGATGGTGTTTGGGTTTATTTTTATCGTAATACAGCGATTTTAACGGCTTGGAAAGCGGCATGTTTATATAAAGCTTTAGCGGATAAAAAATATTTAGAAATTACTAAAACTATATTAAGTTTTTATGCCGATAATTATAAGAAAATTAAAATTCATAATAAAGAAAGACAAGTCTTTGATACATATGAAGAAATGACTTGGGGTTGTGGTAGAATTTTACCTCAAGGTTTAAATGAATCAATCATTTGTATTAGAATGATTAGTGCATTAGAAATCATTAAAGATGATTTAGATAAAGAATATTTAGATGAACTATATTTCAAGATGTTTAGAGAAATGTTTTATCTTTTAAAACCTCAAGTTAATCAAATTCATAATATTAGATGTTGGAATAATTCCGCTATTGGAGTTATGGGTTTATTCTTTAATGATTTAGAAATGATTAATTTTGCGTTTAATGGTCCTTATAATATTAGAAGACAATTAAGAGAAGGCGTAACTAGTAATCATTTCTGGTATGAAGGTTCTATTCATTATAATTTCTTTACACTTGAAGGGGTTATAAATCTTTGTTTATTTGCTAAATTATATAACTATGATTTTGGCGAGGAATTAGAAATAGTTCATCAAATGTTTATTGAAGCATATCATTATGCCTTCAATAATGGATTCTTCCCCAATCCTAATGATGGTTGGCCAAGTATTAATTTAAAAACCTATGATTATATCTATCAAATAGCTATGAAAGTTTTTGGTGAAGATGATATAGTAGGTCAAATTTTAAAGAATATTTTAGCTAATCCATTAGCTAGAACAACTTTACCGTTATCAAAACCATATTATTATAATAATGAGATTGCTTTTGAAAGATTATTATTAAACTCAAGTGTTGATTTTACTAAATATCAAGTTGTTAAACAAGAAACAAAAAATTATGAAACTAGTCAATTTGGTTTATTAAGAAATAATGAATATAATCTTTTCTTAAAATATGGTCTTAACGGACCTAGTCATGCTCATCCTGATATTATGAATATTGAAATCATGCATAAAGATAAGATGATTTCAAGAGATATGTCTAATCCAGGTTACCAATCTAAATTATATAAAGAATGGTTTAAAAAGACTATTAGTCATAATACAGTATGTTGTAATGGCTTAGATCAAGAAAAAAGAAGTCCTGGTGTTTGTTTAAGATATGATAACAATCATATAGAAGCTTATAGTGAAAATGTTTATCCAGGTGTTAATTACAAACGTGAAATAGATATAGCTAATAACGTATTAAAAGATACGTTTGTAGTTACTAGTAAAGATGAAGTAACTAGTGATTTTGCTTTCCATTTAGAAGCAGATATCATTATTGAAAATAAATTAGACTTAAAGAAAGCTAATTTAGGTTTTAAGGAAAATGGCTATGAACATATTATTGATTGTCATAAATATGTTGGTGGTCTTAATAGCTTAGATTTAAATTTAAAACAAGGTGATTACAAATATAAATTAAATATAGATTTAAAAGATAAAGAATTATATATTTGTAAAACAATGGATAATCCAGTAAGCAGTACAAGAACTTCATTAATTATAAGAAGCAAAGGTACTAATGCTAATTATCAAATGATTTTGGAGGTTTAGATGAAAAATTATTTTATTAATTCAGAAATTGAAGGTAAGGAAGTAGATCCTGGTGTTTTTCGTATAGTTTTAGCTTATAACAATAACTTAATGGTTTGTGAATTACATTTTCAAAAAGGAGCTGTAGGTTCATTACATAGTCATCCCCATGAACAATGTACATATATTATTAGTGGTAAGTTTGAGTTTAACATTAATGGTGTAAAGAAAGTTTTAGGTGCAGGTGATTCAACTTATAAAGAACCAGGAGTTGTACACGGGGCAGTGTGTTTAGAAGAGGGAAAATTAATAGATATTTTCACTCCAGCAAGAGAAGATTTTTTAAAGTAAGGAGAAAAAGAAATGGATAAGATTTGTTTAATTACAGGAGCAACCGGTGGTATTGGTTTAGCTACAGCTAAAGCCTTAGGTAAAGCAGGATATTTTGTTATTATTAATGGAATTGATGATAACCAAGCCAAAGAAGCAAAAAAAGAATTAGAAGCTTTAAATATTAAATATGATTACTATCATTTTGATGTAACAAGTGAAGAAGAAGTAAAAGAAAATATGGCTAAAATAAGCGAAAAATACGATCATTTAGACGTTTTAGTAAACAACGCTGGTGGTCTTGGAGGTAGATCTAGTTTTGAAGATATGCCAACAGAATTTTATCGTCGTGTTTTAGCGCTTAATCTTGATAGTGTATTTTATGTAACAAGAGGTGCTATTCCGCTATTAAAGAAAGGAAAAGATGCTTCAATCATTAACTTTTCTTCAAATGCTGGTTGGAATGCTGGTGGTGCAGGTGCTGGTGTATATGCAACATCTAAGGGAGCTATAATTACTTTAACTAGAGCTTTAGCTAAAGAATTAGTTAAATATAATATTAGAGTTAATGGCGTGGCTCCTGGTACTATTGATACACCGTTCCATCAACAAACTAAATTAAATAATCCGGCATTATTTGAATCATTTAAAAATAATATTTTAATGAAGAGATTAGGACAAGCATCTGAAGTAGCATCAGTTATAGAATTTTTAGTAAGTGAAAAAGCTTCATTTATTACTGGTGAAATAATTCAAGTAAATGGCGGACAGGATTTCTTATAATGGATTATTTTAAGGATATTGTTAAGGTTGACCCAGTAAATCATTATTTGGTTTTTACTAAGGAGAGACTTAAAAAATTAAAAGCAAACTTAAAACAAAATGAGATTAAAGAGTTAGAAGATAAGCTTAGTTATCTTCTAACTAAACCTCAGTTTAAAGTTACTGATAAAAGCAAAGATATATGTTTAGGATTTAGTAGTCATAATTATATGTCATTAGCTACATATTTTTGGCCAAATCCGCAAACACCTGATAATTTACCATACATTCAAAAAGATGGTTACCCTAATCCTGAAGGGGATGTTTATGATAAAGATAGGTTAAGAGAAACAGCTTTTATTATTTATTATGAATTATTATTATATTATTTAACTGAAGATAGTAAATATTACTTTGACATGAAAAGAAGATTAACAGTGTTTTTCTTGTTAGCAGAAACAAGAATGTTACCAAATATGAATCATGCCCAAATCGTGAAAGGTAAAAATCTTGGTCGAGGAATAGGTATTATTGATTTTTCAGCTAATATGAGCTATGCGGTTATTTTATTGAAAAGCTTATATGATTTAGGTTTTGTAGATACAGGATTATATAATAGTTATAAGACTTGGTTAACAAAATTTTTAAATTGGTTACGCTATGATAAAATAGCAGTTGAAGAAATGGTTGCTCATAATAATCATGGTACTATGTATGATTTTTTATTAATGGCGATTTGTTATTATCTTAATTTAAATAAATTAATTCCTTCTATTGTTTATAATGTAATAGAAAATAGAATGTTAAGACAATTTGCTGATGATGGAAGCCTTCCCTATGAATTAGCAAGAACTAAATCAAAATCATATTCTTTAATGGGACTTAAAGGTTTCACTGATTTAGCGATCTTATTTAAAGAATATGATTATGATTTATATAATTTAGATTGGTACTTTAAAAAAGTTAAAACTGACATCTTAAAGAGCGGCATTAAATATATGTTAGATAACTTAATAGCAGTAGATAAGTGGAGTTATGAGCAGATTGCTTTCTTTGATGAAGGTACTAAATTACCAATCTTTTTAGAAGCTTATGAGCATAGAATGGTAGATAATACAAGATTAATAAAAACTATAAAAGTTAAGGACGATATTTTGAAAATTATTATTACAAAATTAATTAACTAAATCGAAAATAAAACTTTTAGGATTTTTAATAAAAAAAATGATAATTGAGCAATAATTTATGTTATAATAAGTTGATTATGTTCAATATATTTAGAAAAAACTTGCTTTTTTAAAGAGTAAAAGTTATTATTGTTTTATAAATGAGGTGGCTAAAAAATGAATAGAACAATTATGAGAGCCTTTGAGGCGTTAGACCACATTTCTTTAGCAGATGGTGGTCTATCTTTAAAAGAAATAACTGACAGATTAAATATTCCTAAAAGTAGTGCTTTTAATATTGTTCAAACGTTAGTAGAACTTGATTTAGTTTCCGAATCACAATATAATCATAAAAAATACGTGTTAGGAACAACGACATATAAACTTGGGATGAAGTATTTGGAAAACTTAAATTTTATTGATGTTTGTAAGCTGTATTTAAATCCTTTAGCTGACGAATTACATCGCAATTGTTTTGTTGGTATTCTTGATAAAAACAAAGTGCTTTATGTTCATAAACATGTTGGGCTTGGGGCAAAACTAGCAACATGTGAAGTTGGTACGAGACAAGAGTTATATTATACTGGTTTAGGAAAGGTTTTGTTAGCTTATTTACAACCAGATAAATTAAATCATATCGTTAGTGAAATTAATTTCATGAAGAAAACTAACAACACTATCGATAATGTTAGTGATTTATACAAAGAGTTAGAAGCAACAAGAAGTCGTGGTTATGCAGTTGATAACAGAGAAGTAGAAGAATATATGTTATGTTTTGCCGCACCAATTTTTAATTATGCTGGTGAATGTATTGCCGCAATATCTATTTCTGATATGTTTAGTAATGATATTGATTTTGATTATTATGGTCAAAGGATTAAGGAAGTTGGACTTAAGATATCAGAAAAGTTAGGATATCGTGTAAAAAGTAGTTAATTATGGCTTTATTAAAACATAAAAAGGAGTTTAGCGACTCCTTTTTTGCTGGTTTTTTTGATGATTTGCGGATAATTTTATTATTGTATGTACTTATTGTTAAACATGTCCTTTGATATTTAAATTCACTTTTTATAAATTAAAGCCATAAAATTTTTTATACATAAAGCCATAAAAATGGTAATTTTATACTAAAACTCGCTCATTTTTTAGTAAATATAGCACTAAAACTCGCTCATTTTTTAGTAAAACACATTTGCTTATTGGGACAAATATGCTATACTATTATATGAGGAGTGGTAATATGATTGAATATTTGAAACGTAAAATTGATTCCTATCTTTCACAGTGGAAAGCTAATAGTGATCGCAAACCATTAATTATAAAGGGCGCAAGACAGGTTGGAAAAACTAAATCTATTGAAACTTTTGCAAAAAATAACTATGAAAATATCATTGAAATTAATTTTGCTTCTGATCCTGTTTATAAGCAAATCATAGAAAATGGTTACTCTACACAAGCTATTATAAAAAATATTACCCGTATCAATCCCAAAGCTAGATTTATTAAAGGCACAACACTAATTTTCTTTGATGAAATACAAGAATTTCCTGATATTACAACTTCTCTAAAGTTTTTTGCATTAGATGGAAATTACGATGTCATTTGTAGTGGCTCATTGCTTGGCATACATTATAAAGAAATATCTAGTATTAGTGTTGGCTATAAAACCGAAATTGAAATGCGCTCTTTAGACTTTGAAGAGTTCTTGTGGGCGTTAGGTTATGATGAGTCCATTAAAAACGATATATTAGAACATATGAAATCTTTTACGCCATTTTCACCAGCCGTATTAAAAATTTATAACGATCTTTTTTTAGACTATTGTATAGTTGGTGGTATGCCAGAGGTTGTTAAAGACTTTGTTACCAAAAAAACTTTTGAAAACACTCTTGAAATCCAAAGACAAATTGTTATTGGCTATGAAGCTGATATTCGTAAATATGCACTTGGACTTGATAAATCTCGTATTACAAACGTTTTTCGATCTGTACCATTTCAACTCGGCAAAGAAAATAAAAAGTTTCAAATTTCTAAAGTTCATTCAGGAGCAAAGTTTAAAGATTACAGGGGTTCACTAGAATGGCTAGAAGATGCTGGTATTGTAAATATCAGTCGTGCACTACAAACTCCTAATCTTCCACTTAAAGGTAATGTGATTGAAGATTGTTGTATTTTATACTATGCTGATAATGGTTTACTACTTTCACAACTTGATGATGAAGCACAATCTGATTTTCGTCAAAACAAAAATCTTGATGTTTATAAAGGTGGCCTATTTGAAAGTATTATTGGAGAAGCATTAGTTAAATCAGGCTATGATCTACACTATTACAAAAAGGAAAACTCAACACTTCAAGAAGAATTTTTTGTTCGCTACGGAGATTACCTAGTTCCGATCGAAGTAAAAGCTGGGAATAATAATTCGAAATCACTTGCAACTTTAATTAAAAGTCCTAATTATAAGGAAATTCGCTTTGGTATTAAAATTGTAAAGGGTAATATTGGTTTTTATTCAAACATCTGTACATTCCCGCATTTTTGTGCGTTTCTTATTAAAGAGTTTCTTTCATCTTTTCAATTCAATTAAGCATTAATTACCGTTGAGCTTAACTTTATTTAGGTATATATATATTAATATGTAAGCGTGTAATATAAGACGTATACTAAAAAATAAAGGTTACTGAATAGTCCTAGAAATACTAAGACATCAGTAACCTTTTATTTGCATTCTTAAAA
>CASEZJ010000014.1 GCA_949292525.1 uncultured bacterium | reverse complement strand
TAACCTTCATGAAACTTTGATTCATCAATATTATTAATATTCTTTAAAAAATTTAAATAGGTGTCTTGGACAATATCTAGTGCTTCATCACGATCTTTTAAAATAGCTATAGAGGTTAGATAGATTTGTTTATTCGTCAAATCATAAAAAGATTTAAAGTTTTGGTGATTATTAGCTTTAAATTCTATTATATAATTTCTATAATCCATAATATCCCTCCATCTATTATACAAATTACTAAGTGAATTTATTGGTGTTTTTTAAAACTTCTTAAATATATTATACAATGTTAAAAAGGTTGATTCTAGTTTTAGTTCTAGTTTCAACCCTTTTAATAATCTTATTCGTTTATGTTCTTTAATATTGCGTTTGCACAAATTTTAGCTGAATAACAAGCTTCCACAACTGTTTTAGCTCCAAGTGTTACATCACCAATCGCATATACTTTCGGATTAGATGTCATAAAATTATCATCAGTAATAAAATAGCCATGATCTTGTTCAATTTCATTTATGTTAAAGTTTGGCATATCACCTATTGCTTCAATCAAATAATCAATTTTTTCATAACTATATGAATTTGTTCCAATCGGCCTTCTTCTACCACTCTCATCTGGTTCACCAAGTGCCATTTTTTCGATTTTTAAATTTAATTTACCATTTTCTACTTTAGCTTCAATTGGATTTTCTAAGAATCTAAAAATTACTCCCTCATTCATAGCTTGTTCGATTTCTTCTTTATTAGCTGGTGATTCAGCTAAACTGCGGCGATAAATTATCGTTGTGTCAGCACCTAGTTTTTTTGTTACTCTAGCAACATCCATAGCTACATTCCCAGCTCCCATCACAAACACTTTCTTAGTTTTTAAATTTGGATAAATACCAAGATCAAATCTAGCTTTATAATTATATTGTTTTAAAACTTGGCTAGCTTCTAAAATATGTTCATTAACTCCAAGTCCTGATGGTCTTGATTTACTTAAACCACAAGCTATTATTAAATAATCATTTTCTTTAACTAATTCATTATAAAGGTTATCGTCTACTAAAGTATTTAATTTAACTGCAATTTGGTATCTTGAAACCATTTCATTTAGCATATTTAATCTATCGTTATGAAGTCTAAAATCAGGAATACCATAAGCTAAGATACCACCTAAATAATTTTCTTTTTCGTAAATTGTAACTTTAATCCCTGCTTTTCTAAGTTCAATTGCCGCATAAATTCCAGCTGGACCTGCCCCGATTATTGCCGCGCTTTTGTTTATGTTTTTAATTGTTAAAACATCGGGTAAAGAAGTCGAAATATATCCTTCTATTGCGCCAATATTTATAGGTTTATTCACTTTGTTTAATATGCAATGTCCCATACAATTTTTCTCATGAGGACAAACGATACTACAAATGAATGCTAAATTAGAATTGTTATAAACAATCTCTTTAGCTTTAATTAAATCATCTTCTTTTAAAGCTTTAATAAAATCCCTTATTTGATTATGAATAGGACAACCTTTTTCACAACTTGGGTTTTTACAGCTTAAACATCTATTTACTTCTTCTTTAATATTAGAATCATCATAACAACTAATTCTCATTTTCAATAGCCTTCCTTAATAAATATAAATCTGTTAATGCAATTTGACACATACTTTCAAGCACTACCGGCATTCTTAAAATTATTGCTGTATCATGCCGTCCACCTATAATAAGCTCTTCAATTTTATTATCTTGAAAATTATATGTCATTTGTGCCTTGCCTATGGAAGGAGTCGGTTTTACCGCAACATTAATAATGACATCATTACCATTACTAATACCACCATTTATACCACCATTATTATTAGTTGCCGTTTTACCTGATTTATCTATTATTAAATCATTAAATTCGCTACCTAATAATTTTGTTCCTAAAAAGCCACTACCAAATGACACACCTTTAACTGCTCCAACACTAAATAAGGCTTGACTTATTACGCTTTCTAAAGAATAAAAATAAGGTTCCCCTAGGCCAACAGGTAAATTTTTAATAGTAAGACGAATAATTCCACCTATACTATCTTCTTTATTTTTTACATCTTCTAATACAGATTTAAATTTGTCTTTATCTGTTTCTTTACCAAGACTTATAATTTCACTACTTATATCAATCTTAAAAATTTTACTAGCTACTACAGAAGCCGCTACTAACCCAAGTGTTAATCTTCCACTAAAAGCTCCACCACCCCTAGGGTCATTATACCCATGATATTTTTTTAATGCCACATAATCAGCATGACTAGGGCGAGGGTGATTAATTAACTTTTCGTAATCACTTGATCTAGTGTTATTATTTTTAAACATTATTAATAACGGATTACCATTAGTATAGCCATTATAAACACCACTAGCTAAAATTGGTAAATCTTCCTCTTTTCTTGGTGTTCCATATGTACTAGGCTTTCTTCTTGAAAGTTGTTCTAAAAAATCTTCTACTTTTAGTGGGATTCCCGCTTTAATTCCATCAATTAAAACACCGACTTCATTTTCATGACTAGCACCAAAAATATTAACTTTAAAAACTTTACCAAAATCATTCAAATAAATCACCTACTTTAGTTATTAAACTTTGATCTATTTTACAATCTAACCAAATTTCATCAGCCTTAATAGCTTGTAAAATAAGCATAGTAAGACCGTTATTATAAGAATTCTTCTTTTTTAAAAAGCTTGTTTGACGCGGATTATATATTAAATCAACAACTTCTTTAGTATTATTTAAAACCTCTTCATTAACCGGACAATCTAATATATTAGGATACATTCCTACTGGGGTTGCGTTTACTAATAAATCAATATTACGCTTATTTAGGTCATCATAACTAATAATTGTTTCACTTTTTTTATTTCTAGAAACTAAATAAACAGCTTTAGCCTTATCTAATAGTGAATAATAACAAGTTTTTGCTGCCCCACCACTACCTAATATGTAGCATTCTTTATTATTATAATCAATATTATATTGATTTAACATTCCTCTAAAGCCATAACTATCTGTATTATAACCATAAAGTTTATTATTAATAACTTTAACTGTATTTACATTTTTTAAAACTTTAGCTTCATCTGAAATATAATCTAAATATGGAAGTATTTCTTCCTTATAAGGAATCGTTACATTAAAGCCTTGGTATTTAGTTTTAGCTTCTTTAATAAAACTTGTTAAATCATCTACTTCTACTAATTCATAGCTAGCAACAATCCCTAATTCTTTAAATACAAAGTTATGAATTTTGTTTGAAAATGAATGCCCTAGTTTTTTGCCAATTAAACAATATTTAAGCATTTAAAATTTCCTTTTGATAATCCTTAGATACTTTTAATAAACAATCTAATAATTCTAAATAATACTTTTCTATTTCTTTGTTGTTTAATTTATCTAAATTTATTTTTTTTAAAGTTTCTTCTCTATTTCCATCTAAGATAGGTAGATTATTAACTTTTTTATATTTAATGACATTTTTAACTGCTGCCATCCGCATCTTAAAAGCTTCAATAATTAATTCATCAGCCTCATTAATTATATTTCTACTTTTTTCTAATTCATTCATATACCTTACCACCTATTTGCTTATAGATATTAAAAAAATTAGGGAAAGATTTATTAACTGGTTTAATTTCATCAATATATATTTCTTTAGTTAAAAGAGCCATAATAGCTGAAGCCATAACAATTCTATGATCATTATAAGATTTAATTCTACCCGGCTTATAATTTGCTCTTCCATTTATTTCTAAAGTGTTATCTACAATCCTAGCCGAAACATTGCAATTAGTTAAGATTTCTAAAGTAGATAAAAGTCTATTCGATTCTTTATAAACTAGTCTTTCTAAATTAATTAATTTTGTACAACCTGGTATATATGAAGCAAAAACCCCTAAAATTGGCGCTAAATCAGGATTTTGAGCTAATGAAATGACACCAGCTTTATATTCTCTTTTTTTAGCTATGAAGTTTTCATCAAAAGTTATTCCTAAATTTTCTAATATTTTAATTATATCTTCATCACCTTGCATACCACTTCTTCTTAAACCACTTAATTTTAATTCTGCCCCTAATGCATTAGCTACTAAGAAAAAGGCGGCTTGAGAATAATCCCCTTCAACTTCATATCTATTAATATTCACTTTTTGATTTCCTTTTATGTAATAAATATTATCCTTAACAATAATTTCTATACCAAATTCCTTAGCCACTTTTAATGTTAAGTCTACATAAGGTTTAGATTCTAATTTGTTTTTAATAATAACTTCACTATCACCATTTAAAAATGGTAAAACTAATAAAAGACCACTAATAAATTGACTAGAAACATTACCATTTAATTCATATTTACCACACTTTAAATTACCCTCTAATGTTAGTGGTAAAGAACCATCATAAATATATTTTACTTGATTAGCTTCTAACATCGGAAAATAATCCGCAATAGGTCTAACTTTTAATCTATTTTCACCATCAATTTTAATTTCTTCACTTTGTAATAAAACATAAGGAATCATAAATCTTAAGGTAGTTCCACTTTCACCACAATTTAGATCTTTAACTTTGTGAATCACCCCTGGCCTTATTATTACTTTACCTTCTTCTTTTATTATTGTTGTACCTAAACTTTCTAGGCAAGAAATAGTAGCTAAAATATCATTTGAATAGGCAATGTTTGATATAACAACTTCTTCTTTAGCTAAACTAGCTAAAATTAAAGCACGATGAGCGATTGATTTTGAAGGTGGAATTTTAACTTCACCTTTTAAATTATTTTCTATTGTTAATTTTATCATATAATTCATCCTTACTTATTTTATATAAAAACGGTTTAAAGTCTTTAACGAAAACTAAATTTAATATTCCATTAAAATTTTTCTTATCGCCATATATATCTTCGATATAATTGCGATAATCATATCCTTTTAAAGTTATATTATATTTATTTAACAATTTTTTAAAATATTTTTGCTCTTTATAAACAGAAAAGCCTAGATCTATTTCTAAATTAAATATCATATCGATACCTTCTAAAACCGCTAAGCCATGCAATAAATTATGTTTAAGTTCAATGACATGACCAAATGTATGACCTAAATTTAGACACATTCTTATGCCTTTATCTTTAAAATCATCTTCAACATATTCTTTTTTTATTAATATACATTTTTTAATTATTTCTATAATATCATTATATTCTAATAAAGGAAAATCAGCTAAATATCTATATTTAATTACTTCACCTAAACCAGATTCATATTGTTCTTTTGACAAAGTCTTTAAAAATAGTGGGCAAATATAAATTCCTTTAGGCTCATAAAAAGAACCTATAATATTTTTTCTACCTTTGTAATCAACTCCACATTTTCCACCCATTGTTGCATCTACCATTGCTAGTAGAGTTGTTGGAATAATCACATGTTTAATTCCTCGGTAAACAATCGATGCTACAAAACCAACAATATCAGATGTGACTCCACCACCTATGCCAATTATAGTATCACCTCTTGTAATATTTTCTTCAAGTAGTTCATCAATTATTTTAAATACCGTATTAATATTTTTATGTTCTTCTCCACTTGGAATAATTATATATTTAGCATTTAAAAAAAATTTATCTAGTTCACTCTTATAAATATTATATACATTATTATCGATAATGATAAAATATTTATTTAAATTAAATTCTTGTTTAAATTTTGTTAATTTAGCTAGATTTTCTTCAAAATAAATTATAGTATTATTGAATTGCATGTTTATCACCTACATTTAATTCATTATATCATTTATCTTATAGCTAAACAATAAAAAGAAAAAATAGTGCCTAAGCACTATTCATGATAATTTTCAATGTAACCTAAACTTATAGTTCCTGGGCCAGCATGAGCACCTACAACAGGGGTCAAAGGATAAACATTAATATCTTTATATTCAGGGTGAACAGCTAAAACAGCATTTTTAATTTCTTCTATAACTTCAGCTTTGGCATTAGCATGAATTATACAAGGTGTTACATCCTTATCTTTTACTTCTTCTAAGAATAATTTAATCATTGCTTCTCTAGCTTTTCTTGTAGTTCTAATCTTAGCTAAAGTTTCAATAGCACCCATTTTATCTAGGCCTAATAAAGGTTTAATTTGTAATAAATTAGCAACGCCACCTGCAACTTTAGATAACCTACCATTTTTAATTAAATATTCTAATGTCTCTACCGCAAAAATTAAATGATTATGATCTCTAATAAAGTCTAAGTGTTTCATTACTTCATCTAAATCTTTACCTTCATTAAACATTTTAGCAGCTGTTAAAGCCATTAGAGCTTGCGGATAAGCAATAGTCCTAGAATCATATACTATGACTTCTAAACCTTCATAATCTTCTGCTACCATCCTTACTGTTCTAGCTAGGCTAGATAGTTTTTCAGAGATTAAAATACATAATACTCTTTCATAGCCTTTTTCTTTCATTTCATCAAATATTTCTACCATTTTACCAGGTGAAACAAAGGCTGTATGCGGAAAAGAAGATTTATCAGTTTCTAATCTTTTATAAAAATCTTCTGCTTTTATTTCGGTAAAATCATCATATTTTTCGTTTTCATTAAATATTACTACTGATCTAAATACTGGGATATATTCCTCATGTGGAATATAATCAAGCGCAGCATTAGAACAAACTATTACACCAGTTTTCACTTCTATTATCTCCTTATTTTTTTAGATTATAGCACATCTTGTCATTGCTTTCAATTAGAATAATTTTAACATTAGATTAGAATACTTTAATAGCTATGATAACCAATTTTAATTCATTGACCAAAATAGATATTAAAAGTATAATAATAATAATAGAAATTAAGGAGGCATATATATGGCAAATGTATATTTTACAAGCAAAATATCACCTGATGTTTTAGTAAAACTTTATGATTTATTTGGTAAAAAATTAAGCGGTAATGTGGCTGTAAAACTTCATTCTGGTGAAGATGGTAATAAAAATTATTTACGACCTGAATTTGTTAAAAACATAATTGAACATGTTAACGGAACTGTAGTTGAGTGTAATACTGCTTATCCTGGGGAACGTGATACAACTGAAAAACATAGACATTTGATGGACAAACATCTCTGGACTAAATATTTTAATGTTGATATTATGGATGCAGAAGGACCAGATTTTAAATTAGATATTCCTGATGGAATCCAAATTAAAGAAAATTATGTCGGTAAAAATTTAATAAATTATGATTCAATGTTAGTGTTATCGCATTTTAAAGGCCACGCAATGGGTGGTTTTGGTGGGGCTTTAAAACAACTATCAATCGGTTGTGCTTCAAGCTATGGCAAAAAATATATTCATGGAGCTGGTAACCCTAATGGTGATTATATGGCTACTGCTCAAAAACCATTCATTACTTCTATGGGTGATGCAGCAACAAGTGTAGTTCGTCACTTCAATGGAAATATAGTTTATATAAACTCAATGGTTAATATATCTGTTGATTGTGATTGTGATAGTCATGCTAAAGCTCCCTGTATGCAAGATATTGGTATTTTAATTAGTGATGATCCTGTAGCTATTGATAAGGCTTGTCTTGATATTATTTACAATTCTAAAGATCCAGGAAGAGATGAGTTGATTGAACGAATCGAATCACGTTTAGGTCCAATCATAATTGATGTAGCTTTTAAATTAAAAGCTGGTAATAAAGATTATAATTTAATTAATGTAGATGAGATGATTTAATGAAAATATTATATTTTGATTGTTCAAGCGGAATAAGCGGTAATATGACTTTAGGCGCCCTCTTAGAAATAGTTGGCGATAATAACTTTTTAATAACTGAATTACAAAAATTAAACAACGCTGAATACGATTTAGAAATAAGTAAAAAAACTAAATGTGGAATAGTTGGTACTTTTGTTGATGTTATAATTAAAGAACATGATCATCACCATCATCAACACAGAAATTTAGATGATGTTTATAAAATTATCGATAATAGTAGTTTAAATATAAATGTTAAAGACTTAGCTAAAAGAATCTTTTTGAATGTTGCTAAAGCTGAAAGTATCGTTCATCAAAAGCCTTTAAATGAAGTTCATTTTCATGAAGTTGGGGCTATAGATTCAATAGTAGATATAGTAGGAACAGCAATTTTAATAGATAAAATAAAACCAGATGTTATCTATAGTAGTGTTGTTAATGATGGTCATGGTTTTATTAATTGTGCTCATGGTTTAATGAGTGTACCAGTTCCTGCTACAACAGAAATTTTTAGAGCTTCTAAAGTTAAATTTAGACAAATTGATGTCGATACTGAATTAGTAACACCTACCGGTGCGGCTATTATAGCCGAATTAGCCTCAAACTATATTACTTTACCTGTAATGCAAATAAGTAAAGTTGGTTATGGAGCTGGTAGTAAAGATTTAAATATCCCTAATCTATTAAAAGTTTATTATGGTGATTTAGAAGATTTAAATGAAGATTTTATAGTTATGGAAACTAATATTGATGATTCTACAGCTGAAGTATTAGCTTATACAAGTGAACTATTATTTAAGGCTGGAGCTCTCGATGTTTTTTATACTCCTATATATATGAAAAAAGGTCGTCCGGGTTATCGTTTAAGCTTAATGTGTAATAAAATTGATATGCCTAAATTACAAAATATTATCTTTAAAGAAACTTCTACTATCGGTATTAGATATAGAACCGAACAAAGAACAAAGCTAATTAGAGAAAATGTTGTAATAAAAACAAAATATGGGGATGTTCTTGCTAAAAAAGTCATCTCTGAAAATCAAGTATTTATCTATCCTGAATACGAAAGTTTAAAACAAATTTCTACTAATAATAATATACCTTTAAAAGAGTTATATAAGTTACCTGAATTTAATTTTAAAGAGGTAAAGAATGACAACTAAAGATATTTTAGAAAAATATAAGACTAATCAAATAGATCTTGATTCAGCTCTTAAAGAAATTAAAAAAGCAAATTATGAAGACCTTGGCTTTGCTAAACTCGATCAAAATCGTAAAGAAAGAACCGGAGCTAATGAAGTTGTTTTCTGTCAAAATAAAGATAATGATTTTTTAATAAAAATATTTAAAACCCTCTATGCTGAAAATAAAGAAATATTAGGAACTAGAGCTACTAAAGAACAATATGAGCTTCTAAAACAACATATTAATAATATCGAATATAATCATCTAGCTAAAACTTTAAAAATTAGTCAAAACAAAGAATTAGTAGGTAATGTTGTAATATTAACTGCTGGTACTGCAGATATCGGAGTTGCTGAAGAAGCTTTTGAAACTTGTACTTTTTTAGGCTCTCATGTTGAAAGAATATATGATGTTGGTGTATCTGGTATTCATCGCTTATTATCTCAAGAAGAAAAACTTAATAAAGCCAACTGTATTATTGCCGTAGCCGGAATGGAAGGAGCTTTAGCTTCCGTTGTTGCCGGTTTAGTAAAAGTACCAGTTATTGCTGTACCTACTTCCGTTGGCTATGGTGCTAATTTTGGCGGATTATCTGCCTTATTAACGATGTTAAATTCTTGTAGTAATGGAATAGCTACTGTCAATATTGATAATGGCTATGGGGCAGGTTATTTAGCAAATCAAATCAATAAATTAGCAGTTGGTATTAAATGAATTTAGAAACTGATTTAGTAAGAAAATTAAAAGAATTAAAAAGAGTAGCAATTTGCTACTCCGGTGGTATTGATTCTGCTTATTTACTAACTGTAGCTAATAATGTACTTGGCAAAAATAATGTTATTGCTTTAATAGCTAAAGGACCAATGATCGATCAAAATGATTATAATGAAGCTCTTAATTACTTAAATATAGCTAATTATAATTATTGTGAATTAGATTTCAACCCTTTAGAAATAACTGAATTTAAAAATAATACTAAAGATAGGTGTTACTATTGTAAGCATCAAATGTTATTAATATTAAAAAATAAAGCAAATAACTTGGGATTTAGTTTTTTACTTGATGGTCAAAATAAAGATGATTTAGATAAATATCGGCCTGGTAGTAAAGCTAGTAAAGAACTTGGTGTTTTAAGTCCCTTATCTAATATGACAAAGCTAGAAATTAGAACAAATGCCAAAAAATTAAATATCCCTTTTTATGACAAGCCGGCTAACTCCTGTCTAGCTACTAGATTTCCCTATGCTACAACTTTAACTTTAGAAAAACTTAAACTTGTAGAAAAAGCGGAATATTTAATAAAAACCCTTGGGCTTAAATTAGTAAGAGCTAGAATTCATGATGATATTTTAAGGATTGAAGTTTTACCAGCTGATTTTAATTTAATTATAAATAGTAATATACCTACAAAACTAAAAGAATTAGGGTTTAAATATGTAACCTTAGATCTATTAGGTTATTCTTCTGGCAATTATGATATAACATACTAAAAACCTAGAAAATTTCTAGGTTTTTTATATGTTATTTAAAATAAATCTTTTTTTAATTATTATTCATTATAATGCTCTCTTAATAATGCAATTTCCTTACCATAACCTGATATATCATCATGAGGTGTTTCTAAATACATCGGTAAATCTTTTAATTTAGGATGATTAATTATACGATATATTGCTTCAAGCCCAATATATCCTTCTCCTAAAGCTGCATGTCTATCCTTATTTGAATTAAAAGGCATCTTAGAATCATTTAAATGAATAGCTTTTAATTTATCTAACCCTATTATTTGATCAAATTCTTGTAATACGCCATCAAGATTATTAACTATATCATATCCGGCCGCAAACACATGACAAGTATCTAGGCAAACCCCAAACTTTTCTTTATAAATAAGTTTATCTAATATAGCCTTAATTTCAGCAAAACTTCTGCCTATATCACTACCTTTACCAGCCATTAATTCTAATAAAATTATAGTTTTTTCATCCTCTTTTACTACTTCATTTAAAGTTTTGGCGATTAATTCTATACCCTTTTCTACCCCTTGACCAGTATGAGCACCAGGATGCAAATTATACATAGGATTAGCATATAAATTTAGCCTTTTTAAATCAGCTTCTAAAATCATTTTAGCTAATTCTCTTACTCTTTCATCTTTACTACAACAATTAAGTGTATATGGCGCATGACAAAGAGGAGCTAAAATATTATTTTCCTGATTAAATTTTATATATTTTTTATAATCAACATCATCATATTCTTTTTGTTTAAAGCCTTGAGGATTGCGGCTAAAAAACTGAAATGTATTCCCATTAATTTGTTTAATTTCTTTTGATGCATTAAACAAACCTTTACCAATCGATAAATGACAACCAATTTTAAACATATTTATACACCTACACTAATTTAATTAATTTAACATTTTTTATTTGTTTCTTACTATAGTCATTATATATATGAGCTAAATGCGTATTTCTAACTTCCCATTTTTTTATTCTTCTTTGATTATAAATAGCAAATATTCCTAAAGTTATAATTGAAAGCCCAAGCCAAAATAACCATCTTTTAAATAAACTTCTACCTTTACCACAAAAAACTAAACCATAACCATCTATATATAAGTGACTGTAATACCACTTACTTTGCCAGCATTTTGTAAAAGGCCAAGCGATAAAAAGAGTTAGTATATTAATTACTACACAAAGTAAATCTATAAGAAAACCAACAATAAATAATCCTGTAAAATCACCATTATTTTTAGCTTTCAAGCCAACAATATGGGTGTTATAAGCATTATATTTTCTTACTTTATTAACAATAAAAAATGCATAAATTCCTAACGTAATAACACATAATAAACACCATTTTAACCATTTAAATACTAAAGTCTTTGCACTACCATCAAAGCGTAAATTATAATTATCGTAAACTGTAGCTAAAATATCATCCCGCATATTAGCACATTTAACATAAGGATAAGCTAGTCCAAATGTTATAGTAAGTAAAATATAACGTAATAATTTATGCCAAATAATTTTAAAGAAATTACCTTTATAATAACTATTTAAAAGCACATCTTTTAAAACTTTATTATCTAAATCTATTTTTTCAATTTTTGCATAATCATTATTTATAAAATAATAATTTAATTTCTTTATTAAATCATTTTTAGTGCTAAATGCTAAATTACTATCATATATTTCATTATATTTTTTATTAGCTAATAAAGCTAATTTTAAATATTTATAATTTAATATAACATTAATAACACTATAAACTAATAATATTATTGTTATTGATAATATTATGAATATATATCTTATAATATTTCTATATTCATTTAATTCTACCTTATTATTTGTTAAATAAGTAATTAAAATAATGCTGATTAGATAAATATTAATTAGAATAAATAAAATATAACTTCTTAACATGATGATTCTTTTAGTCATATTTCTATTTATTAAATAAAATAATAAATATAATCCAATAAAAATTAAATTTGGTATTAATATAATAACTAAATAAGATTGATAATCTTTTCTAAATCCTAACCCACTTACTAACAAACCAATTAAATAGCAAAATAATAAAGTAATTAAACTCCATTTATAAATATTATATTTTTTATTCATAGAAAAATTCCTTTATTGTTTTATATATATTTTCATCATTTTGATATGAAAAATCATTTGCTGATATATTAATAACCCTGTATTTAGCTAAATCAATACTTCTTCCTTTAGCTAAATAGTCTATAAATTTATTCTTATTAGTTAAACCAGCTGATTGATGAACTATATGACGATTTTCATTATTTATTCTCTTCATAAAACGTTCATATAATATATCATAATCTGCCGTTAAATTTAAAACTAATATTTGATCATAAGAAACAATTTCAGCAAGTCTTTTAAAATCATTTTCTTTAAAATTTGCCTCTAATATTAGACATTCATTAACTTTAACACTTTGTTCTAATACATAAAATAACAAGGCCATGGTCGCATTAGAAAGCTTTAAATTTTCTTCTCTATTATTAAATCCTATATTATCACCTAATATTTCTTTAACCCTATCTTTTGTTAATAACAAAACCTTAAATTTTTTGCTTATTATATTAGCAAAAGTAGATTTACCTGTTGCTAAATCTCCGGTTATAACTAATATTTTACTCATAATATCACCACTAAAATTATACTATAAATGAAAGAAAAAGGCACCAAAAACGTGCCTACTCTTCAATTTCTTCTAACATCTTATGTTTTAAATTAGATAACTTTTTAGTTAAATCAACATAATATGTTTGAGGATATTCAAATCTCTTAACTTCTTCCCAAATTGTTGCAAATTCAGCTGTTGAATATTGTCTAATTTCTTCTAGGGTAGGAGTCTTATAAACTAATTTTCCTTTTTTGAATATTGGCTCTAATAATGGTCTTAAAACAAATGTACCAGCTTTAAATGTTTTATTTTTCCAAGTGTTCATTTGATGATAAATAGTTAAATCTTCATCTTCAGATAATTTTTCTTTATGTAAACAAATAACATCAGCTACAGCCATCTTAGTTGTTTTATCATAGATCCTATATAAATCTTTATATCCTGGATTAGTTATTTTTTCTACATTTTCTGAGCGTTTAATCTTCGGAATAGCGCGGTTATTAACATAAATACTAGACAATTTATAAACACCACCAAAGACTGGTGTAGTTTTAGAACAAATTAAATTTTCGCCAACTCCCATTGAATCAATCTTTGCACCTTGTTTTAATAATGAAGAAATTAAATATTCATCAAGGCTATTAGAGATAACGATTGTACAATCTTCCATTCCTTCAGCATCTAAAGCTTTTCTAATTTTCTTAGATAAATAAGCCATATCACCTGAATCTATTCTTACACCTTTTAAACGTTTGCCGATCGGTTCTAACACCTCTTTAGTAGCTTTAATCGCATTAGGTAAACCTGATTTTAAAGTGTCATATGTATCTAATAATAAAACTGCATTATCAGGATACGTCTTACAATACGCTTTAAAAGCTTCTAATTCAGTTTCAAAAGATTGAACGAATGAATGAGCCATAGTTCCAAGAGCTGGCATACCAAATTCTTTACCCGCATATGTAGTTGCTGTACCTACAACACCACCAATATAAGCCGCTCTTGCGCCATATATTGCCGCATCAAAGTTGTGTGATCTACGCGCCCCAAACTCCATTATTGCTCTACCTTCAGCTGCTTGGACAATTCTATGTGCTTTTGTAGCAATCATAGTTTGGTGATTAATACATAACAATAGGGCTGTTTCTAATAATTGAGCTTCGATAATGTTACCTTTTACTCTAATAATTGGTTCATTAGGGAAAACAGGTGTACCTTCTTTAATTGCATATATATCGCCTTTAAATTTAAAATTCTTTAAATATTCTAAAAATTCATGGCTAAATTGCTTAGTAGATGCTAAATATTCTAAGTCATTTTTACTAAATTTGAATTTTTTTACAAAATCAATAACTTGTTCTAATCCAGCACAAATTGAATATCCTGCATTATCAGGATTCTTACGATAAAACAAATCAAAAGTAACGACCTCATCTTGTTTTCCTTCATTAAAATAAACTTGAGACATAGTTAATTCATAAAAATCCATAACTAATGTTAAATCTCTATTATCCAATATAATCACTTCTTTCTAAATTATTATATAAAAATTATTCAATTTTAGCAATCGATGGATGATTAGCAGCTAATCTTTTTATTCCATATGGAACTGCAAATGCCACAGTTATTGTATTTTTATCTGCCCCAACAACTAAACCATTACCAAAAGTCTTATGACTGATCTTATCACCTATTTTATACAAATGATTAAAATTTGTTAATTGTTTTACTTCTTCTTTAGGTTTAATAGAAATTTGTTTCTTCTTAATTTGTGGTAATAATCCCATTTCTTTTATAAACCTAGACTGAATGTGGTAATCATCTTTACCATACATTAATCTTAAATTAGCACTAGTTAGATATAATCTTTCTTTTGCTCTAGTTATACCAACATAACAAATGCGGCGTTCTTCTTCTAAATCTTCAAGAGAAAAACTATTAATGCTAGGGAATATTCCTTCTTCCATGGCGACCATAAACACAACTTTAAACTCTAATCCTTTAGCTTGATGAAAACTCATTAATTTTACGACATTATCATCATCTTTACGATTGTCAGTATCCGTTCTTAAAGTTAAATCTTGTAATAATGAAGCTAAAACATTAACGTTATCTCCACCATATGTTTCAACTGCTTCACTTAAAACTGATCTAAATTCATTAACGTTTTCAATTCTTTCTTCTTCATCATTAGTTTTTAGATAATCTAAATATCCAGTCTGCATTAAAACTAAATCATAAAATTTAGTTATGCTCATATTTAGCACTTCATTACTTAAATTAATAATTAGTTTTTTAAATTCATTTAAATTATTATTATTTAATAAATCAATTGCTTGAAATAAAGATATCTCGTTTGTACTAGCTAATTTATCAAGCTTTTCTAATGTTGTTCCCCCTATTTTTCTTTTAGGTTCATTAACTATTCTTAATAACGATATATTATCATCATTATTTAATATTAAGCGTAAGTAAGCTACAACATCTTTAATTTCTTTTCTTGCAAAGAAAGAAAGTCCCCCATATATAACATAGGGTATTTGATTTTTAACTAAAATATCTTCAAAATTTCTCGATATATAATTAGCTCGATACATAATCGCAAAATCACTATAATTATAACCATCATCTAATAATTCTTTAATTTTATCTAAAACAAATTTAGTTTCACCAAAACTAGTATCAGCCTTATAATAATATGGCTTAACACTATCTATCTTAGCAGTATATAGATTCTTTTCAATTCGATTTGGATTATTCTTAATAACCTTATTAGCTATATCTAAAATTGCCTTAGTACTGCGATAATTTTCTTCTAAGAGTATTAATTTAGTTTGCGGGAAAACTTGTCTAAATTTATATATATTAGTTACTAGTGCCCCTCTAAATGAATAAATAGATTGATCTTCATCTCCAACCACAAATACATTTTTAGACTCTCTTGCTAATAGATATATTAATTCAAATTGAATTTTGTTAGTGTCTTGAAACTCATCAATCAAAATATAATTAAATTTCATTTGATATTTAGCTAATATTTCAGGATTATTTTTAAATAATTCAACAACTTTGATTATTAAATCATCAAAATCAAAAGCATTATTATTAGCTAAATAATTATCATATTCTTCTTTAACATTCCAAAATAGATCATTTTTAATTGGATCATTTAAAGAAAAATCAGCAAAATTTTTAGAATTAGAAATCCAATTTCTTAAAGTTTGAGGTTTTATATCTAATATGTTTTTATCTTTTACAATTTTTTTTACAATCTTTAAGCTATCATCATCATCTAAAATTTGAAAATTAGCTGTATAAGTAGCACCAAGATGAGAAGCTTCAATCCTTAATAAGCGAGCACAAAAACTATGGAATGTAGAAATCCACATAAATTTTGTATCTATATTTAATAAATTAGCTACTCTTTCTTTCATTTCTCTTGCCGCTTTATTAGTAAATGTAACAGCTAAAATACTACTTGGAGCTACACCTATATGTTCAATAATATAGGCAATCCTTCTAGTTAAAACCCTAGTTTTACCAGAACCAGCCCCGGCCATAACCATAACCGGACCTTCTGTTGCTAAAACGGCTTCTTTTTGATTTTCATTTAAATCTAAAAATATATCTTCCATTTACTCACCTATGAATTCTTCATATGTTGTATATTTATCAATTATTTTACCATCATTACTAAAATAAATTATCCGATTTGCTACTGTTTGTAATAATTCAGCATCATGACTTGAAAATAAAATATTACCCTTATAAGCAATTAAACCATTATTAAGGGCGGTAATAGACTCTAGGTCTAAATGATTTGTCGGGTCTTCCATAATTAAAACATTAGGTCCTTCTAACATCATTTTAGCTAAATTACATCTAATCTTTTCGCCACCTGATAAGACTTTGACTTTTTTCAAACTTTCTTCACCACTAAATAACATTCTACCTAACCATGATCTAATAAACGATTCTGCTTGTTCTTCTTTAGAATATTGTCTTAACCAATCAATCAGATTCAAATCTGAACTAAACAGTTCTTTATTATCTTGTAATAAGTAAGATACCTCAGTAGTTACACCCCATTTAAAATTACCACTATATTCTAAATCTTTGCCTAATAATATGTTAAATAAAGCTTCTATAATTAATGAGTTTTCAGCTAAAAATGCTATTTTATCATTTTTATTAACTGAAAAAGTTAAATTATTAAATAAACCCTCTTTAGTTAAATTGTTAACGAATAATATATCATTCCCAACTTCTCTATTAGGTTTAAAACCAACAAAAGGATATCTTCTTGATGATGGTTCAAGTGTATTTAATTCAATTTTATCTAATAGCTTTTTACGTGATGTTGCTTGTCTTGATTTAGATTTATTAGCACTAAATCTTTCAATAAAAGCTTTTAATTCTTTTATTTTTTGTTCTGCCTTTTTATTTTCATCCTTCATTTGAGATAATAACAATTGACTAGACTCATACCAAAACTCATAGTTACCAACATAAAGTTTGATCTTACCATAATCAACATCACAAATATGAGTACAAACATTATTTAAAAAATGTCTATCATGAGATACAACTAAAACTGTATTAGAAAAATTTAACAAGAAATTCTCTAACCATCTAACTGCCTTATAATCTAAGTTATTAGTTGGCTCATCCAATAATAAAACATCAGGATTGCCAAATAAGGCTTGAGCCAATAAAACTTTGACCTTAACTTTAGCATCTAGTTCAGACATTTTACTATAAAAATGTTTGCTATCTACACCAAGTCCAGCTAATAAAGTTTCCGCATCGCTTTCAGCTTCCCATCCTCCTAAATTGGCAAACTCACCTTCAAGTTCAGCTAAAATCATGCCGTCTTCATCGGTGAAGTTTTCTTTAGCATAATATTTTTCTTTTTCTTGTTTAATTTCCATTAATTTTTTATGTCCCATTAAAACAGTATCTATGACATTAAACTCATTATATTTATTTTGATCCTGAGCTAAAATTGACATTCTTTCTTTTGGATCTAAATATACTTCTCCATTAGTTGGCTCTATTTCATGGGCTAATAGTTTTAAGAAGGTTGATTTTCCTGCTCCATTAGCTCCTATAATTCCATAACAATTACCATTTGTAAATGTTAAGTTAACATCTTTAAATAATGTACGGCTACCATATTGTAAACCTAAATTGACTACTTTTAACATCAGTCGCACCATCCTTTAAACAACAACAAATTATACCATATATACACTTTAATTACTACTAAAAACATAGTATAATTACCTTAGGGGTTGATATTGTGAAAATTAAGGCTAAAATTGTCGATAATAGTACTATTGAATTATTAGAAGATGCCCAAAAAGGTGATTTAATTGATTTGAAAGAGCTTGTAGATGTTGATTTAACATTTTTACAAAATAAAATAAACACTGAAACTACAGCTTTATATCAAAAAATGTTAAATGAACAATATGATTTAAAAACTAAAGCATTAGAAGTTGAAAAAGAAAATGCTTTAAATGATTTAAAAAACAAAAAGGATAAAGAAATTTCCGAATTAAATAATAAAATCACCAATCTTACTAATGAAAATAGTAATAATATTGAAAAAACTAAATTAGAATTAAAAATAAATTATGAAAAACAAATAACTGAGTTAATTAATAAACTTAATAATAAAGATTTAGAAAAAAATAATGCTTTAAATGATTTAAAAAACGAAAAGGATAAAGAAATTTCTGAATTAAATAATAAAATCACCAATCTTACTAATGAAAATAATAATAATATTGAAAAAACTAAATTAGAATTAAAAATAAATTATGAAAAACAAATAACTGAGTTAAATAATATACTTAATAATAAAGATTTAGATTTTGAGTTAAGAGAAACTAAATTAGTAAATGAATTTGATAAGCAAAAACAAGATTTAGAAAATGAAATCAACAATTTAAAGCTCGCTAAATCAAGTTTAAATGTTAAAAAATTAGGTGAAGAATTAGAAAAATGGTGTTATGAAGAATACCAAAATTACGCTGTTGTTGGATTTAAGAATTGTACATTCACAAAAGATAATGAGGCAATTAAAGATGACGGTGATAATAAAGGTAGTAAAGCTGATTATATTTTTAAGATTTATCTAGATGATAATTTTAATACTGTTTTATCTAGTGTTTGTTGTGAAATGAAAAATGAAGATCCAAATAGTATAAATAAAAAGAAAAATAGCGATCACTACAAAAAACTTGATAATGACCGCAATAAAAAAGGTTGTGAATACGCCCTTTTAATTTCTGAACTTGAATGGGATAGCACTAATGATTCCCCTATTAAAGTTATACCTGATTATCCAAAAATGTATTTAGTTAGACCGCCTTATTTCATTGCATTTTTAGGCATTATTTATAGTTTAGCTATGAAATATCAAGATATTTTACTTGCTAAAGATAAAGAGAATTTAGAATTAAAAGATAAACAAGCCTTAATAGATGATTTTAATGATTTAATTAATTCTTATATTAATAAACCAATTGAATCATTAAATAAGAAAATTGAGGATATCTTAAGTAGTTCTCAAACTATAACTAAAGCAAATCAAAAAATAATTGATATTTGTAATGAAATCATAGCTAAAACAATTAGTACTATTAAGGAAAAAATAAATACTTTAGAAATTAAAAAATTACCTTCTTTTTATAAAAAATTAGATAAAGTAAATCAATAGATATAAAAAACTATGAAAAATCATAGTTTTTTTTAATATCTTAATGGTCTAGTTGAAGCTAATTTATCTAAACTATTTAAATAATCCATATCACTTTCACTAATTACAAAATCAAAATCTAAATTATCATATATTCTTTCTTTATGAACTGATTTTGGTAAAGGTAATGTATTATTTTGAATACAAAATCTTAAACAAATTTTAGGAATAGTTGTATTATATTTTATAGCCATTTCTTTTAATTTAGGGTTATCTAATAATTCTCCTGTCGCAAAAGGACTATAGGCTTCAACTAATATATCGTTTTCTTGGCAATATTTAGTTAATTCTTTTTGAGTATTACCAATAAAATATCTAATTTGATTAACCATTGGTTTAAAATTAGTAGCTTCAACAATATTTTTAATATCATGAATGCTAAAATTAGAAACTCCAATCGCTTTAATTAAACCTTTATCATAAAGACTTATCATAGCTTGCCAAACTTCAATATTACCTTCATCACAATTTTGGCCAACATTTGACCAAGGCCAAGGAGCATGAATTAAATATAGATCTATATAATCTAATTGTAATAATTTTAAAGATTCATAAAAATGTTTAATAGTACCTTCATAATCTTTAACATCAGCTGGTACTTTAGTTGTAATAAATAATTCTTCTCTTTTAATACCTGAATCCTTTATTGCTTTACCAACACTATCTTCATTACCATAAACATAGGCTGTATCTATATGCCTATAACCGGCCTCAAGAGCCCATTTAACACTATTATAAGCTTCAGTCCCATCTTTAACTTGCCAAGTACCAAAACCAATTGCTGGAATTTTAATGCCATTACTTAAAATAAAATCTAAATTTTTAACTTGCATATTATTGTCCTCCGAAGTAATTATATTATAAATCGTTCTTTAATTAAACGACTTTTAAAATTAATAATATATTACTATATTAAAAAGTAGCACTTTTATATGCTACTTATGATTATTTATATTTTAAAGTATATTTTTGACTAAGAACAACATTCAAATATCATACTTTTCGTATTTAGCAGTTATATTATAATTCTTCCTTTCAGTAATTATGATATATGTTTTCTCAGTTGCTAATAATGTATCTTCCTCATACCAACCAACAAAGTTATAGCCGTCTATTTCTTTAGCAACTAATTCTACTTGAGTGTTTTCAGAAACTATTCCGCTACTATATTTAACTTCACTTTCAAGTGGCGGAGTGTCACTTGCAGGAACAGTATCTCTTATGTTAAATACAATTCTATAATTTACACTTCCCCCACCAATAGAATAATATTTATGCTTAATTACAACTATATCCCCATATTTAGCTTCTAGTGTAATACTATTCGAATTCACGTTTTCATATAATTCACCATTAATATAAGTCTCATAAGAGATTCTACCAGCATTCATAGATTCATTTTGTTCAAAAACTCGAAGATGTAAGCGTCCATCTGCTAATATTGGGAAAACTGTATAACTACTATATTCATTTTGGCCCGATACACTAGCTCCAACAACATATTTCTCACCATCTCTATATTTATAAATATTTATTAAATTGATATACTTAACATATTGATTATTGTCTTCAATATATGAATTGACATCTTCGCCCTTAGCATAAATATATGTTTCTTTACTAATATAATCATTAAAATTAAATATGTTAGTTAATTCTTTATCACTATACCAACCTGCAAAAATGGTTCTATTATCTAATGAATCCGGGTAATAAATATTAAGCTTTTCATTTGATTTAACATAATCAGTATATATTTCTTTATCGCCATACATATAATGAATAGGGATAAAAACATCACCAATTATATCAATACCATCTTCAATATTCGATGAAATATCAAATTTATATCTTTCAACTTTAGCTTCTAATGTTTGCTTATAATCTTTTAAACAAATGGTAACTTTTAAATCCGTAGAAATCAATTCTCCATCTAAATACCAACCTATAAAAGTGTAACCGGGTTTTAAATCTATATTATAAGTTATTTCATCATCATAATAAGTTGGTAAATATTCATCTTCATTGTCAATCGAACTTATAATATCTCCACTTTCAGGAGTGCTATTGTTAACTAAAATTGGATATTCTATAAATTTAGCTAAATAATATACATTTTCTTCTTCTACAGTTACTATTATTTCTTTATTTCTACTATATAATTCATCATTTTTATACCATCCTACAAACATATAGTTTTCTTTTGCTCTAGCTGTTAATGTTACTTCTCTGCCTAATTCATATCTCACATAATTAGAAGTAACATTTCCATAACGGTCATCATTTGCCTTATATTCGAAATTCACATATCTTGCCTCTATATTTCTATCTTCATTCTCAATTGTGACTTTAATAGCTTTTTCATTAGAGATTAGTTTGCCATCTTCATACCAACCAACAAAAACAGCTTCGTTTTCTCCATCAGTATAAATTGTAGTTTGAGTACCGCCCTTAAGCATTTTGCTAGAAGTTGTAGCAAAGCTTTCACCTCTATATCTTGGTACAAAACTATTTTCTGAAGTATTGTAAAACATTTTCAGAAGTGTGTCTCCATTGCTATACTTTACATAAAGTTCTATTAAATCACCACAATAAGCTTCAAATTTAATACTAATTCCATCAAATAAATAACTATAACCAGTATCAATTGTTTTTTTAGTACCATCTGCGCAATGTACATAAACAGAATAGCTAAAATTAATTGGTTCAATAGAGGTATATGGTTTTAAAAATATACTATACTTTGCATCTTGTAAAACTTGTGTATAAATTGTCATCTCTTTTGTGTTTGAGAAACTTTCAAGTATCTCATCATTATAATCTAAATCTTTCATGGTTTCATAAGTCCAATAACTATCTTTTTCTTCTAACCAACCTGCATAAACTGTAATGTCCTCCTTAAGATCTTCGCAAAAATCAAATGGTATAGTTGCCTCTTTATCTTTAAACCAACCTCTAAATACATATCCTTCACGTTTTGGATTAGTAATATTAGGATACGTCAAACTAGTATAATTTGGTCTGAAAAGAACTGTATTAACATCTGAACCAGTGCCACCATTATAATCAAGAGTTACATAACTTGACACATAACTATTATTTGAATTACTCGACAAATGAATATAATAGCCTTCAATTTTAGCAATAATGTATTGTGATGTATTAGTAACTGTTACTTCTAAAAGTAAATCCGTTGATATTATTTTATCTTCATAAAAATCGTACCAACCTAAGAACGTATAATTAGGAGATAATTTTAACTCAACTGATATTTTTTGACCAACACAACAGCTTGTTGGAAGCCCTATTATTGAACCTCCCTCATTCATTGAAGTATAAATTTGAATGTTAGAACTCATAGTATTAAATTTTGGAACTATATTGCAATTTTCTTTTGTCATTATAAATGTAGTTTTTGGCTCATTTGAAATTAATCTACCATTATTATACCATCCTAAAAAACAGTAGCCTT
Organism: uncultured bacterium; assembly: GCA_949292525.1. Classification (GTDB taxonomy): domain Bacteria; phylum Bacillota_I; class Bacilli_A; order Acholeplasmatales; family Anaeroplasmataceae; genus CALUXS01. Next base: position 1,392 of record CASEZJ010000014.1, on the reverse strand, counting down.
CGTTGATTTTTATTTCTAATTCTATTTCATTCCCTGCAGTAACAAATTGTCCATTATATTTTGTAAGCAACTCACCACCATCTTCTTCCATCGAAACTGTCAAAGAATATTTAGTGAATCTAGCCTCTACAATCATTTCGCCTTCAATTTTACACTGGTAGTCTAAGTCGCTTGATAACAAATTATTTAAAGCGACATTATCTAAACTGACTAAATACCAACCGACAAAACTATATTCATCTTTAGGTGTTGCTACTAATTGAGCAAAAGAATTATAAAGATATTCTCCACTTCCTACTATATCTCCCTCATTTTCATTATATTTTATCGTTAAAGTAAATGAAACAGGGTAAAATGTAGGATAAACTATAACATCTTTTTCAAAGCCATAATTAACTAAAGAATTACCTAATTCATCAGTTATTAACTTATTATCTTCTGTTACATAGCCTTTAAATATATAATTTTTCTTCTCAACAACTGGCAAATTAAAGGACGAACCATATGACACTTCTATCTTGTTTATATCATAACTTACACCTTCTTCTTCTGCCAAGTTAATATAATATTTCCTTGCTACATATTTAGCATAAAGAGTAATATCACCACTTAAACCTTCAGTATTTGTAACTTTAGTTTTATAATCTTCATCTAAATACCATCCTGCAAATTTATAGCCTTTTAAAGTAGGCTCATCAAAGGTAACTACATCTTCAACTGTGTAGCTTTTTTTAGCACTAGATGTAATATTGCCTAACCCTACATCATAAGTTATCTTATAGCTAATAGGGTTAAAAACACCTTCAATTTCAATATCTTCTAAATCAGATATTCTAATAAGATTATCATAAACTAAGTCCCCTTTAAAACGCCAACCTACAAATTCATAATCTGTTAATGTTGGCTCCTTTAATTCTAAATAACCATCACTATTTAAATCATCAATGATATAAGTGTCTGGGTTATTTATAATTACATTATCATACTCAAATAGATAATTTATCTTATATTCTTTTGGTACAAAAATAGCATATAAATTTGTATCCGCTGTCACAAAATTATCTGTATAAAAATCATTTTCATCTTCTACAAGAGACCATCCTTTAAATTCATAGCCATCTTTATCGAGTTTGCTTCCATCATAATAAACAAACCTACCTGTTGTTTCTAAATTTGAAACAATTTCACCATCCACATAGAACTTCACTTCATAAGTCGGATCTACTACTTTACTAGGTGTACAACCTATTAAAATAATCATAAAAATACATAAGATTAAAAATTTTATTTTCTTAGTAAGCGTGTAATATAAGACGGATTTTAAACAAACTCCTTATACTTTATAATACTTATAGTATTATTTAGAAGGAGTTTTTCTTATGGGAATAAAAA
>CASEZJ010000013.1 GCA_949292525.1 uncultured bacterium | reverse complement strand
ATTGCCATCTTCATCTTTAATACGTACAGTTTGTAAATTAGCTTTCCATGTACGACGTGTAGCATTAAGAGCATGACTTCTACGATTGCCTGTAATTGTTGTTTTACCAGTAACATAGCATTTTGCCATATTTTCACCTCACATGTTCTAAAATGACTATATAATTTTAGCTTATTTAAATCAAAAAAGCAAGTAAAAAAATAATAAATTTATATAAAAACACTTACAAAAGTTTGACAAGTGTATCGATTTTAGATATAATGAGCTGAATGTAATTAATATTTTACATTTTTCTTGTTTTATGCTATAATTGCTTAACAAGGGGTTGTTAATGTAAGAGTATGTATAATTTTAATTACAATTATTAATATTATTAATAACAAATTTATAAATTAAAGAACGATAATAAACAAAATTCAAATAGATATAATTTAATATGGAGGTAAATATGGCTATTCTTGGTATAGATGTTCAATTACTAAAGAAAATGGTAATGAATGGAGCCATTAATTTAAAAAATCATCGTCAAGAGGTCGATGAATTAAATGTTTTCCCAGTTCCTGATGGTGATACAGGTACTAACATGCAAATGACAGTAATGTCAGGCGTTAGAGAAATGAGCAATTGTCAAAGTACATCAATTGTTGAAGTTGCTAAAATTTTATCACGTGGATGTTTAATGGGGGCACGTGGAAATTCAGGGGTTATTTTATCACAATTTTTCCGTGGCCTTTATGTTGCTATAAAAGAAATAAATAAAGATGTTTTAGATAAAAACGACTTTTTAGCTGTTTTAGTTTCTGGCTATAAGGTTGCTTATAAAGCAGTTATGGAACCAGTTGAAGGAACAATTTTAACTGTAGTAAGAGAAGCTGCTTGTAATACAGAAGCTAAAATAAATTCTTTTAAAAATGTTAATGAATTATTAAAATATTATTTTGAACAAGCTCAAATATCTTTAGCTAACACACCTAATTTATTACCAGTTTTAAAAGAAGCTGGTGTTGTTGATAGCGGTGGTACAGGTTTTGTTAAAATCGTAGAAGGAATGTTATTAGCCTTAGAAGGTAAAATGCTAGATGGCGAACAAGCAAAACCAGTTGAAAAGAAGATAGAATATACTTATTGCGTAGAATTCGTTCTTGAACTAAATAATTTAGAAAACTTTAATGAATCAGATATTAAATCACCATTATCTTTACTAGGTGATACATTAATTACAAATTTAGATGAAAATATCTTCAAATTACATATGCATACTAACAAACCTGGTCGTATTGTTGATTATGCACAACGTTATGGTGAATTTAAAGCAGTAAAGATTGATAATATTAAAATTAAACATACTGAATTAGAGGGCGGAGTATATTCAAAGAAACCTAAGAAAAAATATGCATTAATTGCAGTATGTTTTGGTGATGGTATTACGCAAACATTTAAAGATTTAGGTGTTGATTATGTCATTGAAGGCGGTCAAACTATGAATCCTGCAACTAATGATTTCGTTGATGCTATTAATAAAGTTAATGCGGAAAACGTTATAATAATTCCTAATAATTCTAATGTTATTATGGCTGCTGAACAAAGTATTGACCTTTGTAAAGATTGCAATGTTAGAGTTTTAAAAACTAAAACAATAGCTCAAGGTTATGCTTCATTAATGGTTTATGATCAAAATGTAGCTATTGATGATAATGTTAATGAAATGTCAGAAGCGATTAAAAATGTAGGTTCTGGTGAAGTTACTTATTCAATTCGTGATACTGAAATTAACGGTGTTAAAATAGCGGTTGATGATTATATCGGAATTGGCAATGGCAATATAATTGCGGCTGCTAAAGATAGAGAACAAGTAACAAAAGATTTATTAAAGAGCTTAATTAGTGATGAAAGTGAAATTGTTACTATTTTTTATGGTAAGGATGCTAGCATCGAAGATGCTGAAGCTTTAGCTAATTATTGCAATGAGCTATTATCAGATATTGATGTTGAAATTATTGAAGGTAAACAAGATATATATTCTTATATTATTGCAGTAGAATAAAGGGGACATTAGTCCTTTTTATTTTATTTAAAGGAAGTGATATATTGACTTTAAAAACACTAAATGGGGTAGGACCTAAGACAATTGAATATTTAACAAAAGCTAATGTTCATGATTTAAATGATTTATTATTATTAGAACCAGTTAAATATATTAATTATGAGCTTAGTAAGGATATTACCTCATTAAAGTCTTTATATTTCATAGAAAATGTTAGAATAGCTAAAGTTAATAAACTAGCTAAAAATATTTGCCAAATTATATTTTTAGCTGAACTAAATAATAAAACTTATCGTTTTATTATTTTTAATAAAGATTATATTTTATATAGTTTAAAAAAATCCCTTTATGTTTATGCTAGTTATCAGAGGGAAAAGAATTATTTTCTAGTAGATAAAATATTTCAAACTAAACCTTTAGATATTAAAGTTATTTATAACATCAAGGGAATTTCAGATAGTAATTTGTCAAAAATAATTTATAATGCCTTTAATTATTTTAAAGCACCACCAGAGAGATTGCCGTTAGCTATAATTGATAAATATAAATTTATTAGTTATAGTGACTATTTAATTAAAATGCATTTCCCTAAAGATGAAGAAGATTTAAAACAAGTCTTAAGAAGAAAGACTTATGAGAAATATTTTTGGCGTAGCTTCTTTTATGAAATACTAAATTTAAAAAATCAAAGACAAAAAGAACCTAAGGAATTTAATAAAGAAGAAATTAAAGAATTAATTAAAAAATTACCATTTGAATTAACTTTAGATCAAAAAGAAGTCTTAAATGAGGTTTTAAGTGAGTTAAATAGTACAAAAAGAATCAATAGATTAATTGAAGGTGATGTTGGTTCAGGTAAAACAATAGTAGCCTTACTAATAGCTTATGCAACTTTAATAAGTGGCTATCAAGCTGTTTTTTTAACTCCGACAGTAATATTAGCTAATCAGCATTATAAAAATGCATTAAAATATTTTTCCCAAGTATATTTATTAACTTCACATACTAAAACAAAAGAAAGAAATGAGATAATAGCTAAATTAAATAAGGGAGAAAATATATTAGTGATTGGTACCCATTCACTATTAAACATAGATTTTCCTAAATTAGGTTTAGTTTTAGTCGATGAACAACAACGATTTGGGGTGTTTCAACGTTCAATATTACAAAAAAAACAACCAAATTGTGACACTATCTATTTTACTGCTACTCCGATTCCTCGTAGTTTAGCAATGACTAGTTATGGTGGTTTAGATCTTAGCTTAATCAAAACTAAACCAGCAAATAGGGGAAAGATTACAACTAGAGTTTTAAATTTGTTAGATTTAAAACCTTGTTTTGCTAAATGTCTTGAAAAAATAGCGAAGGGAGAACAAATATTTATAGTTGTTCCTTTAATTCAAAGTTTAGATTCTAATCTTTTTGATTTAGAAAAAGCTAAAGATTTATTTGCAAGTCAAATTAAAGCTAAATATGGTTTTATACATGGTAAGTTAAAAGAACAAGATAAAGTAGAAATTATACGCAAATTTAATGCTAAAGAAATCGATGTTTTAATAGCTACTACAGTTATCGAAGTTGGGGTAGATATAAGGAATGCAAGTGTGATGATAATAATGGATGCCGATAGGTATGGTTTAGCTAGTTTACATCAATTAAGAGGAAGAGTTGGTCGTTCGGATTTAGATTCCTATGTATATTTAATAAGTGACATTGAAAGTAATGAAAGATTAGCTTTATTAGAAAAAATAGATGATGGTTTTACTTTAGCTGAATATGATTTAAAACTTCGTGGTCCTGGAGATTTTTTACGTAATCAATCAGGGTTTTATAATGATGTTAATACTGAATTAGAAAAGAAAATATTTCAGTATGCTAATTATGATGGCTCTAATTTTGCTAAAAAGGTCTTTGCCGCTAAAACGGAAAACAAATATGATCACATATTAGAAATGATAGCTAAATATGATTACGAAAATAATTAAAGACAAAAGTTAAAAAAAATGGTAGAATTGTAAATAATGGAGGTATGAAAATGATTAGAATTGGCGTAGATGCAATGGGTGGCGATTATGGCTTAGATGCAACCATAAAAGCTAGTTTAGATATAGTTAAAAATTTTAAAGACGTAGAAGTAGTTTTATATGGCAAAGAAGAAGAAATTAAACCACGTCTTACAAGTAACGAACGAATTGAAATTGTTAATTGTCCTAAAGTATTAGATATGGGAGAACATGATCCAATCATAGCTATTCGTAAAGATCGTAAAGAAGCTTCTTTATGTGTTTTAATGACAGATGCTCGCAATAAAAAGGTTGATTGTGTAGTTACTTCAGGTCCTACGCAATGTGTAGTTGTTGCTGCTCACTTATTAATTAGAAGATTAGAACAAGTTGAAAGAATAGCTTTATGTCCGATTATTCCAAATTTAGATGGAAAACCACGTTTATTATTAGATGTTGGTGCTAATACAAGTTTAAAGCCAGAACATATTTCTTTACTTGCTCAATTTGCTACTGTAGTTGCTGAAAAAGTTTTAGGTTATAAAAATCCTAAAGTAGGACTTTTAAATATTGGAACTGAAGAAGGAAAAGGTAGAGAAGTTGATAAGGAAACTTTTGAAGTTCTAAAAAACAATTCTAAAATCAATTTCTATGGTAATGTTGAAGCTAATGAAGTGTTAATGAGCCCAACCGAAATTATTATAAATGACGGATTTACCGGCAATGTTTGTATGAAGACCATGGAAGGTACAGCTAAAGCAATGGCTAAAATGTTAAAAGAAGAAATTAAGTCAAGTTTAGGTGGCAAAATAGGGTATTTATTTATGCGCAAAAACTTAAAACGTTTTGCTAAAAGAATGGATTCAAAAGAAATTGGAGGAGCTATGTTATTAGGCCTTGGTACACCGGTTATCAAAGCTCATGGCAACTCTGATGCTTATGCCTTTTATAACGCAATAATTCAAGGTATAAACATGGTTAAAAATGATGTTATAGGTAATGTTTTAGCTTCCTTACCAAGTGAGGATGGCAATGGAACTAACTGATTTATGTAAAAAATTAGATGTTGATTATCTAAAAATTAAAAATCATTTAGAAACCGCCTTAACTCATTCTAGTTATGGTAATGAGCATCATAAAGACTATAATGAGCGACTTGAATATTTAGGCGATGCTGTTTTAGAACTTTGTATGTCAACTTATTTATATTATAGCTATAGTTCACAAGAAGGAATTTTAACTAAAAAAAGAGCTCAAGCAGTTAGAGAAGAAGCTTTAAATATCTATGCTGAAAAAATTGAATTAAATAAATATTTGCTGCTTGGCAAAGGTGAAGAAAAAACAGGTGGTCGTTTTAATAAAGCAATTATTGCTGATGCATTTGAGGCTGTATTAGGCGCTATTTATATTACATATGATTTTAATAAAGTATATAGTGTGTTTAATAAATTGATAGTTCCTTATCTAAATGAAGTTTTAGATATTAAAGATTATAAATCTATTTTTCAAGAAGAAATGCAATCAGAAAAGCGAAGTATTAAATATTTTATTAGTAAAGAAACAGGCCCAGCCAATGATAAAACCTTTGAAGCTTTAGTGTATGTAGATGATTTAATTTATGGCAAAGGTATAGGTAAAACAAAAAAAGAAGCTGAACAAAATGCTGCTAAAGAAGCATTATTAAAAAGAGCTAAGTAAGGTGATAGAATGATTTATCAATTATATATTAATGGTTATTTTAATTATAAAAACTTTCTATATGATAATGCTTTAGCGCTTGGATTAGCACCAAGTGATATATTGGTTTTAATCTATTTATTAGATGAGTATAAAAAGGGTAATAAAAAAATAAATATAGCCGATATAGAAAATAAAATATTATTACATAAAAATGAAATTAGTAATGTTTTATCTAATTTATTAGAAAAGTCTTTTTATAATGTAGTATTAGTTAATCAAAATAATATCTTAGAAGAAGAAATAACGATTGAGCCATTTATTAAAAAGGTTGAAGAATTTTATAAAAGTGATGATGATAATACTACAAATAAAAAAATATTTAGCCTAATTGAAAAGAAAAGTAAAAGACTACTATCAGCTACTGATTATGAAAACATTAATAATTTAATTGTTATAGAAAATTATGATTATAATGATTTTGTAAGTACTATTAATTATTTAGAAAAAGCTAAATTAGATGTTTCAGTAAGAAATATTATTAAATATATTGAAAAGAAAGTAATAAATAATAACCCTAATAGTCAAGATAAAGAAGTAGTTAATGAATTACTTTCTTTATTTAAGAAGAAACATGAATAAAATTAAGGCCTTAAAAATAATAGATTATTTAGCTAAATTGTATCCTACATATCATAATTTTTTAAATTATAGTAATAATTATGAATTATTAGTAGCTGTAAGTTTATCTGCCCAAACGACTGATAAAAGTGTTAATAATGTAACTCCACTATTATTTAGTAAATATAGAAGTTCTTTAGAACTAGCTAATGCTAATTATGATGATGTTTATCAAATTATTAAACAACTTGGTCTTGCTAAAACTAAAGCTAAAAATATTATTGCTTTAGCTAAGACATTGAATGATAACTTTAATGGGATTGTGCCTAATACAAATAAGGAATTAGAAACATTACCAGGTGTAGGAAGAAAAACTGCTAACGTTGTGCTAGCACTAGGATTTAATATTCCAACTTTTCCGGTAGATACCCATGTTAATAGATTAGCTATTAGATTTGGTTTTGCTAAAGAGGAAGATAATATTTTAAAAGTGGAAGAAAACCTTAAAAAATATATACCTAAAGAAAGGTGGATTAAGGCACATCATCAATTCATATTATTTGGCCGAAATATATGTCAAGCTAGAAATCCTAAATGTGAATTATGTGGTCTTAAAGAATTTTGCAAGTATGAAGGTAGAAGAAAAAATAGTTGAGATTTTAACGAAAAAGAAATGGCATATTGCCTGTGCTGAATCATGTACAGGTGGTTTAGTGGCAGCTAAATTAATTGATGTTGCCGGAGTTTCAAATATTCTTGATTTAAGTATTATTACATATGCAAATGAAGCTAAAACTAAATTTTTAAATGTTTCGCCAAACACTATAAAAAAATATGGCGTAGTTAGTGAAGAAGTAACTAGCGAAATGGCTAAAGGGATTGCTAAACTCGCTTCATCAGAAGTCGGGGTAGCGACCTCTGGTATTGCCGGACCGGGTGGAGGAACTGAATTTAAACCAGTAGGAATGGTTTGTTTTGGCTTATATATCGATAATAAGATTTATACTTATACTAAATATTTTAGTAATCTAAGCAGAAATGATGTTAGAAAAGCTGCAGTAGAATTTATATTAAATAAATTGTTTGAAATAATAGGCTCTTAAGCCTATTTTTTTGAGCATTTTTATATACATATAGGGGGTATAGGTATATAATATAGTCAAGGAGGAATATTATGGAACATACTTATCGTAAAGAAGAATTTAAAAATAAGTTAAATCATCGTATAAATAGAATAAGTGGTCAACTTGAAGGCGTAAAACGAATGATTGAAGAAGACAGATATTGCCCAGAAATCTTAAATCAATTAAGAGCTTGTATTAATTCATTAAAGAGTCTAGAAGTTGTAATTTTAAACAATCACTTACAAAATTGTGTTGTTAACAAAATACAAAATGGCGATTTAAAAGTTTTAGATGAAATAAGTGAATTATTAAGGAGAGAACTATGAAGCAAAAATTCGATGTTAAAGGAATGACATGTGCAGCTTGCCAAGCCCATGTTTTAAAAGCGGTTAGTTCAGTTAAAGGGGTAAATGAATGTAATGTTAATTTATTAGCAAATAATATGTTTGTTACTTATGATGAAAATGTATGTGATAGTAAAAGTATAATTAAAGCTGTTTCTAAAGCAGGATATAAAGCTATTTTACCAGGTGAAAAATCAGAAAAAGGGGATAAAGATAATGCTTTGTTAAAACTAATTATAGCTTTTATTTTCTTATTAGTTTTAATGTATGTTTCAATGGGACATATGCTAAATTTACCATTACCAAGTTTTATAAATGATAGTGCAGTAAATTATGCATTTACCCAATTATTATTAACCCTACCAATCGTATTTATATATCGTAATTATTATATTAGCGGATTTAAGAAATTAATAAAAGGGCCTAATATGGATACATTAATAGCCATAGGTTCAACAGCCTCTTTATTATATGGTGTTTTTGCAATTTATATGTTAGGATATGGTTATTATATTAATGATGAGTCAATAATCGCAAAGTATAGGCATAATTTATATTTTGAATCGGCTGGTACGATCTTAACTTTAGTATCTTTAGGTAAATATTTAGAAGGCCTATCTAAGAAAAAAACAACAAAAGCAATCGAAGAGTTAATTGATTTAGTACCATATACTGCTACAATATTAAGAGATGGACAAGAAATCAATCTTAAAGCAAGCGAAGTAAAAACAGGGGATGTAATCATAGTTAAAAAAGGTGAAAAAATACCGGTTGATGCAGTGATTATTGAGGGTAGTGGTTCATTTAATGAAGCTAATATTACTGGTGAAAGTATGCCAAAAGAAAAAACAGTTTCAGCTAATATCTATGCTTCAAGTATTATGGAAGCAGGGTATATAAAAGCTAAGGCAACTAAAGTTGGCGAAGATAGTTCAATATGGCAAATAATTAAATTAGTAGAAGAAGCTAGTGAATCAAAAGCCCCAATTTCAAAAATGGTTGATAAAGTTTCTTTCTTCTTCGTTCCGACAATTATTTTAATTAGCATAGTTGTTTTAATTACTTTTTTGTCACTTAATTACAGGTTTGAACTTGCCTTTAATTTTGCAATTAGTGTATTAGTAATAGCTTGTCCTTGTGCACTTGGTTTAGCAACCCCAGTAGCAATAATGGTTGGGACAGGTAAAGGAGCTAAAAATGGTTTATTAATTAAAAATGCCGCTGTTTTAGAAAACGCAGGTCATATTAAAAAAGTTATTTTAGATAAAACAGGAACCATAACTAATGGCATACCTATTGTCACAGATTTTGAAGGTGATAAAGAGGCATTAGACATTTTATATAGCTTAGAAAATAAGTCTGAACATCCATTAGCTAAAGCTATAATTGATTATGCTAGATCAGAAAATGCTAGTTTACATGAAGTTCAAAACTTTAAGTCTTTAGATGGTCTAGGTTTAGTTGGAGAAATAGCTAATCAAACATATTATGTTGGTAATATGAATTTAGCTAAACAATTAAAAATTAACACCACAGAAATTGAAAATAAAATAAATTTTCTAGCAAGTAGTGCTAAAACCCCATTGTTATTATTAACAAATGATAAAATATTAGGTTTAATAGCTGTAAAAGATGAAGTAAAAAAATCTAGTAAAGAAGCAATAAAACTATTAAATGATTTAAAAGTTGAAGTAATAATGTTAACTGGTGATAATACAAAAACTGCTAAAGTTGTAGCTGAAGAAGTTGGAATTAAAAATGTAGTAGCTAATGTTTTACCAGAAGATAAATTAAGGATAATAAGAGAACAACGACACGATAAAAAACATCTAGTAGCGATGGTAGGTGATGGTGTAAACGATGCCCCAGCTCTAGCAGAAGCCGATTTAGGTATAGCTATAGGCGGAGGATCAGATATTGCGATTAATAGTTCAGACATAATTTTAGTTAAAAATGATCTATTAGATGTAATAAATGTAATAAAATTATCAAAAAGAATAATGTTAACAATCAAATTAAATTTATTTTGGGCTTTTATCTATAATGTTATTGGTATAGTCTTAGCTTCTGGTATTTTTTATCAAAGCTTCAATATCAGTTTAAATCCGATGATTGCTTCACTATGTATGTCATTTTCTAGTGTATTTGTAGTGCTAAATGCTTTAACAATAAATTTATTTAAAGTCAAAGATGTTAAGGAGGAGGTGGAATTTGTGGAATATAAACTTACCATAGAGGGTATGAGCTGTATGCATTGTCAAAAACATGTTAAAGAAGCTTTAGAAAAAGTTAAAGGTGTAAAACAAGCAGAAGTTTCATTAGAGAAAAAAGAAGCTTTAGTAACATGTAAAGACAAGGTTACTAAAGAAAATTTAATTGAAGCTGTAAAAAATGCCGGCTATGAGGCTTTTTAACTAGAAGTTTTCTTCTAGTTTTTTTTATGGTGTTTTCCCATATTTGCTTAAAAAAATTAATTTTTTTGTATATATATATATAATGAGGTGTAAAATATGGGATTAAAAGAAGAAATAACTAAAAGATTTAAAGAAGATAATTTAAATTATGCTGCTATAGGGGCAGAAATAAAAAGGCATCGTTTAGCAATGTCAAAAACATTATCTTCAATTGCAGATGAAAATTGTAGCGTGTCTTATTTATGTAAGATTGAACGCAATCAGGTTAAACCAAGTTTAAAGTATTTAAATGAAATTTGTAAAAAAGTAAATATAAGTAAGTCTAATATTGATTATTTGTTAAATAGTAAAGAATTGTTACTCGAAGCAATCAAAATGTTTTACTTTAAAGATTTAACCAATAAAGAAATCTATGAAGAGAAAATGCAAGGATTAGACAACTACCGAACCGAAATAATAAGATTAATTTTCTCTTTAATTAATAACGATTTAATAACTGCTAGTAAAATAATTAATAAAATATGGCGTTTAATTAGTTCGTTAGCTGATTTTGATCTTATGGTTTTTGCAGGGTTTTATGGTATTTTTAAATTTTTAACTAAGGAATATGTTGAAGCAGCTGATTATTTAAAGTTAGCATTAGAGTTTAATATTGAAGTAGATTATTTTAAACCTACTATTTTACAATATTTATTTAAAATTTGTTTTATTATAGGTTCAAAATCAATTTATAAATATTATAAATTATTAGAAGAAGAAAAGATAAAATACGGGGAAAATTTATCATTAGATGAGATTTATTATTATTTATGTTTATTTTATTTAAATAATTATGATGACAGAGAATTTAAGAAAAATAAAATAAAAATAAAAAACAAAAGCTTTAATTATAATTTAGAAGTTTTATCTAATTTAATATTTAAAACAAAATTAGAAAATGTAAATATATTTAATTTAAATGATTATGTTAAAATATTATATTTATTAGAAACAAACGACAACGATTTAATAACAATTATTGAAAATGCTAATTTAGATAGTGATACTAAAATATATTATAAATATTTATATTATAAAAAACATGATCTAGAAGAAGCATATTCATTCTTATTAAACATTGCTTATCCCTATGCGATAATTAAAAACTTATACGAAAGAGCAAGATATTATTTAAACGAAATGATAAATAGTATATTTAGAACTAATAAATACAAAAAGTTTTTTGACATGTATCGAGAATTAGATAAGGTATATGAAACTATTAGTAACATATAGGAGCAAAAATGAAAAAGATAAGTTTATTTTTACTAATTTTAATAATATTATTTGTTAATGGTTTAGTTAAAGCCACATCATGGAGTTATGAATGGGAAAATGTAGTTGTTGAAATACCACTTTACGAAAGCTTAAATTCTTATGATGATCTACCAAAAGCAACTTTATATAAAGATGGTACTTTAGTTGGTGATGCTAAAATAAGTTATAATCGTAATGGTGACTGGTTGTATTATGCAAAAGATGTTGACACTAGTAAGGTTGGGGATTATAAAGTGTGGTATAAAGCTAGTGAATCACGTTATAAACCAGGACATTGTCAAAATTATAAGCAATTGATTACATTTAGAGTGATCGATGAGACTGCACCTAGTATTAATATCTTAAAAGATAAGATTATAATCCCTTTAGGGAGTAAAGATATAAATTATAATGAATATTTTACTGTTCGAGATAATTCTAGTGAAATTATAATAAATGTTGATGATAGTAAAGTTGATTATAATAAAATAGGTACATATGATGTTTTAATTGAAGCTATTGATGTAAGTGGTAATAAATGTACAAAACATGTAGAAGTTTTAATTCAAGATGAAAATGGGCCAGTAATTAATTTTTTAGGAGAAAATAATACTATCACTATTGAAAAAAATAGTGACATTATTTTAGATGATTATTTTAAACAATATTTTAAGGTGATCGATAAAATTGATGGTGATGTCATAAATACAATGGAATATGATAAAATCGATATTAATGCAATAGGTAATAATAAGATAACCTTTTATTTTAAAGATAGTGGTGGTAATGTTTCTAGCATAGATATAAATGTAAATGTAATAGATGAATTAGCCCCAAGTTTAATATTGAGTACCGATAATCTAAAACTAGATTATTTAACAGAGCCTAGCTATGAATTGTTTAAAACATATATAGTTGAAGCTAAAGACGGAATTATTGATTTGATAGATAAAGTAGAAATAGATTTTAGCGCGATTGAATTAAAAGTTGGAAGTTATATAGTAAAATATAGTGTAAGTGATGCAAGTGGAAACGAAGTAGAAAAAGATTTATTAGTTAATTATGTAACTAATAAAGCGCCAGAACTTTTAGTTGAAGATGTTGTGATTAATGTTGGTGAAGAAGTCAATTTAAAAGATTATGTTCAAGTTAGTGATAAATCAGATTCAAATGTAGAAAATAATATTGAAATAGATACTACTAAATTCAATAACAAAGCGGCTGGAATCTATTATTTAAATGTTACTTGTCATAATAGTTCAAATTTATTTAGCAATGCTTATATGAAAGTAGAAGTTATTGATAATGAAAAAGATGTTACTAATTATTTAAATATAATATTGATAGGATTATTATTATTAGGTAGTTGTGGATTTATAATATATAAAATTATCATTAAAAGAAGAAACAAAATTGCGGATTAAGCTATCTAAATAATAATAATTATGTTAAAATAAGCTTCAAAGGAAGTGATCAAATTGCGAGGTTTTTTATATGGTCAAACTGAATATAATCTTTTAAAAACAGCCGTAAAAATTGAAGAATATGTTGAACTAGCCAAAAACTTAAAATTTGATTACTTAAGTATTACTGATAGCAACTTATATGGCTTTTATAAATTCTATAATCGTTGTTTAGAGGCTAATATTAAGCCAATCATAGGTTTAGAATTATTATTAAATAATAATTTAGATACCGATTTGTTCTTATTATATCCTTTAAACAATGAAGGGTTAAAAGCCTTATTTCAAATAGAAACAGCTAAAAACAACAATGAATTAAATATTGAATTATTGCAATCCCTAGCGAGGGATATTGCCTTTATATCAGTTGTTAGTAAGTCTTTTTTAGTACGTAGCTTAGTTTCATTACCTGATGAAGCTATTAGTAAATTAAATTATTATAAAGATAAATTTCCAAATTTTTATTTAGGGATTAGTTATCAAGTTAAAAGTTATAACAAAATTAACTTAGATGCCTTAGCAATAGCACGCAATATAGGTGTTTTAAGTGTATATATTCATCAATTAAAATATTTAACTAAAGAAGATGAAATAGTATATAAAACATTATTAAAAATAGGTAATAATGAAGAAAAAGAAGAAGGAGATTTTTCTTTTTTTCAGCCTGAACAAAATTTTATTGATGAATGGATAGAATTATTTATTAATACCGATAACTTAGTAAATAGAATTAAATATCAAATAAATAAAGAAAAAGCCTTACCAAAATATCCGCTAGATAATAGTGAACAATTCCTAATTACTTTAGCAAATAAAGGCTTAGTAAAAAGATTAGCTAATAAAAATGTAAATCTAAAAAAATATCAAGAACGCTTAAATTATGAACTTAATATAATTAATAAAATGCATTTTGCAGATTATTTTTTAATCGTTTGGGACTTCATTAAATGGGCTAAAAAACAAAATATATATGTTGGGCCAGGTAGAGGAAGTGCTGCCTCATCTTTAGTTGCTTATGCGATAGGAATAACAGAAATATGTCCATTAGATTATAATTTATTGTTTGAACGGTTTTTAAACCCTGAAAGAATTAGTATGCCAGATATTGATACTGATTTTCCTGACAATAAACGTGATGACGTTATTGCCTATGTTGCTGATTTGTATGGCAAATATCATGTAGCAAGCATTAACACTTTTGGAACATTTTCTTATAAAAGTAGTTTAAGAGATGTTGCAAGAGTTTATAAAATAGAAGAAAAAAGAATTAAAGAATTAAGTAATATGCTTGCTGATAATAAAATAGATGATTTAGTTAAAACATATAAATATCAAGAAGATATATATAATTTATTATATGTCATTAAACGCCTAGATGGTATGCCTAGAAATATATCTACTCATGCGGCTGGTGTTATAATATCAGGACCTGATTTAAGAAATATTGTGCCATTAAATAAAGTTAATAATTTATTACAAACTGAATTAGAATATGATGATTTAAAAAATCTAGGTTTATTAAAAATGGATTTTTTAGGAATTAGAAATTTAACTATCATAGCTAATGTATTAGATGAAATTAAAATGAAGCAAATAGATTTTAGAAATATACCTCTAGATGATAAAATGGTATATACATTACTTCAAAAAGCTGATACATTGGGTGTGTTTCAATTAGAATCAAGTGGAATAAGAAGAGTTTTAACTAAATTAAAACCAACAAAATTCACAGATTTAGTCGCTGTTTTAGCTTTATATAGACCAGGACCTATGGATAATATAGATGAATTTATAGCCCGTAGACATGGGAAAAAGTTTACATATTTACATAAAGATTTAGAACCGATATTAGCTGAAACTTATGGTATTATTGTCTATCAAGAACAAATCATGCAAATTGCTTACAAATTTGCTAATTATTCACTTGGTAAGGCCGATATTTTAAGAAGAGCAATTTCTAATAAAGATATAGATCAAATGGAACATTTACGAAAAGACTTTGTCGGTGGTTGTCAGAAGAATAAATATGATATTAATTTAGCTAATACAATTTTTGATTTAATTGTTAAATTTGCAAACTACGGTTTTAATAAAGCTCATAGTGTAGCTTATGCTTTAGTTTGTTATGAAATGGCTTATTTAAAAGTTCATTATTTCGGTAATTTTATGTCTAATATATTAAATAATGTCATAGGAGCTACTAATACTATGCAAGATTATTTAAAATACGCTAAAAGGCATAATTTAGCAATTTGTGGTGTTGATATAAATGTATCAACAAATAAATTTAGATTTAAAAATAATAAATTATATCTACCACTAGTTTGTATTGATCAAATTGGTCAACAAACGGCAGATACAATAATTAAAGAAAGGAAAAACGGCTTGTTTAAAAGCTATAATGACTTTTTAAGTCGGGTGAACATATCAGAAGCCCAAGTTGCTAATTTAGTTTATGCTGGAGCTTTTAATCTATTTAACCCTAATATTAAAAACTTGATAGAACATAATTCTAAAGAGGCTAATTTAATTGACACCCTATTAGGTGACGATCTAAAAGTTAATGAAGATGATTATTCTTTACCTTATCTAATTTCAATGGAAAAGAAGGTATTAGGTTTTAATATAACTTATGATCCTAGTATAGAAATTAAACCTTATCGTTTAAATAATAATGCCACATCATTAAATCACATAACATTAAACAAAAAAGAAGTTGCAGTCATAAAATTCACTAACTTAGATTTAAAAAATAGTAAAAATGGTTATATGCTAAAAGGTGAAATATATGATGACACAACAACTCTACCATTTGTGATTTTTAATAATTTATATTTAGAGACAAAGGATATAATCAACGAAAATGATATTTATCTAATTGGTTTTGTTTACAAGAAACATAATGATTTTGAACCATCTTGTAACATTGGATTCATTAAAAAAATTAATTGACATTCTAAAATATATGTATTATAATAACATTCGCTATGCGGGTGTGGCGGAATGGTAGACGCGCTAGGCTTAGAACCTAGTGCCCCCGGCGTGCAGGTTCAAGTCCTGTCACCCGTACCAACATATAACTAACGTTTTGATACAAAGCAAAGGTATCAAAGTGAACGATATTTGTCCGAGAAATCGGGCATTTTTTGTTTTTTGGCGTTTTGCTAGTAGAGAAAAATTGGTTTAAAATGATGAACTTTTAAAATTTGGTTCTACTAGAAAAATGAAACCCTACTAGAGAAATGATACCCCTATGTTTTTGAGAAAAAATCTCATAAAAGTTTCTTTAAATATCGAAATTGTAAGGCTTTTGTGTTAAAATAGTGTTCAGTATTAATGAGGTGACCTTATGTTTGATTACGCTAAAAAGATCAGAGAGTATCGAGAAAGAAAATTCTTAACACAAGAGGAACTAGCTAAAATATTAGATGTTAGCTTTGTTTCTATTTCTCGTTGGGAAAGAGGTAAATTTGAACCAAACATGGAAACCAAAAAGAAACTTGTCGCTCTCTTCAATGAGATTGGCATGAAATTAGATGATTGATAATGAGGTGAAGAGAATGAGAGACAAGCTTAATATTAATGAACAAGTACAAATGATCCTTGATATTGCAAATCAATTGAGAGGACCTTTTAAAGAAGACGAATATCAAAACGTAATTATACCGATGACAATTTGTCGTCGTTTTGAATGCATACTCGCTAAAACAAAGGATGATGTCGTTAAGGAATATGAGAAAGGCGAAAGGAATGAAAAAGCTCTTAAGAAAATTAGTGGCTTTAGCATTTATAACACCTCTAAATTCACTTTAAATAATCTTTTAAATGATTCAATAAATCTAAAAAGTAATTTCAAAGATTATTTGGATGGATTTAATTCGGTAGCACACGATATTTTTTCTCAAATGAAGTTCTTTGATACCATCGAGCAGATGGACAAAGGCAAGAAACTATATGTTGTTATTAAGAAGTTTGCCAAGACTGATTTAAGTGTCGAGCATGTGTCTTCAATGCAAATGGGTTACATAATGGAGGAAATTATCAGAACATATTCTGAAAATGCCAGTGCTGGTGATCACTTCACACCAAGAGAAGTCATCAGATGTTTAACCCAACTTTTGCTTGCTGAAGGCTGTGATGATTTATACGAAGATGGAAAGATTGTCACTTTGGGCGATTTTGCCTGTGGCACTGGCGGAATGCTTTCCGAAGGTTATCGCATGATTAAAGATTTAAACGATGACACCAAAATCACTTTATATGGTCAAGATAATAATGGTTGGTATGAGGGCATTGCACAGGCAGAGATGATTATCAAAGGGCAAAATCCAGAGAATATCAAGCTTGTAACAAGTACGCTTACAACAGACCCATTTCCAAATACTAAAGTTAGACTGATTTTGATGAACCCTCCTTTTGGTTTGAGTTATGCAAAAAAGGAAATCGGTGACGACGAATACAAAAAGATAATCGAGCAAAATAAAAAAGGTGGCTGGTATGAAGGTGGGCTTCCTGGGACCGGTGACTCACAAATGTTATTTTGGCAATATGCACTTAATAAATTAGACAATAATGGAAGAGCAGCTATTATTTGCAACGCATCACCTTTATTTAGTGGTGGTTCAAGTAGTGGCGAATCCAATATTCGTAAATGGATTTTTGAAAATGACTGGGTTGAAGCCATCATTCAATTTTGTCCTGAACTTTTTTATAACACAGGTATTTCTATTTATTCCATTATCTTTAATAAGAACAAATCCGAAAGACGAAAGAACAAGATCCAATTGATTAATGCCTCATCGATATTTACTAGGATGAATAAAGGTCTGGGCTTTAAGAGAAACAAAATATCAGAAGAACCTAACAATAATCAAATTGCTCAAATCGTTAAACTTTATGCAGATTTTGATAAAGCAGATCCTAGTATGTCCAAGATATTTACTAAAGAAGATTTTTACTATCGTGAAGTGGCAATACAGCAACCATTCAAGCGCAACTTCAAGATATCTTTGGATAGAATCGATAATTTAAATTCCTGTAACGCTTTTAACAAACTTTACGATGAAGACAAATATTTAGAATTAGATGAACTGGCTTCCAAAACTCAAGCTCAATTAGATTTAATGAGTGAAATGTTAAAAGGAAAAGAATATCAGGAAAGAATAGTAAAAACCTTAAAGGATAATTGTAGTGAAAAAGTCTATTTGAATAGAGATGAATTTACTGATTATATTCTTTCTTTATTACCTGAATTAAAAGACAAGAAACAATCATCGTTGTTAAAGGGCGTCGTTTTAGCTTTATCGGAACACGATGAAAATGCTGATACCTATAAAAATAAAAAAGGAATTTATGAAGCCGATAGTGAGTTAAAAGATACTGAGTTAATTCCTTATAAAGAAGACATCCATGATTATTTTGATAGAGAAGTTAAACCTTTCTTGCCTTTGGCGTGGATGGAAGACGATGAAGATTTAATAAAAGTAGGCTGCGAGATCAATTTTAATAAATATTTCTATGTATATCATGAACCTGAGTCTAGTGATGATATCTTAGAAAGACTTAAGAAACTATCCGAAGAAGAAAAAGAACTGGAGAGTGAGTTATATGATTAAAACTCAAAGACCTTATTTCTTTTTCAATATCAATTCTAGACCTGTTCAAAAGTTCAAGGGAACTAAAACATATGTTTCGACTGGTGACAGTGAAGACATGGAAAATGGTGAATTGGTAACCTTCTATAATCGTCCTTCAAGAGCCAATGTTGAGCCTAAAATTAACGATGTTATTTTCGCCAAAATGGCAAATACTGATAAAACATTTCTAATCGATGAAAGACTAGCTAATTACATCTTTTCAACAGGTTTTTTTGATATTAGTTCTAAAAATTTCGATCCTAGATATTTAACTTATTTGATTCAGTCAGATGAGTTTGATGGCTATAAGAATGCTTATAGTGAAGGAACAACTCAGGTTTCTATTAGCGATAAAAGATTAAAAAAGATATGTGTCACTTATGAAACTGATATTCAAAAGCAAAAGCAAATAGCGGATTTCTTAGATGAAAAAGTTTCAAAAATCAACAAGCTTATTGATTTATATAGAAATAAAATTGCTGAGTTTAATATTTATAAATTACAATTAATTAGCGAAACAATTTGCTTAGGCCTTCATAAAAATAGAGATTATAAAATTAACAAAAATATATGGATTCCTAAGATACCTTGCCATTGGGCTATCAAACGTGCCAAGTATGTTTTTGATTCATTAACTAAAGGGAGTGGAATAACAAAAGAACAAGTTTACGAAAATGGTGATACTCAATGCATAAGGTATGGAGAAATTTACACTAAATATAATTATTCTTTTTCCTCTACATTTTCTAAAACTTATGAAAAAGAGATTTACCCACAAAAAATAGCACATTATGGAGATATTTTGTTTGCTGGAACTGGGGAATTAATTAGTGAAATAGGAAAAAATGTTGTTTATTTAGGAGACAAAAAACTATTAGTAGGCGGAGATATTATTATTGGTAAACATCACCATAATCCAATATTTTTAAATCTTGCTCTTATTTGCCCGCTTTCGCAAGAGCAAAAAAGCAGAGGGAAAAGTAAACTAAAAGTGGTACATATTTCAGCATCAGAGATTGGAAATATTCTTTTGCCTGTTCCTCCATTAGAAGAGCAAAACTATATTGCTGAATATTTAAATGGGAAAATTAAAACAATTGAAAAAATCATCAACAACTATGACAAAAAAATAAATACCTTGGGAGATTATAAAAAATCTCTTATCTACGAATACGTCTCAGGCAAGAAGGAGGTATCTTTATGAGTTTGATTGATTTATCCCAGCTAAACGAAAGAAATGGATTTCAAAAGATATTCTTGCATCAATTAGTTAAAGATAATGGCTTCGTTCAAGGGTTTAATTCTAATTTTGACAAAGCCTATGCCATTGATAAAAAGTATTTATTTGAATATCTTTCTAAAAGCCAACCTAAGGACTTTGCAAAGCTGATAAAAGTTAAGAATTACGAAGTTGAATTTATTAAATACCTGAGAGAGGAAATCCGTAAAAGAGGATTACTTGATGTCTTAAGAAATCCTGTGAAGTTTTATGGTGCTCATTTTGACATGGTAGGTTTTAAACCTGCTAATGATTTTGGCGAAACTGCTAGACTCAAATATGAATCGAATATTTTTAGTGTAACTGAAGAACTAGAATATGAAATAATCGACGAAAATAGCGATAAAGAGCAATCTAATCGCGGGGATTTAACTTTATTCATTAATGGGATACCAATTTTTTGGTTTGAACTCAAAAACAATACAAGTGGCCAATCAATAAAAGACGCGGTTAAGCAATATCAAAAAACGAGAGACCCAAATCAGCTTATTTTTAAGTTTAAAGAAGGTTGCCTTGTGTGTTTTGCAATGGACCACGATGATGTTTTGTTCACTACCAAACTAAATAAAGACGACACATACTTCATGCCATATAACAAGGGTGTCAATAAACGAAAAGGAAATCCTGAAGTTCCTAATAATTTGAAAACATCCTATATGTGGTATGAGATCTTAACCAAAGATAATATTTTGGAATGGTTAGGTGAATACATCGTCTTAGAAATCAAGGAAGAGAAAACCTATAACAACAAGAAAAAGAAAACCGAGAGAATCATCTTCCCTAGATACCATCAATTTAACGAAGTCACAAGAATAGTTAAAGATGTAAAAGAAAGAGGTGTAAATGGACAAAATTATTTAGTCATGGATAGCCCAGGTAGCGGAAAGACTTATTCCATCGCTTGGCTTGCTCATCATTTGGCTAGTTTACACGACTCCAATAATAAGAATATTTATGATTCTGTCATCGTTATTACCGATAGATTGGTGGTTGATTCGCAACTTCAAGACGCAATGCTTCGAATCCCTCATGAAGAAGGGGAAGTTACAGTTATGGACGATGATTCTAGTTCTACCGATCTATCTACTGCCATTAATAGTGGAGATAAGATCATTGTTTCAACCATACAAAAATTTTCGTATATCTTAGCCAAGGTTAATCCTAACAAAGACAAACATTACGCTATCATCATCGATGAATGCCACTCTTCTACTAAGGGTAATTACATAGCGAATACTACAAAGGCATTATCGGCTGAAGAAGCAAGGGCAGAAGATGAAGCTAACGACAATAAGGATGGCCAAGATGATATTAACGATGCTATTGAAGAGGACATTGCAAGAACCGGAAAACAAGAAAATATAACTTTCTTTGGGTTTAGCGCCACTCCTAAGAAGAAAACATTAGAGAGATTTGGAACTAAGACAACGGACGAAGAAGGCAAAGTTGTTAGCTCTCCTTTCACTTGCTATTCCATGCAACAAGCCATTGATGAGGGCTTTATTCTCGATGTTTTGAAGAATTACACAACCTATGATACTTATTTCCATATTAATAAGATAATTAAAGATAATCCTGAATTTAAGAAGGCAAAAACACAAAGGGCTATCTATCGCTATGCGATGCTCCATCCAACCAACATTAAACAAAAAATAGAAATCATCATGGAACATTTTATGGATCACGTGATGTTCTTGCTTAATGGCGATGCTAAGGCGATGGTTGTCACTGATAGCAGAGAGGCAGCAGTTAAATATAAAGTTGAATTCGATAAATACATCGAAGAGCACCATATAGAAAACATAAAGGCTTTGGTTGCTTTCACAGGGAAATTAAAGGTTAAAGAATATGGTGACATTGAGTTCAGTGAGGCCAAGATTAATGGTATACCTGAGAAGGAAACCAAAGATGCGTTTAACACTTCTGAGTACCAAGTTTTATTAGTGGCCAACAAATATCAAACCGGTTACGACCAACCTTTACTTTGTGCGATGTATGTCGATAAAAAACTTGCTGGGATTAACGCAGTCCAAACACTAGGTAGACTTAATAGAACCTATCCGGGCAAAGATGGCAACGTGTTTATTCTCGATTTCAGAAATTCATATGATGATATTAAAGATGCGTTCGCGCCTTATTATAAAGATTTAAATTTAGTTGGCGAAACTGATCCTAATAAAATATATGAGTTTGAACGAAAAATAGATTCATACAACTTAACTACGCGATATGATATCGATGAATTCATCAAGATTACCATAAAGGAAAACATAACCGACAAAGAGAAACAGACATGGTATTCGTATCTTTCTAAAGCACAAACAATCTATAACAGAATCAGCGATGATAAAGAAAAGAAGACGCTTAGAAAGACTATAAAAATGTTTGTCGAAGGCTACTCATGGATTAACCAAACCACAGTATTTGATGATCCTGATCTTCACAAAAAATGGATTTTCTATCGTGAATTATCCAAACGACTATCAAATGAAGAGGGCGGTGAAACTATAGACCCTTCCACGCTTGTTAAAGTTTCTAAATTTAGGCAAAAGAAAACTAAAGAAATTAAAGTCGAAAGGGCCGACATTGAGCCAATTACTATCACCAAAATTGGTAATGTAAGCATCACGATTTCATCCGAAGACCTTTTTACTAGTATCGACGATTTAATCAAAGAGCTAAATGAGAGATTTGGGGGAGATTATAACAAAGAATCAACTTCAGGCATCATTATTGGCTTGATAAGAATGCTTGGCGAAGATGAAGAAGTTAGAAGAAGAGCAAAAGCTAACGATCCAGAATTATTTAGAGGGTTCTTGAAAGAGAAGATTGACGACGTTTTATTTAAAGGAAGAAACAATGCCGATAAATTTTTTAGGAACATGCTTGATAACGATGATGCTGAAGAAGCGTTACTTTCTTACTTGAATAACATTATTTATAACGAAGCAAGAAAGAAAATTGAGGAATACACAAAGGAGGCCAATGATTTAAATGAGCGAGATTGAGCATCCTAAGGTTTTCATTTCCTATGCTTGGATAGATGAAGAATTTAATAAGAAAGTATCCGAATTTGTTAATCGCCTTAGACAAGATGGTATTGATACTATTTTTGATCAGACCGATTTAAAGTTCGGTCAATCCATGCCTCACTTCATGGAAAGCACAGTTCGTGATAACGAAATTACAAATGTTTTGATGCTTTTAACACCAGAATATAAAGAGAAAGCTGATAACAAAACAGGTGGTGTTGGAACAGAAACACAAATCATATCGGCCGAAGTCTATCAAGATGTAGATAACACTAAGTTTATCCCGGTTATTTTTGATAAACGTGGTAAAAATTTTAAGGATTGCTTACCAATTTATTTAAAAAGCAGATATTTTATTGATTTATCGGATATTGAAACTTATGAAAGTAATTATAATTCGCTAGTTAGAACCCTTTATGGTGCTCCTACATCAATTAAAACACAATTAGGTTCAAAGCCTGAATGGGTAGATAACCCCGATTCAATTAACTATGATCAAAACGCAATTGGTTTTATCAAAAGCTACGCAATTGGTAATTCTGACAAATATGTGATACTAAAGAGTAAAGAAATCTATTCTAGGTTAATTAAGAAAATCAAGGATATAAACTTTCAAAATGATTTTGACCCCAATTTTTTTAAGAGCGAATATTCAAAGCTAACAACCATAAGGAATACTTTCTTAAATTTGATTTCCGAAATAGTAGTGAATGATAATATATTTGATTTTCTTATTTATTGCTTTGATCAACTTAGTTCTTATATAAACGAATTAAGGTTGACCAATTCGTCTAATTATAAAGTTTCTTTACTTACTATTTTTAAGCATGAATTGATTGTTTCATGTATTGCCATTCTGTATAAGGCTAATCGATACAACGTGATTAATTCGCTTATTTCTACATCTTATATATCCTATTCAGAAAACATGGGGGTCATGTTTAATTCGTATTTCTATTGTTATTCTGATGTATATAGTTTTTGTGAACAATTAAATGTTGTATTGTCATCTGATAAAAACAGAAGATTATATTGTGGGTTGGCTGATTTTTGGGTTCACAACACATGTGTGCCTTTAGTATCGTTCGAAGATTTTGTGAATGCTGATATTTTGATAAGCAATCTTACTCTTCTTAATGGCGATAGATGGTTTCCGCTATCATATGTCTATTGCGCAAGAAACCCAAAATGGTTGAGAAACATTGCGGTGTCTTTAACTTCAAAAACTCTCGCTCAAAGGCTTTTAGAATTATTTGGTGTAAGCAACTTCGATGAATTAGAAAATCGTTTAAATACACTTTATGCCAACAATTCTGTTAGTAATTCATTTCGCGGATATCAGAATGCTATGGAAGAGTATCCGTTATTAAACGAATTTTTGCGTAAAGAAAATATATTAAAAAAACGATAAATACAGGAAAGTCATATGGCAGTGCAACTATAAGTTCGATAGGAAAAGCAAATCCCAATGCCAAACTCCGACTTTAAATGAAGAAGAAATAAAAGCGATGTTTGTCGATGCTTATAACAAGATGATTGCAAGCAAAGACGGGATTCTTGAAAAATTGGAATCAGTCCTTGATCAAATCGTGAGCGTTGAAAGCATCGAAGATAAAATCAAGAAAGTCCAAGAAGATATAGAAGCAGTCGTTAATGAAGTCGAAGTCCTTATTCATTCTTCTAAGGAAACTGATGAGATTAAACAAAAAGAACTAGAACTCAAATACGATAGGCTAATTCAAAAGTTAAAAGACTTAGAGCACGAAAAAGAAGAAGTGATGGATAAAAGAAACAAGATAAATACCTTCATTTCGAATCTAAGAAGCAAGTCCGATGCAATAACTGAATTCGATGAAGAGTTATTCAATATCAAACTGAATTCGATGAAGAGTTATTCAATATCATGATTGATAAAGCGGTTGTGCATCGAGATAAAAGCATTGAGTTCATATTCAATTCGGGATACAAAGTGAAAGTAGAGGCTAGGTAGTAAAAATCCAAGTCTTTTTTAGATGAAAGCGAGTGAAAATATGCGACGACTATCGACAAATATTGTTTTGAAAGATATAATTATATGATTTGAAGAACCGATACATACTTCAAGTGGTAGGCATGGGGATAATTAATTTTAGGAGGTAGCTTTATGGCTAAAATTTTTGAGTATGTACCATATGAGGAGTACAAACCAGTAATGCAGAGAGTTGAAGCCTGCATTGATAAGATATATGACCTTATTGATGAACAGATTAAGTTTGAATGGGGATATGTCGGAAGTGCTAATCGTTACGGTGTAGCATTCATTACTAGAAGGATAAATGGAAATAAAGGATTTGATTTTGATGTGAATTTCTATGTTCATAGACCATCAAAAAACGAATCTTGGAAAGCAAAATATTTGAGGATTCAATTCTATAAAGCAATACAGGCTGTATTTAAAAAGTTGGGTTATGAGGATCCAGAAGATAGGACATCTGTTATAAGAGTTAAGTTTCTAGATAAAAAGGACAGGACTATAACTCATTCTATTGATTTTGCTATCTTTCAAGACATCATGAATGGCGATGGAACATTAACTGAAAAGTACGCTAGAAAATATGATAATGGCTCATATGGTTGGACTACTCGAGGTGGCAAAAATATAAATGCTATTGAAAAGATGGATTGGCTAAATAAAAATGTGGGTGATGATGGAGACAAGAAGTACCCCTATTTTTATTCTAAAGGTTCATCCTTAATGGTTGATTTGAAGCAAGAATATTTAAAACTTAAGGATAATAATCAAGACGAAGATAAGTGTTCATTTCAATTATTTAACGAAGCAATTAACAATATTTACAATCAGTGGATGCAATACATTAACAAATAACTAACGAAACAGCATCAAATATTAAAAAATATCGATAAAATATGTCATTTTTAAAGGTATCGTTTTTCTAGTAAGGGTATCATTTTGCTAGTAGGGGTCGCGTTTTGTATCAATGCGATAGCTCAAAGACATTAGAGTTAAGTATAGTCGATACCAAAATATCGGCTATTTTTCTTTATATAGGGTTAAAACTACAATTATTATATGTTTTAGTCTCTTTTTTATTATAAATAGTAGTAGAAGTACCTTTAGGTATTAATATATATAAAATTAAATCGTTAAATTATTATTAATCGTTAAACTACTACTTACTATATATAAACGTATAAGAGAAGAAATATAAATTTTATAAATACCCCACGTGACACGTGACAAACGTGACAGTTTTAGGAATAAAACTCTAGCCTTATAAACTAGAGTTCGATATTTATTGTTGAGCCATCTTGTTTTGATGAAAGAGTCAAGTGGCATATGCTTGCAAGAATTCTTCCTATGATTGAAGCAAATATGAACTTATGTGAACTTGGACCAAGAAGTACAGGTAAATCTCATATCTATAAGGAATTATCTCCTAATTCAATTTTGCTTTCTGGAGGTCAAACAACAGTAGCTAATCTTTTCTATAACATGAATAGAAGACAAGTTGGCCTTGTTGGTATGTGGGATGTAGTTGCTTTCGATGAAGTAGCTGGTATTAATTTCAAAGATCACGATGGCGTTCAAATAATGAAGGACTACATGAATAGTGGTTCATTTGTCAGAGGTAAAGAATCTATCATTGCAAAAGCGTCAATGGTTTTTGAAGGAAATATTAATCAAAGTGTTGAATCATTATTAAAGACTTCAACATTGTTTGAACCATTTCCTGAAGCTATGATTGATACTGCTTTCTTGGATAGAATGCATTTTTATCTTCCTGGATGGGAAGTTCCAAAATTAAGACCAGAATTCTTTACTGATAGTTGGGGATTTATTTCAGACTATTTTGCTGAATTCTTAAGAGAAATGAGAAAGAGAAATGAATCTAGCTGTTATCATAAGTATTTCAAATTAGGTAGATGTTTAAATCAAAGAGATACAATGGCAGTTAATAAAACTGTATCTGCAATGTGTAAACTCCTATATCCTGATAATAAATATACTAAAGAAGATGTTGAAGAAATTTTAAAATATGCTTTAGAAGGAAGAAGAAGAGTAAAAGAGCAGCTAAAGAAACTTGGTGGAATGGAATTCTATGACACTATGTTCTCTTATATTGATTTAGAAACTATGGAAGAAAAGTTTGTATCAGTTAAAGAACAAGGTGGAGGAAAATTAATTTCAGAAGGTAATTCTAGTGCAGGTACTGTATACGCAATTTGTAATAGTAGCTCAATGATTGGTGTTGCTAGAATTGAATGTTCTTTGAATGAAAAAGGTAGCGGAAAGTTTGATGTTACTGGTTTGGGTAATTCTAAGGAATTGAAGGAATCAGTTAAGACAGCACAAAACTACTTTAGAGCTAACGCTAAACATATTAGTCAAACCATTTCATTAGATCAAAAAGATTATTTGACTCATGTAGAAGACTGCATGGGTATTTGCATTGATTCATCATTAAGTTTAGCTACTTATGTCTCATACATTAGTGCAGCATTGGACAGACCATTAGCTGCTCAACTTATGGTATTAGGTTCTATGAGCATTGGTGGAACTGTTAATAAAGTTGATGACTTAGCTAATGCACTTCAAGTATGCTTTGATGCGGGAGCTAAAAAGATATTATTACCTATGAGTAGTGCTGCTGATATTGCAACTGTACCAGCTGATTTATTTGCTAAATTCCAAATTAGTTTTTACAGTAGTCCTGAAGATGCAGCTGTAAAAGCATTAGGTATTGAGTAGTTAATATAAAAGGGAGGAAAGGCAATTTGAGTGGATTTTTAGATTTTATTTCTAACTTCATAGAGATTACCGGCAATTCGATGGCAGATTCAATAATCCTTACTATTATAGGCTTAATTGCCTTTCTAGTAGCTTTCGGATTTGTAGGTATGATATTTGATGCTCTAGGTATTTATGATTCCGATTTAATGAGTGATACTCATTGGATAGTTAGAGTGATTGTATTTCTAGGGCTTTCTTTTATATGCATAGAAATTGCTAAATTTATTAAATGGTTATTTAGTTTTCAGTGGTGGATTTATCTTATTGCAGGAATAGTTCTTATAGGAATAATAATTCTTTTGTTTGTAATAAAACATAGGATTATGAAGAAAAAATCAGTAGTTTCTAAAAATGAAAAAGTAGAAGAAGTATCAGAATCTACTGAAAAAACAAAAGAAGAAATAGTTACAATCGATAAAGATCATTGTCCTAGATGTGGCGGATTGCTTGTTAAACGTCATGGCCCGTATGGCAATTTTTATGGATGTGAAAACTTTCCAATTAATAATTGTAGATATACAAGAAAGTTTAAATAGGAGGAACAATAATGGAGTTCTTAAAAAAAATAAAATTGAATATTATACCAATATTTAAACAAACAATTTTATTGTCTGGATCAATTTTCTCAGCTCTAACAATTGTATTATCTTTTATTACATGGGAAGATATGAAAATTGAAAATATTTGGATTAAGATATTCATATTATTTGGAATTATATTAAGTTCATTTTTGATATCATTAGTTTTTATTGTAGTTGTATTAAAAAACAAAAAATTATGGGCTAACGGAAAAAATAAAGTATTAGCTTTTTATGGTGATTTATTTAAAATAACGGACAAACAAGAAAAAAAGATCGTTGTAATTCCAGTAAATGATACATTTGAGACAATTGTTGATGATGATTTGGTTCAAGATAAACCACTTGTTTCTTTAACTACAATTCATGGTCAATGGATAAAGTACATGAATTCTAAAGGAATAGATTCTAAAACGCTTAGTACTATGATTTCTGACAATCTTAAAAATAGGAAGATAGAGCCAATCAAGGTGTATACTAGTGAAGAAAAAAACAGAGGTAACAAAGAGTCATATGAATTAGGAACAATTGCAACTATAAACGGTGAAAATAATACTACATTTTATTTAATAGCTATTTCTAAGTTTGATGAGAATAATAAAGCTAACTCATCTAGAAAAAAGATAAGAAATTGTGTAGATGAATTGATTGAATTTTATGACACTAATGGTCAGGGATATCAAATTTTCATTCCTTTGTTTGGAACTGGTAGATCTAGAGCAGACGTGAATCATCAACAAGCATTTAAAATTATAAAAAATGCTGTTTTGACAAATGAAAAATCTATTCATGGAATTATTAATATAGTTGTTTACAAAAAAGATAAAGACAAAGTATCAATATTTAAGTAGGAGGAAAATATGGCGTATAGAACTAGAACATATATAGCGGCTGATTGGACAGGAGATTCAGATGCTGTAGAAAAATTACATCAATGGAATGATAGTAAATTTTGGTCGTTATCATTTACTGATGCACATGATTTAACTCAGTCATATGACACGAGTTTACCTTGTAGCATTAAAAGATCCTTAAAAGAAAGAATGGATGCTTCCAAAACTTTTGTTTTAATTGTTGGTGAAAAAACAAATACTTTAACAAAAGGTAAGTGTAGCCTATGTGGAAGTTATAATTCATGGACAGGAAGTTGCGCACGTGGCCATTATATTGACAATAGAAGTTATATTAATTTCGAGTGTGAGAAGGCAGTAGAAGCAGGTATAAAAATAGTCGTGTTATACAATTATGCAAATATCTATAGAGATAAATGTCCAGAGTCTGTTAGATATAAAGGAACGCATGTTCCAATGCGCTATTATAAGAATGGTATATATTATTGGGATTATGAAGCAGTAAAAAATGCATTATCAGACTAATATGAAGAAATTACTAATATTTCTCTAGAGACAAGTATTCTTATGACTTTGTAATAATTCGATTATTCCCTCAAAATAAAGAAATAATTAGAACTAACATTTTGATACAATTAAAGGGTGTCAAAATTAACGATATTTGTCCGAGAAATCGGGCACTTTTTGTTTTTTGGCGTTTTGCTAGCAGAGAAAAATCGGTAAGCGTGTAATATAAGACGTATACTAAAAAATAAAGGTTACTGAATAGTCCTAGAAATACTAAGACATCAGTAACCTTTTATTTGCATTCTTAAAAA